>NZ_JBFAKY010000033.1:0-55999 GCF_040656015.1 Promicromonospora sp. NPDC050249 | reverse complement strand
AACGACCGTCGGGTCCGGACCACATGGTCCGGACCCGACGGTCGTTCAGCGTCTACCCACGTCTACCCGTGCCTACTCCGCAGCCTGAGCACGGTCCCGCCTGCGCGCACCGAGCCTGCCCACCAGCCCCGCCACGACCAGGGCCACCGCCAGAGCCCCGACCACCCAGCCCGGCCAGTACCCCGCAGCCACCGCGGGCGTGATCGAGGACCGCAACGGCAGGTGCGTCACGAACTCGTCAGCCGTGAACAACCCCGTACGCCGCACCACCGTGCCGTCCGGCGTGATCACCCCCGACACCCCCACCGTCGAGATCTGCACCGTCGCCCGACCCGTCGTGATCGCCTGCATCCGCGACATCGCCAGCTGCTGCGTCGACTCCGCCGTGAACCCGAACGACGCATTGTTGGTCGGGACCACCAGCACCTGCGCACCCTCCAGGACCGCGTCCCGGACGATCTCGTCGTACGCCACCTCGAAACAGATGATCGTCCCCATCCGGTACCCGCCCTGCCCCAACCGGCTCGGCACCTCCACGACCGGCGGGTTCACCCCCGCGATCATGTCCGTCGTCACCCGGTCCACCTGGTCCGACAGCAGCCGCAGGAACGGCCGCATCGGGATGTACTCACCGAACGGCGCCGGATGCTGCTTCGCGTACCGCCCGATCACACCGCTGCCCGCCTGCCACAGCAACGACACGTTGTACCGCCCACCCGCCTGAGGGAACTCCTGCGCCCCCACCAGGATCGGCGCCCCCACCGCCGTCGCCGCAGCGTCCAACCCCCGCGCGACGTCCGGCGCCGTCTGCGGATCCAGGTCACTGCCGTTCTCCGGCCACAGCACCACGTCCAGCTCACCCGCGAAGTCCTCGGCCAGCGCGTACGTACCCTCGAGATGGTTGTTCAGCACCTCCGCCCGGTTCGCGAAAGCACCCAGCCCCGGCTCCCCCACGTTCCCCTGCACGGCACCGGCCCACAACGTCCCGTCCTCCGCCAGGTCGCTCCCGGCGTCGTACACCTCGGCCCCGTCCGGCGTCCCGACGGCGCCGGCGCTCGCGGACGTCGCCAGCGGCAGCACGAGCGGCGCGACGGCGACCGCGAGACCCAGCGCGAGGGCTCCGGCGGCGCGGCGTACCTCGCGGCCAGGGGTGCTGTGCCGCGTGTGCCGCGGACCGTCGTCCGACCCGATGGTGCTCGCCGGTGCGGCACCCGGCGCAGTACCTGGTGCGACGCGGAGCCGGGCAGCGCGGACCAGGCCGGCCACGGCCAGGGCGAGCAGCACGCCCGCGAACGCGACGAGCAGGCTCACGGCGACCGTGCCGCCCAGCCAGGCGGCGCGTCCGGTGGGGGTGCCCGCCATCGTCCACGCGAGGCGGCCCCAGGGGAACCCGCCGAACGGGACCTCGGCGCGCCACTGCTCCACCGCCACGTAGAGCACGGAGAACGCCGCGGCGAGCCGCCAGCCGCGGCGGCGCAGGAACCTCGCGCGGCGTACCCAGGTCCACAGCGCGCCGAACACCGCGAGGAACAGGGCTTCGACCGTCGACATGGCGATCCATGGCGCGGTCTCTGTCGACTCGTGAGCCCACCACAGGTGGGGCAGGAAGAAGGCGAGGCCGAACAGGAGGCCGATCAGGAAGTTCCACCAGGCGCTGTCCCGGCCGAGCGACCAGTACAGGACGGCGACGGCGACGAAGGCGGCGGGCCACGCTCCGGCGTCGGGGAACGCGCTCCAGAGAAGCAGGCCGCCGGGCACCGTGAGGAACAGGGACAGCAGCCGGGACGGCTCGGGCAGACGCACGCCCGCAGCCTACCGCCGGCCTCCAGCCAGGCTGATGGTCAGAACGTGTCGTGGAGGATGACGCCGTCACGCATCGTGTGCAGGCATTCCGGCTGGGCGGCGTCCGGGGCGAGGTCCGGCAGGAGGGGCGTGCCCGCGCGGGCCTCCTCGCTCCAGGAGCTGAGGCGGCCGGGTGCGGCCTGCACGCCGAGCCGTTCGGCGCGCCAGACGGCGAGGTGCGCGGGCGCGCCGACCCGCAGCTGTCCGGCGCCCGTGTGGTCGAGGCCGGCGAGGCGCCAGCCGCCGCGGGTGTGGGCGCGGAACGCGGCACCGGCGGAGATGCGCTGGTCGGGGTCCTCGTGGCTGGTCGCCGCGCGCACGCCCTGCCAGGGGTCCACGGGGGTGACCGGGGTGTCGGACCCGAACGCGAGCGGTACGCCGGCCTGGGCGAGGTCGGCGAACGGCATGAGCGATCCGGCACGCAGGGGGCCGAGGCGGGTCGCGTAGACGCCCTTGCTGCCGCCGAAGGACGAGTCGAACGCCGGCTGGACCGACAGGCCGACGCCCTGCGTGAGGAGTGCGGCGAGCGTCGTCGCGTCCACGAACAGCCCGTGCTCGATGCGGTGGTGCGCGGCGCGTACCGCGCTGTCGCCGGTCAGCTGGGCGGCGATCTGGAGCCCGAGGACCATGGTGTCCATCGCGCGGTCCCCGATGACGTGGAACGCGCCCTGCATGCCGACGCCCTGGACGGCGGCCAGGTGGTGGGCGATCTGCTCGGCGGTCAGGTACAGGTTGCCGGTCCACGGGCTGCCGTCGGCGTGGGTCAGCGCGCCGGAGAAGGACGCGGACGAGGGGTCCAGCGGCAGGTCGGAGTAGGGGCTGCGCAGGGCGGCGGTGCGGGATCCGATGGAGCCGTCGACGTTGAGGTCCCCGCCGATGCCGGTGAGGAACGGCAGCTCGGCGAGGAGAGCGCGGGCGTCGTCGGTGGTGCGGCACAGCTCGCCGCGGTAGGCGACCAGGTGCGGCAGGGCGGGGACGTCCGGATCGGGCACGTACTGTGCGCTCGTCGAGCCGGTGCTGACCGGACCCGTCGTCATCGCGTACAGCTCGGCGAGGCCGGCCCGGGTGTCGAGGTGGGCGCCGCTCATCTCGTGCACGGACACGATGCCGCGGGTGGCCCATGCGGCGAGGGTCTCGCGGTAGAGGCGGGTGCGGCGTTCGGGTGAGAGCGTGTGGGCGACGGCGCGCACCGTGTGGTGCAGGTCGGCGGTGACGAGGCCGGTGTCGACGGGGGCGTCGGACCAGCCGGAGCCGGACATGCCCATGCCGGTCCAGGCGGGGTCGCGTTCGATGCCGGCGCGGGCGGCCATCGTGCTGGAGACGACGGCCGAGTGCACGTCGACGCGTGCCGCGTAGACGGGACGGCCGCCGCAGGCGTCGTCGAGCTCCTGCCGGGTGAACGTGCGCTGCTCGGGCCAGGCCTGCTCGTCCCAGCCGAAGGCGAGCAGGACCTGGTCGCCGGACGGGTCGGCGGCGGCCAGCCGCCGGGCGCCCTCGTGCAGGGCGGCCAGCGCGTCGGCGAGGGTGTGCACTCCCCCGGCGGGCGTGAGGTCCACGGCGTCGCTCGCCAGGCCGGTCTCCAGCACGTGGGCGTGCGCGTCGACGAACCCGGGGGTCACCAGCGCGCCGTCGAGGTCGATCACGCGGTCCGCGCGGGCGGCGAGGCCCGCGGCGGTGTCGTTCGCGCCGAGCCAGGCCACCACGCCGTCGTCGACGAGGATCGCCTCGGCGAAGGGGTCCGTCGACGAGTGGATGACGCCGTTGCGGTACAGGATGGATCGGGCGGGCTGGCTCACGGTGGAAATCGTATGCGACCAGCCCGCCCGATGCCGCCGTCAGAGGCTCGAGTACGCCACCACCCCGCGCAGTACCGCGTCCTGCGCCTTGCGTGCCGTGGTGCGCAGCTTGTCCGACGGCGCGGCGCCGCCGAGCTGGTCGAGCACGTCGATGACCTGCTTGCACCAGCGCACGAAGTCGCCGGCGGCGAGGTCGGAGCCGCGCAGCACGCTGTCGAGGTTCTTGCCGGACGCCCACCGGTACATCGCGCCGACCAGTCCCAGGTCGAGCGGGCCGGTGGCCTCGATGCCGTGCGCCTCTTCGAGGTCGTCGACCTCGGACCAGACTCGCTGGGTCTCGTCCAGCACGGCGGCCAGGCGCCCGGTGGGTCCGCCGGGGATGTACGGGTCGGGTGCGTCGTCGCGCCGTGACTGGTACACGACGGTGGAGACGACGGCGGCCAGGCCTGCGGGGTCGAGGCCGTCCCACGCCCCTCGGCGCAGGCACTCGGCCAGGAGCAGGTCGTTCTCCGCGTAGAGGCGGCGCAGCCAGCGGCCGTCGTCGGTGACCCGGATCCTGCCGGACTCCTGCAGGCCGGTGTCCGACCGGGTGCCGGCGTCGGTGCGCTGCAGGTAGCCGAGGGTCAGCAGCACGTCGAGGGTGCGGTCGAAGGTGCGGGCGATGGACCCGGTGCGGCCCTCGACGCGGCGCACGAGCTGGTCGTGCTCCCGCTTGAGCTTGTTCCAGCGTTCCGCCCATCGCGCGTGGTCGTCGCGTTCGGGGCAGGCGTGGCACGGGTGCGCCTTGAGGGCCTTGCGCAGCCGGGCGAGCTCGGCGTCGGTCGCGGCGTCCGACCGGCGCCCGACCGGGGACCTGCCACCGCGTGCGGCGGCCCCGCGCGGGGTGCTGGTCGAGTGGGCGGAGGGGATGTCGTCGGCGAGGGCGCCCAGTGCGTTGCGCATGGAGGAGACGAGGTCGCGGCGGGCGTCGGGCTTGCGGGGGTTGAACGCCTTGGGGATCTTGACGGTCGTGACGGTCTCCAGGCCGGCGGGTGCGTCGGCGAGGGTGAGCTTCTTGACCTGGCGTTCCTGGGTGAGCACCGTGGGGCGCGGTCCGTCGAACCCGCCGGGTTCGCCCGGGTCGAGCACGAGGACGTACCCGCGCCGTCGTCCGGTCGGGACCTCGACGACGTCGCCGCGGCGCAGCGCCTCCAGGGAGGCGACGATCTGTGCGCGTTCGGCGCCGGACGCGGCGCGCGACAGCTCCTTCTCGCGGTCCTTGATGGCGCGGCGCAGGTCCATGTACGCGCCGAAGTCGCCTACGTCGCAGGACATGGCCTTGGCGTACCCGTCGAGGGCCTCGGCGTGCGCCTGTGCCTGCTTGGCGAGGCCGACGACGCCGCGGTCGGCCTGGAACTGCGCGAAGGAGGTCTCCAGAACCTCGCGGGCGCGGTCGCGGCCGACCTGGGCGACGAGGTTGACGGCCATGTTGTACGTGGGCCGGAAGCTGGACTTGAGCGGGTAGAGGCGCTTGGACGCGAGGCCGGCCAGCGCCACGGGGTCCAGTGCGGGGTGGTCGACGACGACGGCGTGGCCCTCGATGTCGATGCCGCGGCGGCCGGCGCGGCCGGTGAGCTGGGTGAACTCGCCGGGGGTGACGGGGACGTGGCTGGTGCCGTCCCACTTGACGAGCTTGTCCAGGACGACGGAGCGGGCGGGCATGTTGATGCCGAGCGCGAGGGTCTCGGTGGCGAACACGACCTTGACGAGGCCGCGCGAGAAGAGGTCCTCGACGGTCTCCTTGAACACGGGGAGCATGCCGGCGTGGTGGGCCGCGACGCCGCGGGCCAGGGCCTGTGACCAGGCCCAGTAGCCGAGCACGTCGAGGTCCTCCGGTGGGATGGCGGCGGTGCGCTCCTCCACGACGGACCGGATGGTCGCCTCCTCCTGCGGGGAGGTCAGCCGCAGCCCTGCCTTGAGGCACTGGTCGACGGCGGCCTCGCAGCCCGCGCGGGAGAACACGAAGTAGATGGCGGGCAGCAGGGCGTCGGCGTTGAGCGCGTCGATGACGATGAACCGCGGCGGGGTGCGCCGGTTCGGGCCGATGCCCCCTGAGCTGTCGTCGCTGCGGCGTGAGTCTCCGCCGCGGTACCCGCCGCGTCCACGCCCGGCGCCCCGGCCGCGTCGTCCGCCGGGGCCGCCCCGGTAGTCGCCGGGGCGGTTGCCGCCGCGCCCGGACCGGAACGCGGCGGACAGGTCGGGGTTGATGGGCGGGCTGGTGCCGGGGTCGGTCGGGTCGACGTGCCCTGCGTACAGGTCAAGGAGGCGCGGCTTGCCGCGCGGTTCCGGGGAGGACATGAGGACGTGCTGCCACAGGGGTACGGGCCGGCGTTCGGAGACGACGACGGCGGTGTCGCCGCGCACCATCTCGAGCCAGTCGCCGAACTCCTCGGCGTTGGACACGGTGGCGCTCAGGGAGACGAGCTGCACGTCGTCGGAGAGGTGGATGATGACCTCTTCCCAGACGGGGCCGCGGAAGCGGTCGGCGAGGTAGTGCACCTCGTCCATGACCACGTACGCCAGGCCGTCCAGGGTCGGGGACCCCGCGTAGAGCATGTTGCGGAGCACCTCGGTGGTCATGACCACCACCGGTGCGTCGCCGTTGATCGTGGTGTCGCCCGTGAGCAGGCCGACGTTGTCGATGCCGTGGCGGCGCACGAGGTCGGCGTACTTCTGATTGGACAGGGCCTTGATGGGCGTGGTGTAGAACGCCTTGCGGTCCGACGCCAGCGCCAGGTGGACGGCGAACTCGCCGACGACCGTCTTGCCGGCTCCGGTCGGGGCTGCCACGAGCACGGCACGGCCTTGTTCGAGGGCTTCGCAGGCCTGTACCTGGAAGTCGTCGAGCTCGAAGCCGATGACCTCCCGGAAGCGGGTCAGCTCGGGGTGCTCGGCCGCTGAACGGCTCTGTGACCGGAAGGCCGTGTACCGCTCGGCGGGGCTCAGGTCGCTCATGGGGCACAGCCTACGGTCACTCACCGACAGCCCCGGGCGCGACAGGCGCGCTCCGGGGCTGTCAGTCAGATTGCCAGGTCAGATTGCCAGGTCGGACCGGCGGGTCAGAGCTCGGCGGCAGCGAGCCGCTTCTCGACGCTCCTGTCGTGCAGTTGCGCGACGCCGACGGCGGCGAAGTAGAGCACGCAGATCGGCAGTGCGACGAGGATCATCGTCATGGCGTCCGGTGTCGGCGTGATGATCGCGGCGAACGTGAAGGCGACGAGGATCGCCCACCGCCAGCCGGCCAGCAGCGCCTTGCCGGTCAGGAGGCCCGCGAAGTTCAGGCCCACCAGCAGCACCGGGGACAGGAACGCGAGCCCGAACGCGATGAGCAGCCGCATCACGAGCGACAGGTACTCCTGGGCGTTGGTGAACGCCGTCGCGTCGTCCGGCAGGAACCCGGACAGGATCTCGATCGCGTGCGGGAACACGAGCCATGCCATGTACGCGCCGCCGAGGAACAGCGGGAACGCGGCACCGACGAACCCGTACGCGTACTTCTTCTCGTTCTTGTTCAGGCCCGGGGTGATGAACGCCCACACCTGGTAGAGCCACCAGGGGCAGGTGAGGAACACGGCGAGGAACAGGGACGACTTGATCTTCAGGTCCAGTGCCGCCATGGGACCGGCGAAGTTCAGGGTCATCTCGTTGCCCCGCAGCTCCTCCGCCACCACGAGGGGACGCTGGAGCAGGACCAGCAACGGGTCGTAGAGCAGCCATCCTGCGATGGCGCCGACCACGAGGCCGACCGCTATCAGGACGAATCTCTTGCGCAGCTCGAGCAGGTGCGCGAGCAGAGGCATGCGGCCGTCGGACGGCCGCCCAGTGCGTGCCACCGATCAGGCCTTGGGGATGTCGCGGTCCCTGTTGTTGATCAAGCCCGGTACCTGGTCGGTGCTCGAGCTCGCGCCCGGTCCGGCCGTCGAGCTCGGGCTGGAGGTGGTCGTCCCACCCGGGGCGTCAGCAACGTTGCTGTCCGCGTTCCCGGAGCCGTCCTCGCGCAGGTCCTTGACCTCCTTCTTGAAGATCTTCATCGACTGGCCGACGCTCTTGGCCAGGCCCGGCAGGCGGGAGGACCCGAAGAGCAGCAGGACGACGACGAGCAGGACGATCCAGTGCCACGGCTGCATAGCGCCCATGGTGACTCCTTACGGTGCGGTACTGATACGCGGTGCGGTGCGGATATGACCGATCCTACGCGGACGCGGGGGGCACAAAGGTAGCCCTCCGGTGGACTGCAGGTGGCCGCGGCCGTGAACGCGCGCAGGAAGGGCGCCAGGACGCCGCTGGAACCGCCGGTTCAGTCGTTGAAGTGCTTCCACTTCTGCCACGTCACGACGTGCCGCGCCCGGCGCGCGTCCTTGCGCCCGGCGCGGGCGGCGCGCTGCGCGTTGACGCGCTGGTAGTGGATCGTCACGTCGTCGAACAGGCTGGGGCCCGCGTGCCGCGTGGCCGCGGCCTCCCGTGCCCGGTCGGACAGCTCTTGCAACCGGTCGCTCGACTCGCCGATGCGGCGCGACGCTCGTCCCAGCTCTTCCATCAGACCCTTTGCCGACCGCCAGAGAGAGCGGGCGAGAAAGAACGCTCCGACGAGGCTGCCTACGGTCAGCAGGGTCCACACCCAGAACCACATGGTCGCCAAGCCTAGTGGGAATTTGCCGATGTGGCTGCGTCTCGGGTCGCCGGACCTGCTTCGGGCCCGGTTTCCTGCCCTGCTCGGTAGAGGGCCAGCGCCTCGGCGGCGGTCCCCGCGACGTCGTCGGCCAGGGAGCTCGGCGACACGGACCGCACGTACGGGGCGAGCTGGATCAGGGTGCTGCGCAGCCAGCCCGGGTTGGTGACGCGCAGGGTGACCTCGAAGTCACCGTCGGGCAGGTTGCGCACCGACTCGACGGGTACCTCCTCGGCGAACCAGCGTGCCCGGGGTGCGAACCGGATGGTCGCCAGCGGCGAGGACCCGCCGGCGAACAGGGCGGCGAAGTCGATCTCGGCCGCCCGCTCCCCCACACCCGGGTGGTCCTGCACGGGAAGGTCGGTCTCGGTGGCCTCCAGGATGCGGTCCACCCGGAAGGTGCGGGGCGCGGCGGCGCGGTAGCACCAGGCGGCGAGGTAGGCGAACTCGTCCTGCGTGTGCAGCCGGACGGGGTCCACCTCCCGTTCGCTGACGACGTCCGAGGACGTCACGTACCGGATCCGCAGGCGGTGGCGTGCGGTCAGCGCTGACGTGATCGCGGACACGACCTGCCGGTCCCCGCCGGGGGCGAGGCGCACGTCAACGGCGTTCGCCGCCTCGCCGGTCGCGTCGGTGAGCTTGCGCAGCGCCGACTCGACGACGGCCGACCGGGCCGGGTCGGCCTGGACCGCGCCGGTGGCCTTCATGGCGCGCAGCGCGGCGACCAGCGCCACGGCCTCCCGGGTGCCGAGCCGCAGCGGCCTGGTCATGCCCCGCGCCTCGGTCAGGTGCACGACGCCGCGGTCGATGGACGCGGCGTCGAAGTCGATGAGGTCGTCGGGCCAGTACCCGGGCGTGCCGGAGACCCACAGGGCGTCGACGTCCTTCTGGATCTGCGCGGGCGTGGTCCCGAACCGCCTGGCCAGGTCGGCCACCGACACCGGTCCCGCGCCGTCGAGGTAGGCGACGATGCCCAGCAGGCGCAGCAGCCTGTCGTCCGCGCGCTCAGCCACGGGACACCCCCTGCGTTCCCGTGCTCAGCGCCGCCGCAGCCGTGAGCCTGCGCAGCGTCTCGTTCCGAACCGGTTCGGGTTCCAGCACCACCAGCGCCGCCCCGTAGCCCGCGGCCTCGGACGCCATGCCGGACAGGGACCGGTAGGGCACCTCGAGGATGTCCCACCCGGCGTGATCGCCCGCCCGGTCGCCTGCCGACGCCCCGAGAGGTTTCGGCAGGCGCTCGCCGTAGGCCTCGCGTTCGCCCTCGGGCACTGGTTTGGCGCGGGCGCGCAGAGCTCCGGCGCGTTCGGGGCGGACGGCGACCACTGCCGCCCGTACCTCGCCGTGCTGCGCCTTGCCGAGCATGACGTCGGTCTCGAAGTCGGGGATCTCGTAGGCGCCGGCGGGGCCGGTGATGCGGACGCGGGACTCGATGCGGGACATGCGGAACACGCGGGGCGCCTGCCGGTCGCGGTCGAAGCACATGAGGTACCAGCCGCCGTCGCGCGCCGCGATGCGCCAGGGTTCGACGTGCCTGGTCAGGACCGCGCCGTTGTACGCGGCCCGGTAGCTGAACGTCACCGCGCGGCGGGCCTCTATCGCCTCCATGAGAGGTCCGTAGGCGTCGCCGACGGCGCGCACGGACGGCGCGAGGCCGGCCAGGGCGTCGACGGAGGGGTCTCCGGCGCCCGCGGCACGCAGCTTGACCATCGCTCGGTTGATGTCCGTCTGCAGGGTCTTGTCCTGCCAGAACTGGGCCGCCAGCGACAGCACACCCAGCTCGGCGGGGGTGAGATCGATCGGCGGCAGCGCGTAGGCGTCCTGGTCGATCCGGTACCCGAGCTCGTCGGTGTGCCCACCGGTCCCGACGGTCACGACGGGGATACCAAGGGCACGGAGCATGTCCTTGTCGCGCTCGAACATCCGCTCGAACGCCTCGTCGCTGGGCGCGTCGGCGTACCCCGCCACCGCGGTGCGGACCTGCTGCTTGGTCATCGCCGCGTTGGTGTTCACGAGCGCGATGACAAGGTTCAGGAGCCGCTCGGCGGGGTTCAGGCCGGGCGGCTGGCCGACCGGCTGAGCGGACGGCGAGGCGGGTGACGGCGCGGGCTGCGCGCTGGGGGGCGGATCGATGGACATCAGGACAACCGTAGCGTTCGGTAGCCTCCACCCTGTGATGACGTGGCGGATCGGGACCGTGATTTCCACAGGCAGGTCGTGGCGGGGCGCACGCGAGCTCGAGGTGACGCTCGACCGCCCCCTGCCGGGACGTGACGCCACCGGGCCGGGGACAGGGCCGGTGACGGTGCGCGCCCTCGCGTACACCGACCTGGTGGGCGACCCCGGGCCGGGCGACGCGCTGCTCCTGAACGTCTCCGCGCTCGCCCGCGGCCTGGGCACCGGCGGGTACGCCCTGGTGGTGGGCCCCGCCTCGGCCGGCACCCCCCTGCCACCCGACCCCGCCCCGGGTCCGGGGCACCTCGTCAAGGCCCGGTACACGCCCCTGCAGACCATGGTGCTCGGCGTCGACGAGCAGGAGTCGCCCCACCACGCGACCCTGGCCGACGCCGACAGCCTCGACGGCATGCCCGTGGTCGTCGCCGACCTGCACTCCGCACTGCCCGCCGTCGTCGCCGGGCTGCGCCACGCCCACGCGGCCGCCGGCAGATCCACGGGCCTGCGGATCGCCTACGTCATGACCGACGGCGGTGCACTGCCCGCCGCGTTCTCCCGCACGGTAGCCGCCCTGCGCGACGCCGACTGGCTCACCACGTGCGTCACCGTCGGCCAGGCCTTCGGCGGCGACCTGGAGGCAGTGACGGTGCACACCGGCCTGCTCGCGGCCCGGCACGTCGCCGGGTGCGACGTCGCCGTCGTCGCCCAAGGGCCCGGCAACCTCGGGACCGGGACCCGCTGGGGCTACTCCGGCGTCGCCGCCGGTGAAGCGGTCAACGCCGCCGCCACCCTGCGCGGGCGCCCCGTCGCCTCCCTGCGCGTGTCCGGAGCCGACCCCCGCGACCGCCACCTCGGCATCTCCCACCACTCCCTGACCGCGTACACCAGGGTCGCCCTCGCACCGGCCGACGTCCCCGTCCCCGCACCGGACACCGGGCTGGAAGACCTGCCCGCCTGGGGCGCGCCCCTCACCCACCGCATCCGCGAACAGGCGAAAACCCTCGCCGCTACCCGCCACACCCTCGTCGACGTCCCCACCAGCACCACCATCCTCGACACCCTGCGCACCGCACCGGGCGGACTGCGCACCATGGGCCGCGACCTCGACGCCGACCCCGCGTCCTTCGTCGCGGCGGCCGCGGCAGGCATCCACGCCCACCAGCTCACCACCAGCCCATCCACCAGCACGCCCCCCACACCATGAAGCCCACCACCCGGCTGACCATCACCTTCCTCCTGGTCACCCTCGTGGTCCTCGGCGCAGCCACTGCCGCCCCCTGGCGCCTCAGCCCGCCCCACCTGCCCACCCCGGAGCTCTCCATGCCCCAACAGCAGCCACCACCGAGCCCCGACGCCAGCGCCAGCCCACAACCCCAGCCCCCCGACGAACCCACCCGCGACCCCCGCTGGATCGCCCTCATCACCGCAGTCCTCCTCGGCCTCCTCTTCGCAGCCCTCCTCGGCCTCGCCGCCCGCAAGCTCCTCACCATCCTCCGCGGACAGATCGACACCACACCCGACAACCTCACCGGCGGCACCGGCACCGCAACCCCCGACGACGCCGTCGACCTCCCCGAGCTCCAGGACGCCGTCACCCGCGCCCTCGCCCACCTCGACGGCCACGCCCGCCCCCGCGACGCCGTCGTCGCCGCCTGGGTAGCCCTCGAAGAAGCCGCAGCCCGCGCAGGCGCCCACCGCGACCCCGCCCAGACCCCCACCGAGTTCACCGGCACCGTCCTCGCCAAGACCCCCGCACCACCAACCGCCGTCGCCCGCCTGCGCACCCTCTACCAACGCGCCCGCTTCACCGACCGGCCCATCGACCGAACCGCCGTCGCCCAGG
Source organism: Promicromonospora sp. NPDC050249 (assembly GCF_040656015.1). NCBI lineage: Bacteria > Bacillati > Actinomycetota > Actinomycetes > Micrococcales > Promicromonosporaceae > Promicromonospora > Promicromonospora sp. NPDC050249. The sequence goes on along the minus strand of NZ_JBFAKY010000033.1, from coordinate 43,638 downwards.
CCCGAACGGCGCTCGCGGACATCGCACGCAGCCTCGACATCGACGACCCGGTCGACGACCCCGCAACAAGCCCCACCGACAGCGAACAAGGCCGAGCGTGAGGTCCTGGAACTGGCGGCGCATCACCACCGTCACCGTCATCGCAGGCCTCGCCGCCGCCGGACTCGTCCACTGGAACGTCGTCGACCCGTGGCACGCCATCGCCGCAGCGGCCGTCGCCACCGCGATCAGCATCCTGTGGTCCGCCACCGACACCACCATCCCCGACCCCGAGTGGCCCCACCTCCCCATCGAGGCACGCGCCGGCGGACGCAACGACGTGTCCGACCTCGGCTGGTCCGTATTCGGCCGCGACGGCCGCGTCACCGACCGGGTCGTCCGCCGCATCCGGGCGCTCGCCGCCGACCGGCTCCGCGCACACGGCGTCGACCCCTCAGACCCCGCAGCCGAACCCGACGCCGAACGACTGCTCGGCGCTCGCGTCCTGCGCCAGCTCAAGTCCCGGCAGCCCCCCACGGCGCGCACCGTGCAGACCTGGCTCGAGGCGATAGACCGCCTCGGCCCAGCACCCATCACCGAGGAGAACAATGCCTGACCGCACCGGCCCTGAGACCAGCCCCGCACCGCTGCCCGTCGCCGACGTCGCAGCCCTGGGTGAGCAGGTCCTCACCGAGGTGGGCACCGCCGTCGTCGGCATGCGCGACGCGCTCCAGGTGGCCTTGGCCACCATCCTCGCGGGCGGACACGTCCTCTTCGAGGACGTACCTGGCCTCGGCAAGACCCTCGCCGCCCGCTCGCTGGCCGCCGCCCTCGGGCTCGACTTCGCGCGCCTCCAGTGCACGCCGGACCTGCTGCCGGCGGACATCACCGGCTCCTCTGTGTTCGACCCGGCGACCCGCACGTTCGAGTTCCGCCCCGGACCCGTCTTCACCGGCCTCTTCCTCGCCGACGAGATCAACCGCACCGCGCCCAAGACCCAGTCCGCGCTCCTCGAGGCCATGGCCGAACGACAGGTCTCCATCGAGGGCACGAGCCGCCCTCTGCCGAACCCGTTCCACGTACTGGCCACCTCCAACCCCGTCGAGTACGAGGGCACCTACCCCCTCCCGGAGGCTCAGCTCGACCGCTTCATGGTCCGCCTCGGCGTCGGCTACCCCGACCGCGCCCAGGAGGCCGAGGTCGTCACCCGCCGCCTCGCCCGCAGGCAGGAAGCCACCTCCGTCCGCCGCGTCGTCGACCCCACCACCGTCCGCGCCATGCAGGCCGGGACCGAACAGGTCCCCGTGGACCCCGACGTCGTCCGGTACTGCGTCGACCTCACCGCCGCCACCCGTGGCCACCAGGCCCTTGAGGTCGGCGCCTCCCCCCGCGGCTCACAGAACCTCGTGCTCCTCGCCCGCGCCGTCGCCGTCCTCGACGGACGCGACTACGTGCTGCCGGAGGACGTCAAGCGCGTAGCCATCCCCGTCCTCGCGCACCGCATCACCCTCACGCCCACCGCGTGGGCCTCGGCCACCCGGCCCGAGACCGTCGTCGCCGACCTCCTGCACACCGTCCCGACGCCCGCCACGGTCCCCACCCGATGACCGTCGGCGGCATCATCGTCGCCCGCGGACGGACCTACGGCGGCCCCGTCGACGGCCCCCACGGCTGGCGCTCCACCTCCGCGTACACCGCCGCCGTCACGGTCGGCATCCTCCTGCTCGCCACGAGCGTGCTCGCCGGCCGCGCCGACATCGCGCTCATCGGCATACCCGGCCTCCTCGCCGCCACCTGGGCACACGCAGGCCGCCCCGCCACACCCCTGCGCGCGGACCTGCACGAACCGTCGGGCCCCACCACCCCGGGCGAGCTCGCGGCGACCCTCCGGCTCGCCGCGGGTTCCGGCGGAGGAGCCGACGACGGCGCCGACGTCGTCCATCTCCGCATCACCGCTCCCGGACACCGCACCACCCACCTGACGCTCGCGGCCCGGCCCCAGAATCACGCGCGGGAACAAGCCCAGGACCGCGCGGTGCCGCTCGGTCTCTCGTCCGTCCGCACCGGCCCCCAGCAGACCTTCACGGTCGACCTGCGCGGATCCCGGCACGGCACCTGGGAGGAGGAACCGACCCAGGTCCGCGCCGCGACCCGCCTCGTCCTGCCCGGCGCCGCCCCACTCGGCCGCCTGCCCCTGCCCCGACGGCTGCGCGGCCTCACCGGACCACACTCGTCACGCCGCCTCGGCGACGGCACCGAGCTCCGCGACATCCACCCCTTCACACCGGGCGACCGCCTGCGCCGGATCGACTGGCGCACCACCGCCCGCCGCTCCCCCGAGCTCGACACCCTCTACGTCCGCCGCACGTACTCCACCGCCGAGGCGACGGCGGTACTGGTCGTCGACTCCCGCGACGAGGTAGGACCCGACGTCCGCACCTGGCGCGGCTACGGCACCATCCGGGTCGACGAGCCGACGTCGCTCGACCTCGCGCGCCACGCCGCGGCCTCGGTCGCCACCGCCCTCGTCGAGGCGGGCGACCGCGTGGGCCTCGAGGACCTCGCCCGCCGACGCCGTCCGCTCCCGCCCTCGGCCGGACGGCGCCACCTCCGCCGCCTCGTGCACGGGCTCGCTCTCGCCCACCCCAAGGACCCAGCGTCCGCGCACCGCGTACGCCCACCGCAGCTCCCCGCCGACGCCATCGTCTACCTCTTCACCACGCTCCTCGACGACGACCCCCTGCACCTCGTCCGCACCTGGCGCACCGCGGGCCACCCCGTCGTCGTGATCGACACCCTCCCCGACGTCCACCCCGTCATCGAGAGCCACCTCGCGATCGCCTGGCACATCGGCCGCCTCGAACGCGAGGACCGGATCGCCGCCCTCGACGGCGAGGGCGTCCCCGTCGTCCGCTGGGCCGGATCCCAGCGGGACCAGGCCGCCGTCCGCTTCGAAGCCCTCGCCCACGCAGCCCGACGCCACATACCCGGACGCACCCCATGATCCCCAGCTCCCTCACCGAACGGCTCCAGCACCTCAGGCTCCGCCTCGACGACCCCGGACGGCGCCCCCTGCCCGCCGTCACCGTCGAGACCGGACCCACCCTCCGCGGCTGGGTCTTCCGCCTCGTCCTCCTCGCCCTCACCCCGCTGCTGCTCTTCACCGCCGCAGGCCGCACCCCCGACGTCCCGCTCGGCGTCACCGGGATCATCGCCTTCCTCGCCACCGGACTCCTCGTCGTCCGCCCCACCCCCGCCACGGCCGGCGGTGTCGTCGTCGTCGCGACCGTGCTCTTCTGGGGCTTCACCACCGAACCCTTCGACCCCTGGGCGCTCGTCGTCGCGCTGCTCGCCCACCTCCTCGTTCGCACCACCTGGTGGGCGGCCCACGTCCCGCCCGAGGGACACACCGAGCTCGCCGCCCTCCGCACCGGCTGGCGACGCGACGCCACGGTCCTCGGCGCCACCGGGCTCCTCGGCGCCCTCGCCGTGCTCGCCTCCGGGACGACGGCGACGTCCGCCGTCCTGCTCGCGGCGCTGGCCCTGGTCGGGGTCGTGCTCCTCGCGCTGGCGACCGGCCGACCCTCGCGTGAGGATGGGCCGAGCTGACCGATCACCGAAAGAGAGGACCCGACATGTCCCCGAAGCTGCCCCGCTACACCGTCCCGTCGCTCACCCCCGAGCAGGGGGCCGAGGTCGCGGAGATCCTCCAGCAGCGGCTGCACGCGCTGAACGACCTGCACCTCACGCTCAAGCACGTGCACTGGAACGTCGTGGGACCGCACTTCATCGGCGTCCACGAGATGCTCGACCCGCAGGTCGACGCCGTGCGGGCGATGGTCGACCAGATCGCCGAGCGCATCGCCACCCTTGGCAGCGTCCCGGTCGGGACGCCGGGTGCGCTCGTCGCCGCCCGGAACTGGGAGGACTACCCCCTCGGCCGCGCCACGACCACCAAGCACCTGGCCGCGCTCGACGACGTCTACGACTCCGTGATCACGCAGCACCGCAAGGCCGCCGACGACATCGCCGAGCTGGACGACGTGACGAACGACCTGCTCATCGGCCACCTGCACGAGCTCGAGCAGTTCCACTGGTTCGTGCGCGCCCACCTGGAGTCGGCGTCCGGGGCGATTCCCGAGTCGTGACCGGGAGCGGCCCGCGGCCGCCTGGTAAGGCAGGTTAGGGTGCCGGGGTGACCGAGCCATTCATCCGCCCGTACAGCGCCGCCGACCGTGCCGACGTCGCCGACATCTGTGTCCGCACCGCCGCTGCCGGCGGCGACGCTCGCGGCGTCTACTCGTCCGACCTGCTCATGCCCGACGTCTACGCGCTCCCGTACGTGGAGCACTCCCCGGACCTCGCGTGGGTGGTCGAGCACGAGGGCCGCGCGGCCGGTTACATCATCGGCGTCGCCGACACCCGGGCGTTCGTCGACTGGTGGGCCCGCGAGTGGACGCCGGGCTTCATCGCCCGGCACCCCGCGCCCGGCCCGGCCACCGGCCGGAACCCCGCCTACACCGAGGCCCAGCTGCTGCACGACGGCGCGGACCCGGAACGCATGGTCCGGGGCCTGCGCCACGGCGAGCTGACGACGCATCCTGCTCACCTGCACATCGACCTGCTCCCGGTGCTCCAGCGCCGTGGCCTGGGCTCGCGCCTCATCGACACGCTCCGTGGCGCCCTCGCCGAGCGCGGCGTGCCGGGTGTGCACCTGGGCTACGCGGCGGAGAACACCGCTGCCCGCTCGTTCTACGACCGCTACGGCTTCACGGAGCTCCCCTCGTCGACCGAGCAGGCCCCGCTGGTAGGCATCCCCACCACCTGACAGCCGCGTGCGGGTCAGGAGTCTCTTGAGGCTTCTATCCATGCTCTTCGGATCTGCTCGAAGCGGGTGGGCAGCGGCGGGCGCAGGGCGCCGTAGCGCGCGTTGGTCCGGTGCACGAACCGCCGCCACGACAGCACCAGCCCCTGCCGGCTGATCGGCAGGCCTGATGCGACGGTCGTCCCGTTGTCGTGCGTGTGATGGACCGTGAGCAGCAGCGCCCTCGGCACCGAACCCTCGAGCTCGGCCGCGAGCTCCTCGCGCACGACCATCCAGTGCTTCAGCAGCACGACGAGGTCGGCCGGCAGCAGGTGCCGCCGAGGCGTGCGGTGCTTGCCGTGCCGCACCAGCACGCTGCCGTCCGAGGTCTTCGCCCGGGCCGGCCCCAGGTCGATGTCCTCGACGCGCACCCGTAGCAGGTCCCCGTACCGCGCGCCCGTCGCGCGCACCAGGCCGGTGATCACCGCGAGCCGCACCGCCTCGGGCTTCGCGCCCGTGCGCATCGCCTCGGTGGAGAGCTCACGCCAGACCCACTCGGCCTCCTCGAGGCTCACGGGCGGCCGCGGATAGCGGGCGAGGTCCCCGCTCCTTGCTTGTGGTGAGGTGGCATCGTTGCTGGTCATGGTGGAAATCTACGCTTGGCACACTATTAATCGATGGAGAAGACACAGCGTGTCGGCGATCCCTGAACGAAGTCCCCGTACCCTCGTGCGGTGGACCTCCCCAGCACCATCGCCCGGCCGGTCGACCACGAGGTGGTCATCAAGAAGTCCCGGTTCCTGGCCCACCTCGCACCCGCCGCGACCGTCGCAGAGGCCGACGCCGTCATCGCGCGCCGCCGCAAGGAGCTGTGGGACGCGGGCCACCACTGCGTCGCGATGGTCCTCGGCACCGGCGCCGACGGTGCGAGCCAGACGGCCCGCTCCTCCGACGACGGCGAGCCCGGCGGCACCGCGGGCGTCCCCATGCTGGAGGTCCTGCGTCACCGCGACATGACGGACCTGGTCGCCGTGGTCACCCGCTACTTCGGCGGCGTCAAGCTGGGTGCGGGCGGACTGGTCCGGGCGTACTCGGGCGCCGTGGCCGGCGCCCTCGACGTCGCCAACGGGGCCGGGGCACTGCTCGGGCGCGAGCTCCTGTACGAGGTGGAGGTGCCCGTCCCCCACGGCGACGCCGGCCGGATCGACAACGTGCTGCGCGACTGGGCCTCGTCGCACGGGGCGGTGATGGAGGCGCCCGCCTACGACGCCGTCGCGCACCTGCGGCTGCTGGTGCCGAGGGAGCAGCTGGACACCCTGACGGCCGACGTCGCCGCCGCCTCAGCGGGCGCCCTCTCCCCCGCCGTCGGCGACGCACGGGTCGTGGACGTACCGCGCGTCGGCCTTGACTGACTTCCTCCGCGGGTGAAGTCTCTGGGGCACCCGCACCGGCACAAACACCGAGGAGGGACCATGCACCGTCGCATCCGCTCGTCCGCCGTCGTCGTCGCACTGACCGCCGCCGCAACTCTCCTCGCCGCCTGCGGCCCGAGCGCCGAGCCGGAGGGACCGGCTGACGCCATCACCTTCTGGACGCCGCAGTCGACGCCGGAGCGGGTCGCCGCCCAGGAGGCCGTGGCTGCCAGGTTCACGGAGGAGACGGGCATCGAGGTCGACGTCGTCCCGCTCGCGGCCGCCGACCAGGACCAGGCGCTGGTGACCGGTGCCGCCTCCGGCGAGGTGCCGGACGTGATCCTCGCCGGCGCCTCGCAGATCACGTCGTGGCAGGCCCAGGGGCTGCTCGACACGGACGTCGTGCAGGAGGCCATGGACGCGCTGGACCCGGCGACCTTCAACGAGAACGCGCTGGGCGCCGTGACGGTCCAGGACGACGGCGGCAGCACGGTCGCAGCAGTCCCGAGCGACGGCTGGGTGCACCTCATCGCCTACCGCACCGACCTGCTCGAGGAGGCAGGGGTCGAGGTGCCGACCAGCGTGGCCGAGCTCGCCGAGGCCGCGACCACCGTCAAGGACGAGCTCGGTATCACGGGCATCGCGCTCGGTACCCAGTCCGGCACCGCCTCGGGCACGGAGGGCATCGAGTCGATCTTCCAGTCGGCGGGCTGCGAGCTTGTGTCCGACGGCGAGGTCACCATCGACTCGCCGGAGTGCACGGAGGCCGCCGGGTACTTCAAGGAGCTGCGCGACTCGTCGGTCGCCGGCGACCACGACGTCGAGTCCGCCCGCGCCGCCTACATGGCGGGGGACGCGGCGATGCTGCTCTTCTCCACGCACATCCTCGACGAGCTGGCGAACCTCGACGAGGCGGTGCCGCCGTCGTGCGAGCAGTGCGCCGACGACCCCGCGTTCCTCGCGAAGAGCTCGGACTTCATCACGGTGCTGGACGAGAACCATCCGGCCCAGTTCGGTGCCACGCTCGCCTACGCGGTCCCCGCGCGCGCGAACACGGACGAGGCGCGCCAGTACATCGAGTACGTGCTGGGCGAGGGCTACGCCGACACGCTCGCCGTCGCCACCGAGGGCCGCCTCCCGCTGCGCACGGGCACGCCCGAGAACCCGACGGAGTTCCTCGACGCGTGGGGCGGCCTGGGGTTCGGGCCCAAGGTCGAGTCCTCCGTCACCGAGGTGTACGGCGACGACCTGGTCACCGCGATGGGCGAGGGCATGGCCGCCGTCTCTCGCTGGGGTCAGGGCACACCCGATGCCACGCTCGCCGGCCTGGTCGCCACCCAGGGCACGCTCGCGCAGCAGCTCGACCCGCTGTACCGGGGCACCGATCCGGCAGAGGTGACCCAGCAGATGGCAGCCGAGGTGACGGCCCTGCAGCAGGACCAGTGACGGCCCGCTCAGCCACGACGGCCCGCCGGTCCACCGCCGCCCAGCGTGCGAACCGTTCGGGGTGGCTGCTCGTCTCGCCGTCGCTCACGGTGGTCGCGCTCGTCGTGCTGCTGCCGTTCGCCCTGGTGGTGGTGTTCGGGTTCTCCGAGATCCGCCTCGTCGACATCCCGTACCTCGGGACGGAACCGATCGAGTGGACCCTGGACAACTTCCGGCAGGCCGCGGCGTCGCAGGCGTTCTGGGGCGCCCTGTGGACCACCGTCCTGTACGCGGGCCTGACGGCGGTGGGGTCGCTCGCCGTGGGCCTCGCGCTCGCGCTGGCGCTGCGGCGGCCGTTCGCCGGACGCGGCCTGGTACGCGCCCTGCTGCTCGTGCCGTACGTGCTCCCGGTGGTCGCAGCGGCCACCATCTGGAAGACGGCGCTCAACCCCCAGTACGGCGTGGTCAACGCGTTCGGCCGCGCCTACCTCGGGTGGGACACGCCGGTGGGCTTCCTCAGCACCACCACTGCGGACGTCTTGGGCGTCCCTGTGCCGGTGGCGCTGCTGGTGGTCGTGCTGTTCGACATCTGGAAGTCGGCGCCGCTGGCGTTCCTGTTCCTCACGGCCCGGCTCCAGTCGGTGCCAGGCGAGATCGAGGAGGCCGCAGCGCTCGACGGCGCCAACCGCCGGCAGGCCCTGCGGTTCATCCTGCTCCCGCAGCTGCGGGCGGTGGCGTGGCTGCTCCTGCTGCTGCGGTTCATCTGGTCGTTCCAGACCTTCGACGACGTCTACCTGCTCACCGAGGGCGCAGGGAGCACGCAGGTCATGGCCATCCAGGTGTACACGGAGCTCGTCACCAAGGCCGACATCGGCAGCGCCGCCGCGTTCGGCCTGCTCATGAGCCTCATCCTGTGCGTGCTCCTCGTGGGGTACGTGCTGCTCTCCCGACGGGCCGACGAGTCATGAAGGGGCAGTTCATGAGAGTGCAGTCCGTGAGAGGGCAGTCATGAGCGGGATCCGGCCCACCCGTGCCGCACGCGTCGGGCGCGGCGTGGTGGTCGCCGTCGCGCTCCTGTGGTCGCTGGGGCCCGTGCTGTACGGCCTGCTGCTCTCGGTGCGGCCGTACGGCGAGGTGGTGCGCGACCCGCTCGGGCTGCCGTCCGGGCTCGACCTGTCCGCCTTCACGACGGCGATGCGCGACGAGGCCGACGGCGGGTTCGGGCTGGGCCGCTTCGTGCTCAACTCGCTCGGCGTCGCCGTGGGGACCGTCGCGCTGAGCATCCTGGTGTGCGTGCTGGGCGCCTACGCCGCCGCCCGCCTCCGGTACCGCGGCCGGGCGCTGACGAACGGCATCATCCTGGCGGTCTACCTGTTCCCCGGGATCGTGCTGGCGGTACCGAAGTTCGTCATCCTGTCCCGCCTCGGTCTGACGAGCACCCTGGTGGGGCTGCTGATCGTCTACATCGCGGCCACGGTGCCCGTCGCGCTGTACATGATGCGGAACTTCTTCCTCGCGCTGCCGCAGAGCGTCGAGGAAGCGGCGATCATGGACGGCTGCACACTGCCCCAGCTCCTGGTCCGGGTGGTGCTGCCGATCGCGATCCCCGGCGTCGTGGCCACCGCGATCTACGTGTTCATGATCGCCTGGAACGAGTACTTCTACGCCCTGCTGTTCCTGGTGCAGCACCGCGACCTCTGGACGGCGCCGCTCGGTATCGCGCAGCTCGGCGACTTCCAGGTGCCCGCCACGGTGCTCCTGGCCGGCTCGATAGCGGTGACCGTGCCGGTGGTCGTCATCTTCTTCCTCGCGCAGCGGTACATCGTGTCGGGCCTGGTCCAAGGGGCGGAGAGATGACGGCGCCCGTCCGGCTGGCCGTCCTCGGAGCCGGCGGTCGCGGCGCCGACGCCTACGGCCGTTGGGTACGGACGCACCCCGACCGCGCCCGGATCGTGGCGGTGGCCGACCCGGACGCGGCCCGCCTGGAGGCCCTCGCCGGCACGACCGCCGCCCGCTACGCCGACTGGACCGGCCTGGTCGCGGAGCTCGGCCGCCTGCGGCCCGACGCCGTGATCGTCGCGCTGCCCGACGCCCTCCACGTCGCCGCGGCCACGGCGGTCGCCGACGCCGGGCTGCCGATGCTGCTGGAGAAGCCCGCCGCGCCGACGCTCGCCGCCCTGACCGACCTCGCGGGCGTGGTGCGCCGGACGGGCGCCCGGATCGCCGTCGGGCACGTGCTGCGGTTCGCGCCGTTCTGGCGGGCCGTGCGGGCCGTCGTCGAGGCGGGCGCCCTCGGCGACCTCGCGACCATCGAGGTACGCGAGAACATCGGGTTCTGGCACTTCGCGCACTCGTTCGTCCGGGGCAACTGGCGCAACACCGCCGAGTCCAGCCCCATGGTGCTCGCCAAGACCTGCCACGACCTCGACCTGATCCGCTGGCTCGCCGGGTCGGCGCCCCGGACCGTCGCGAGCGAGGGTTCGCTGCTGCACTTCCGCCCCGAGAACGCGCCGGACGGCGCCCCCGCCCGCTGCACGGACGGCTGTCCCGCCGCCGCGGACTGCCCGTTCTACGCGCCCCGCTACTACCTGGACGCGTTGCGCGACGTCACGGGTCATCCCGTCACGATGCTCGGCGGCGACCTGTCCCCCGCCGGCCGCCTCGCCGCCCTGCGGCGCGGGCCGTACGGGCGCTGCGTCTACCACTGCGACAACGACGTGGCCGACCACCAGCAGACCCTCCTGCGGTTCCCCTCCGGGCTCACCGCCACACTCACGGCCAGTGCGTTCACCGCCGAGAACACGCGGCACCTGGCGATCACCGGCACGCGCGGGCAGCTGCACGGGCACATGGAGTCGGGCGAGATCCGGGTGGACCTGTTCTCGCCGTCGGGCCGCCTGCCGGACGCCGTTCTCGGCTCCCTGCCCGGCGTGGAGCTCGTCGAGTCCGGCACGGACGGGCCGCTCGGCCATGCCAGCCACACCCTCGTGGCCCACCCGGCCCCGGAGTCCGGTCCTGGTTCCGGTCCGAGCGGTCGTGGCGGCCATGCCGGCGGCGACGACGGCCTCATGGACGCGTTCTGCCGGGCGGTGGTCGACGGCACCGTCGGTTCGGGCGAGCTGTCGTTCGCCACGGCGCTGGACAGCCACCTCATGGCGTTCGCCGCGGAGTGGTCGCGTTCGGGTGCGGGCGTGGTGGACTTCGGGCGGTGGTCCGGCGCGACGTCGGGTTCTGCGAGCGCTGGCCCCGGCCAGGACAGCACACCTCAGGACAGCACCGTCAGGAGGGCGCGATGAGCGCGTGGGCCGAGGCGGTGCGTGGCGTCGCCGGGCGGGCCGGCCTGGACCCGCGGCGGGTCACCGTCGAGCCCGCCGGGTTCGGTACCACCCGACCCGACGCCGCCGACTACCGGGCCGAGGCCGGCCACCTGACGATCCGGGCGACCGGCGCGGTGGCAGCGTCCGTCGCGCTGGCCCGGTACGTCCGCGACCACCTCGGGACGCGGCTGACCTGGCAGCAGCCGCGCGTCAGTCCGAGCCCGCTGCCGGACGCGCCCCGCACCACCGTGTCGTCGCCGCACGAGGTGCGGTACTACCTCAACGTCGTGACCTTCGGGTACTCGACGCCGTTCTGGGGCTGGGATCGCTGGGAGCGCGAGATCGACTGGATGGCGCTGCACGGCGTCACGCACCCCCTCATGCTGGTGGCACACGAGGCGGTGCTGGCCGAGACGTTCCGCCGGGCCGGTCTGCCCGGCACCGAGGCCGCGCGCTGGCTGGGCGGCGCCGCACACTTCCCGTGGACGTTCATGGGCGGCATGCACTCGTTCGGCGGTCCGCTGCCGGCTCGCTGGGCCGAGCGCCGGGTCGACCTGGCCCGGCGGGTCCTGGCCCGGATGCGCGAGCTCGGCATGACGCCGGTGCTCCCCGCGTTCGGCGGGCACGTCCCGCCGGCCCTCGTCGGTCCGGAACCAGCCGGCGAGATCGAGTGGCAGGGCTGGCACATCCCCCTCCTCCACCCCGAGTCTCACCGTTTCCAGGAGCTGTTCGCGACCTTCGCGCAGGTCCAGCGCGAGCTGCTCGGCCCGGGGTCCGGGCACTTCGCCGTCGACCCGTACATCGAGTCGGTCCCGCCGTCGGGCGAGGTCGAGTATCTGCGCGCCGCCGGCCGCGGCACCTACCGGGCTCTCGCCACAGCGGACCCCGACGCCGTCTGGGTGCTCCAGGGCTGGCCCTTCCACTACAAGGGCGCGTTCTGGACACCCGACCGGGTCGCCGCGTACCTGCGCGACGTCCCCGTCGATCGCACGCTCGTCCTGGATCTCTGGGGCGAGCACGTGCCGCTGCACACGGCCCTCCTGGCCGACGGCGCCCCGCTCGCCGGGCGGCCCTGGGTCTGGTGCGCGCTGCACAACTTCGGAGGCCGGCCGGCGCTGTTCGGCGACCTGCGCGGCCTCGTCCGGGACGTCCACGCCCTGCCCGACGGCGCACCCCACCTGCGCGGGATCGGCCTCGCCCCCGAGGCCATCGAGAACAACGAGGTCTTCTACGAGCTCGCGACCGACCTCGCCTGGGACGACGCGCCACACTCCCCCGCGGAGCTCGACCGCTGGCTGGAGCGGTTCGTGCTGGACCGGTACGGGCTGTCGGACCCGCGTCCCGGCACCGGACCGGGCCCGTCCGGGCTGACCGGTGAGCTACGGGCGAACCTGGCACAGACGGCGCTACGCGCTTGGCACACTATTTATTCGACTCTCTACGGTGAGGGCCGCACCCGTTCCGTCCCGACGCCCGTCATCGCTCGCCCCTGGACCGCAGGACTGCCGTTCCCCGCCCAGCGCAGCGCAGGTGAGGCGATCGGCAACGCACCCCCGACGCCGTCGTCCAACATCGACGCCGAGAACGACCCCGCCGTCGCAGCCGCCCTCCCCCGCCTCGACCAGGCGGTGCGGGAGCTGACCGAGGTCCGCGACAGCCTCCCGGAGACCCTGCCGGCCTCCCTGCCGAACCCGGCGCGCGACCTGCTGAGCGCCGACATCGCCGAGCTGGCGGGCCACGTCCTCGCGCAGGGCACCCGGGTGCACGTGCGCGGCATCCTGGGGGCGGCACGCGGAGGCGACCCGGAGGGCGTCCGGGCCCACCTGCGCCGCCTGCGCGCCGACCTGCTGACGCTCGACGACCTGGCCGGCGCCCGTCCCGAGACCCGGGTCTCCACCTGGATCGACGCCGCCCGCGCCTGGGGCGACACCGACGCCGAGCGGGACGCCATGGAACGCGAGGCGCGGAGCCTGGTCAGCGTCTGGGGCGAGCAGCACAACGGCCTGCACGACTACTCGGGCAGGCACTGGCAGGGCCTCGTCCGGGACCTCTACCTGCCGCGCTGGCAGGCCTGGGCGGACTGGCTGGCCGACGCCGCCGCGCACGGCCCGGTCCCGCCGGGCGCCGACCCGACCGCGCTGCGCGAGCGCATCGTGGACATCGAGGAGACGTGGCGCGAAAGCACGCGATCCAGCACACGATGATCGGTAGGACGTCAGGTGATCGGCATTCCGAGGTGCCGACCACCTGACGTTCCACCGACCGCGCCGGGCCTCAGAAACCCTCCGGGCCCACGGTCGCGCCGTCGGGCACCGTGCCGCCGTCGCCCGTGAGCTCCGCCTTGCCCTCGACCCGCACACCGGACCCGAAGGTCCAGTCGCCGCGCACCGTCAGGGAGTCGGCGTCGCGCAGGGACGGCGCACCCGCGGCGAACCGCTCGGTGAAGCCGTCGATGAGCTTGTAGTGCTCCTTGTCGAGGTCCACGAGCGGTGCGAGGGCCTGCGCCTCGAGCCGGTAGTCGGGCGTCAGGTCGTAGACGTCCGAACGCAGCACGAGCAGGTCGTTGGTCGTCTTGACCGGCAGGAACCGCGACCGCTCGACCTCGATCGCCGTCGCGCCCTCGAAGACGGCGACCGCCGCACCCATCGCGGACTCGATCTGCACGACCTGGGGCGACGACGAGTCCGACGGGTCGACGGTCTTGTCGTTGCGGATCAGGGGGAGCTCCAGCACTCCCGAGGTCCGCTCGAGCTCGGCGGCCAGCGCCTCGAGGTTGAACCAGAGGTTGTTGGTGTGGAAGAACGGGTGGCGGGTGGCGTCCAGGGACGCGGCGACGTCGTCCGGGTGGGTCTGCGCGGTCTCGCGCTGGACGATGCGGCCGTCGGCCTTGCGGACGACGAGCTGGCCGCCCTTGACGTCGGCGGCGGTCTTGCGGCAGAGCTCTGCGGCGTAGGGCGCGCCCGAGGCGGCGAACCAGCCGGCGATGGTGGCGTCCGGTGTGGCGCCGAGGTTGTCGGAGTTGGAGACGCACATGTACCGGAACCCGGCCTCCAGCAGCGCGACGACCACGCCGGAGGCGTGCAGCGCCGGGTAGAGGTCGCCGTGCCCGGGCGGGCACCACTCGAGGTCGGGGTCCTTCTCCCAGGTGACGGGGGTGAGACCGTCGGCCAGCAGCTTGGGCTCGCGGTTCTGCAGGAAGTCGACGGGCAGGCCGTCCACGGCGATGTCGGGGTAGCGCTCCAGCGCGGCGAGGGTGTCGTCGCGGGTGCGGAACGAGTTCATGAACAGCAGCGGGAGGCGGGCACCTGTGGCCTGCCGCGCAGCCCGGACCTGGCCGACGATGATGTCGAGGAAGGTGAGCATCTCGGGCTCGCCGTCGGCCGCGCCGGGCGAGACCCGGACCGGCAGCAGCGACTTGGCCTGGTCCATGCCCATGGAGGTGCCGAGCCCACCGTTGAGCTTCAGCATCGCGGTCTGCGCCAGCGCAGCGGAGGCGTCGTCGTCGCCGATCGTGAGGTCGGCACGGTTGGGGATGTCGACCAGCGGGTCGATGTCGTCCTCGCGGATCAGGCCCGTCTCGCCCGCCCGGAGCAGGTGGTAGAACCGCGTGAACGTCTCGATGGCGGCGGGCGCCACGCCTGCCTCGGTCATCTTGGTACGGGCCTGCTCGAGCCCGGTGAGGTCCGTCATGGGGCACAGGTTATGCGACGCCGGTGACACTCGGCGCGAGCGGCCCGGACCGCGGGCTCACTCGAAGCGGTCACTCAAAACGGGCAGGATCCCCCGCACCCACGCGCACGACGTCGGGGAACCCGTCGGACCAGTCGACGACGGTGGTCGGCTCGGTCCCGGCGTCCCCGCCGTCGACCACGGCGTCGAGCAGGTGGTCGAGCTCCTCCTTGATGGTCCAGCCGTCCGTCATCGGCTCGGCCTGGTCCGGCAGGATCAGCGTGGAGGAGAGCAGCGGCTCCCCCAGCTCGCGCAGGAGCGCCTGCGTCACGGCGGAGTCAGGGATGCGCACGCCCACCGTCTTCTTCTTGGGGTGCGCGAGCCGGCGCGGGACCTCGGCGGTTGCCGGGAGGATGAACGTGTACGGCCCCGGCGTGGCCGACTTGATCGCGCGGAACGCGGAGTTGTCGAGCTTCACGAGCTGCCCCAGCTGCGCGAAGTCCGAGCACACCAACGTGAAGTGGTGCTTGTCGTCGAGCTTGCGGATGCTGCGGATGCGGTCCGCGCCGTCGTGGTAGTCCATCCGGCAGCCCAGCGCGTAGGAGGAGTCGGTCGGGTAGGCGACCAGGGCGTCGTCGCGCAGCATGGCGACGACCTGCGCGATGCTGCGCGGCTGGGGGTCGACGGGGTGGACGTCGAAGTAGCGGGCCATGCCGCCGAGCCTAGTCGGGCCCGGACCTGCACGCAGTGCTCAGGCGACCGCCCTCGCACGACGGACTCACAAGACGGACAGAGCCCGCCGCAGCTCGTCCCCGCTGGCGTTCCCGCCCGTGCACACGACCCCGACGTTGCGGCCGGCGAAGCGCTCCGGATCGGCGAGGACCGCCGCGAGCGCCGCGGCGCCCGCGCCCTCGGCGACGGTGTGCGCGCCGGTGAGGTACAGGTGCTGGGCGGCGGTGATCTGGTCGTCGGTGACGAGCACGAAGTCGGTGAGGTGCCGGCGCATCAGGGCCTGGGTGACCTCGAACCCGCAGCCGACGGCGAGGCCTTCGGCGCGGGTCGTGTTGGCGCGCTCGACGAGGGCTCCGGCGTGCCAGGAGTCGTGGGCGGCGGGTGATGCGGCGGACTGGACGCCGATGACGGCGGTGCCGGGCGCGACGGCGGCGGCGACGAGGCTCGCTGCGGCGGCGCCGGACCCGCCTCCGACGGGTACGACGAGGACGTCGAGGCCGGGTGCCTGCTGGAACAACTCGAGGTAGAGGGTGCCGACGCCGGCGATGATGCCGGGTTCGTTCGCCGCGCCGACGAGGCGGGCGCCCGTGCTCTCGGCGAGCGCTGTGGCCTGGGCACGGGCGTCGTCGAAGGTGGCGCCGTGCAGCAGCACGTCGGCGCCCAGGTCGAGGACTGCCCGGAGCTTGACCGGGTTGGGGTCGTCGGGCATGACGATGGTGCAGGCGGTGCCTGTGAGGCGGGCGGCGTAGGCGACGCCCTGGGCGTGGTTGCCGGTGGAGTAGGCGACGACGCCGCGGGCGCGCTCGGCGTCGGCCATGGACAGGAGGAGGTTGCTGGCGCCGCGGGCCTTGAAGGCTCCGGTGCGTTGCTGGTTCTCGTGCTTGACGACGATCGCGGCGTCGGTGTTGCGGTCGAGCTCCGCGTACCGGCCCACGGGGGTGCGGACGACGACGCCCTCCAGGCGGGCCTGCGCGGCGAGGACGTCGGCGATGGTCGGCGGGGCGGGTGCCGAGAGCCGGGGCGGGAGGGTCGCGAGCGTCATGGTTCCAGCGTGACCCCCACATGACCCATAGGTCCAATACCTGTTACGAAGACTTTCGATCGATGACGCCTATCTTTCTGGGTTAGCCTGGAGCCATGACCGCAGAGCTCGACCTGACCCGGCTGCGTGTCCTCGCGGCGGTGGCCCGTACGGGTTCCGTCACGGCGGCAGCGAAGGAGCTGCACTACGCGCAGCCGTCGGTGAGTCACCACCTGTCCCGCCTGGAGGCCGACGCGGGGATCCCGCTGCTCCAGCGCCACGGCCGCGGCGTCCGCCTCACCGAGGCCGGCCGTCTGCTCGCCACTCGCGCCGAGGAGATTCTTGGCCGCGTCGAGGGCGCGCGCCGCGAGCTCGACGCGCTCGCCGGCCTGCGCGCGGGCCGCGCCCGGCTCGCCGCGTTCCCCTCCGCGCTGGCCACCGTGGTGCCCGACGCCGTCGCCCGGCTCCAGCAGGAGCATCCGGGGCTCTCCGTGGGCCTCGTGGAGCACGAGCCGCCGGACGCGGTCGCCGCCCTGCAGTCGGGCGCCGTCGACGTCGCTCTGGTGTTCGAGCACACGGACGTGCGGCACGCCCGCTCCATGGACGACCTGTCGCGCTACGAGTCGACGACGATCCTCGACGACCCCGTCCACCTCGTGACCGCCGTCGACCTCGACGCGGCCCCCGTGCCGGGGTTCGTGCCGGACCTGAGGCTGCTCGACGACGCGGAGTGGATCGCCGGCTGCGAACGATGTCGCGCCGACATGGTGGCCCGCTGCGCCGCCGTGGGGTTCGCGCCGCGCATCGCGTTCGAGACCGACGACTACGTGGCGGTCCAGGCCCTCGTGGCCGCAGGGGCAGGCGTGAGCTTGCTGCCGGGGCTCACGCTCCGCGCCCACCGGAACCCCGGGATCGCGAACGCTCCCCTGCCGGGCGCCGTGCGCCGGGTCATGGCGCTGACCGTCGGGCCGCCCGCGCCGCCCGCAGCGGCCCTGATTCGGCAGCTCGTCGCGGCAGGCGCTAACGTCCCCCTGTGACCACGACGGTGACCGCCGTCACCTCCCCGTACGCGGCTAGCTGAGGACGAACCAGGCCCGATGCTCCTGCTGTCCACCTTCTTCTACTCCGCGGGCTCCGCCGTGGCGGCGTTCATGGCGCTCGAGGCATACCTGGTGGTGGCCGCGACCAACGACACCTACCCGAGCGTGCTCCTGGCGGCCGTGGCCGCCGTCGGGCAGATCACCGGCAAGCTGCTCTGGTACTGGGCCGGCGCCGGGACGACCCGCCTGCCGTGGCTGCGCCGCAAGCTGGAGTCCCCGAAGGCCGCCGCCGCGATGACCCGCTGGCGCGACCGCACCGACGGGCGCCCCGTCTACATGGGCCTGGTGCTGCTCGCCTCCGCGTTCGCGGGCCTCCCGCCGTTCATGGTGATGTCGGTGGTCGCGGGCGTGCTGCGCGTGCGCCTGTGGCTGTTCATCAGCACCGGCCTGGTCGGCCGGTTCTTCCGGTTCTGGATAGTGCTCGAGGCCGCCGACTACGCGTGGCTCCTGCTCTGAGCGGTCTCCGCTGACGGCCGCCCCCGCGGTCAGAGGTCCGTCGCGCCGTCCAGGGCCTCGCGCAGCAGGTCGGCGTGCCCCGCGTGCCGGGAGTACTCCTCGACCATGTGCACCAGGATCCAGCGCAGGGAGATATGTCCCCTGCGCCCGGGCCGCACGGTCGTCCGGTCCAGGACGCCCGCACCGGGCGGCGGCACCTCGGCCAGCACCTCGTCGAGGATCTGCTCGGAGGCCGCCACGGCGCCGTCGAACAGGTCGGTGAGCTCCTCGGGCGTGTCCTCGAGGGCGCTGTGCCAGTCCCAGTCGGAGTCGGCCGCCCAGTCCACGGTGTCCCACGGCGGTGCCGGCTCGTTGCCGGCCAGCCGCACGTTGAACCAGACGTCCTCGACGTACGCCAGGTGCTTGAGCATCCCCGCCAGCGTCATGGTCGACGGCGGGTGCGGCGTACGCAGTTGCTCCACCGACAGGCCCTCGCACTGGCGGCGGATCGTGGCGCGGTAGAAGTCGATGAACGACCGCAGGATCGTCAGCTCGTCGCCGACGATCGGCGGGTCGGTCCTCGGGACGGCGCTGCTCTCGGCGTCCGGCTGGGAGATGCTCATGGCGCGACAGTACCGATCGCCAGGACGTGCTGGCTCATGTCGGTGACCCCCGGCGTCGTCGACAGCGCGCGGGCGAGCGTGAGCGCTGCGTCGATCAGCTCCGGCGCCTCGGGGGCGTCGGGCCGCACCCGTTCCAGCGCCCCGCCGGCAGGCCCCTCGACGCCGTGCACGACGACGTCGGACAGCCCCGCGTCGACGGCCTCCGCGGCGAGCTCCGCGGCGTCGTGGAAGTGGGCGACGGGGAACGGGATGCTGTCGGGGGCCTGGCCGTGCTCGAGGATCGCCTGCCAGGTCGCGGGCGGGAAGAACTCGTAGCCGCCGCCGACCAGCCCCGCGAGCCGGGTGATCCCGGCCGCGACCACGGTGCCGCCCGGCCGCGTCACCCGCACGGCCTCGCGGAGGGCGAGCAGCCGGTCCTCGCGGCTCGCGAGGTGGTAGAGCGGGCCGAGGAGGAGTACCGCGTCGAACTCGCCGTCCGCGAGGTCCAGACCTGCTCCGCCCAGGTCCCTGGCGTCGCCGACGCGCGCCTCGAACGTGCCGTACTCCGCGGCGCGCGCGACCTGGCCGGCGACCGGGTCGACCAGCAGGACGTCGTAGCCGTCTTCCGCCAGCGGTACGGCATGCACCCCGGTGGCGCCGCCGACGTCGAGCACCCGTGCGCCGGGCGCGAGGCGCTGCCGGACCAGTTCCTGGGTCCTCGTGTGCTCCACGCGGCCCTGCGCCGAGCCGACCGTCAGCCGGGCGTGCTCGTCCCAGCCCGTCAGGCCCGAGTAGTACTCCTGGACCCGGGTGTCGACAGCGTCCTGGTCGGTCGCATACCGACCGGTCCGGCCGCCGTGGTGCCCGTCGTCTCGTCCGTTGCCGCTCGTCTCGCTCACCATGGCGAGACCGTACCGGCGCCCCGTGATCGCCCGCCACGTGTTTCCGGCAGGAAAACCTTTGCGTTTTTCACCCGATACGAATCGTTACGTGTCCGGTACGCCTCTTTTGCTCGGAGTGTGAGCATGGCAACATTCGCAAGGTGCACCTGATCCGAGAATTCGCACCTGACGCCTATGAGTTCGCGCTGTCGTCCTGGTCGTGGATCGGAACCGGTGACAAGACCCCGCGTTTCGCATCCTGCTTCGGCGACATGTTCCTCGAGTCCCCTGACGGCTGGTGGTTCCTCGACACGGTGGAGGGCACGCTCGAACGCTGCTGGGACTCCATGGATGGCATGTTCGCCGACCTCCAGGGCAACGACGGCCGCGCGGAGTACCTCCTCGAGGAGACGTTGAACGCGGCCCTCGGACAAGGGCTGCTGCTGGGCGAGGACGAGGTCTTCGCCTTCCTGCCGCCCCCGGCGGTGACGGGCACCATGTCCGTGAGCTCGCTGGCGCCTCTGCGCTTCGCCATCGCCGCGAACCTCGCCGGCCGCATCCACGGCGAGCTGAACGGCGTGCAGCCCGACGCCGGCGCGTCCGCCCTCTTCGCCGCCCAGCGGTACGCGGCGCAGCAGGCGGCTGCGCAGGCAGCCGCGGCGCAGGCCGCCGCACAGGACCAGGCGGCCAGAGAGGCTGCTGCGCGGGAGGCCGCTGCCCGGGCCGCAGTGGCCCGAGAGGCGGTGGCCCGGCAGGCCGCTGCACGGCAGGCTGCCGCACAGCAGGCGGCGGCGGAGCGCGCAGCCGCAGCCCAGCGCGCGGCGGCAGCGCAGTCGGCTCAGCAGGCTGCCGCACAGCAGGCGGCGGCGCAGCGAGCGGCCGCGCAGCACGCGGCCGCGGTCCAGGCCGTACCCGCCCAGCGCGCGGTGCCAGCTCAGCGGGCCGTGCCAGCGCAGCGGGTCGCCGCGGCGCCCACGTTCTACGCGCCGAACCCGCAGACCGACCGGTGGCAGCCCGCGGCGCAGCAGGTGACCACCGGCTCCTATCCCGTGTACCGGGCCGCACCGGAACCGGAGTACGCGGACTCCGGCTACGAGCCCCAGTACGCCGCAGGGTCGGAGCTCGACTACACCGGCGGCTACGTCGCCCCGGGCGGGAACGCCGGGTACGACTACGTGGACAACTCCCACACCGCCGACTCCGGGCAGTTCAGCCAGTACATCGCCGACCAGTACAACACCGGCCAGATGGCCGCCATCGACCACACGTCCGTCCCGGCGCGGCAGGGGCCGCACTAGGACGGACGCTGGTCGTACGCCTGAGGCGCTACTCCTCCAGGCCCGCTACGGCGGCCAGGATCAGGACCGACCCGACGATCCCCAGGGGCCCGAGCCGCTCCCCCAGCAGGACGGCCGCCGCGACCGCAGCCGTCACCGGCTCCAGCAGCGTCGCGACGACCGCCGCACCGCTGCGCGTGGTGCGCAGCCCGGCGTAGAAGAGGCCGTAGGCCAGCGCCATCGTGAAGATCCCGAGATACGCGAGCGTGCCGAGCGCCGTCGGATCGCTCGTCGCGAACGGTCCGCCGCCGGCCAGCGCCACGGGGACCAGGCCGACGGCGCCCGCCGTCGTCGCGACGGTCGTCAGGGCCAGGGGGTCCACGCCGTCGGACGCCAGCAGGGTGCTGCCGAGCGCCGTCGTCGCCGCGTAGACGGAGCCTGAGGCGATCGCCAGCAGCAGGCCGAGCACGGGCCGGGGCCCGACGGCGTCCGCGCCCGACGCCGTACCCGACGCCATCCCCGACGCCATGCTCACCAGCACGAGGCCGGACAGCGCGGAGGCCACGACGAGCATCAGCCGGACGGTGCTCCTGGTCGCCGTCCGGCGCCGGGCCCGGACGAGGTCGACGACCGCGAGGAGAACCGGCGCCAGCCCCAGGCTGACCACCGTCGCGACGGTGACGCCGGCCGTGGCCACCGATCCGAAGTACAGCGCCTGGTAGGCGCCGGTCCCCAGGCCGACGACGACCGCGCGGACCGGATGCGCCCGCACGAGCGCCACGAGGTGAGGACCCCTGCGCAGGGCGAACGAGGCCATCAGCAGCGCGACGGCCGCGATGAGCATGCGGTAGGCGCTGACCGTGAGGACCGACATCGGCGAGTGGTCGCGCAGGATCTCAAGTGCGAGGCCGCCGGTGCCCCAGAGAACTCCGGCGAGGCATACGAAGAGCAGCCCGATACGAGTGGATGACATGTGTGCTCCCAGCCGGCCCCGCGGGGTCCGGCCCGTTCCGAGGGAATTCCGAGGGCAGGGAATCGTCGTGGAGCACGCCCCAGCGCCGGCCCGCGTGGGCCGGTCGTAGTGCCGCTCCGGTCAGACGACCGGGGGCGGCAGGACGGAACGAGTGGGAGTCACGAGCGGGATGCTAGCAGCGCTTCTCGGGGTGCTGGCGAGGTGTCCGCTGGGGTGTCCGTCCGGGTCTGCCGTGTGGGTCTGCCATGCGGGTCGGTGAGCGTGTCGGTGTCGCTGGGTAGGGTGGTTTGCACTGGCTCTTTGGTGCGAGGCACGGCCGTTCAGCTACCCCCGCGCGTCCCGGGACAGAGCTCATCCACATCTTCGGATCTGGAGATGCGAAGCCAACGCATCGAACATATATTCGATCCTAAGAGGTTAGTTGATACGAGGGGGTGGGGGTGAACGCCATGAACGGATGCGCTGACGGCAGCGCCGGTCCTACCACGGCTGTCGAGGACCTCCTGCGCGAGGCGCTGCTCCCTCCTGTCGGCCCGGTTCTCGACACATCAACGACCGCGTGCACCCTGACCTGGAATGCGATCCGCCACGACGGCGAGGGCAACCTACCGACCACGACCGTCACCTGGCGCGGTCACGGCCGAGCCCCGAAGATCCGCAGCACACCAGGCACGTCAGACACACCAGGAACGTCAGACACACCGGGCACGTCGGCCGCTGACGATGGTCCAGACGGTGCGAGTTCCGGCACACCGGTCGGTGGTGACGAGCCGAACAGTGTCAGCCGACTGGTTGAGGTCGACGGGTCGGCCGGTGGTGATGCTGCTCTGGTCGGGTTCGACCAGCTGCCCGTCGGGGCCGGCCTGGTCGAGGTGCTGGCGGGTATCGAGGTCGCTGATCTGGCGGACGATGTCCTGCTCGATGCCAGCGCGCGCTGGCAGGAGGTGATCTCGTGGGCCACGGCGATGCAGTCACGCGCGCTGGGCGAGATCGCCCGGCGCCGATCCTGGACCGAGGAACACAACGCCGCCGCAGCCGAGATCAGCGCGCGTCTGCGAGTCCCGCAACACGAGGCGAACAAGCACCTCGCCCGCGGCGCAGGCCTGGCCGAACACCCCCAGGTCATGAACGCCCTGCACCACGGCCTGATCGATACCGCCAAGGCAGACATCCTGCTGCGCTCGGGTAACCCTCTGACCCACGAGGAACGCGACGAAGCGATCACCCGCTACCTGCCCGAGGCGCCGGACCGGACCCGTGGGTGGCTGCGGAACAAGATGAATGAGTTCGCCCGCCGTCTCAAGGGCGCGCTGGAGACGACCAAGCACGCCATGGCCCGCCGTGCGGTCTACCTCGACCCGGCCGACAACACGATGGCCTGGATCAGCGCGAACCTGCCCGCCCCCGACGCCGCAGCCGTCTGGGACGCGATCGAACACGCTGCCCACACCCTGCGCCGCACCCCGGGTACCACCCGAACCCTGGCCCAGGCCCGCGCGGACGCCCTCGTCGCGATCACCACCGGCCGCATCATCGTGCCGGCCCACCCCGAATGCACCACCACCACGGACACCATCACCGCTGTGGAAACCGGCGCAGCAAGGACCGCAGCATCAGGGGCAGCAGGAGGATCCGTGACTGCGGAGGCTGCAGAAGGGGCCGCGGCTGCGGAGGCAGCAGAAGGGGCCGTGGCTGCAGGACGATCCGTGGCTGCAGGACGATCCGTGGCAGAGATCTCGAACATGGAGGCGCTGCCGCGGACCACCGTCCCGGCGACGGGGTGCACCTGTGGCGGCTGCACCTGCGGCGGGACGACGATACGCGTCATCCAGGTCAAGCCCCAGATCCGGGTCACGATCCCCGCCACCACGCTCCTGGGCCTGGACAACACGCCCGGCCACCTCGAGGGGTACGGACCGATCCCCGCAGACATCGCCGCCCAGATCGCGACCGACGCGACCTGGCACCGCCTGCTCACCGACCCCAGCACCGGGATCCTGACCGACTACTCCACCACGACCTACCAACCCGGCAAGCTCCTGCGCCAAACGGTCACCGCCCGCGACCAGAGCTGCACCTTCCTGCAGTGTGAGCGACCCGCCTGCTGGGCCGACCTGGACCACATCCAGCCATTCGACCACGACCTCGACCCCGCCAACCAGCCACCCGGCACTCCTCGGCAGACACGTGCCACCAACCTCCAACCCCTGTGCCGTGCCCACCACCTCGCCAAGACCCACCACGGCTGGACCCCCGTGCGCGACCCCGCCACCGGCACCACGACCTGGACCGCGCCCACCGGACACACCTACACCCGACCACACACCCAGACCGGGCAGGTCAGCAACGACATCACCAGCCTGACCGACGACACCCGAGCACGCCTCGGACAACCGCCCCTGGACAAAAAGGTGCAACCCGCTGCTGAACCGTCGGCACCGTGCCGACAGTCACCGAGACGTCAGCCACCGAGCAGTCAGAGGTTGAACGGACGACCACTGAACAACGCCTGCGCCGTTTCCCCAGCGAACCACCCTTCTGAGGCGAGTTCCGCACAGTGCCGCGCTGACCGATCACCCTGGGCAGCTGGACCTGCCGGACCGGTCCAGTCAGCCACTTCGGTCGGTGCCTGCGGGCCCGGTCAACCGGGTGGTCAGCGAGAGAGACCACCTGCGTCCGAGGCGATGACATCAGACCCCGTCGCGCGTCGATGTCATGCACGGACCACGGTGGGCACCTCACACCTTCCCGAGCTCTGCCGCGCGGCGCAGGACCAGCTCCGGCACCGGGTCGGACACGTAGTCCTCGGTCACGGGCGCCGACGCGACCCGGCGCACGGGAACGACCCCGGCCCAGCCCGCCAGGTCCAGGTCCCCCGGCTCGAGCGAGGCGCCACCCGCGCGCTGCTTCATCGAGGCCTCGGCCAGGGGCAGCGCGATGACCGCCGTCGCCGCGAGCTCCTTGCGGGTAGCCGGCGGCAGGGTCGCCGCCCGCCCGGGCATCATGTGGTCGACGACGAGGTCCAGCGCCCGGCGCCGTTCCTCCAGGTCGGTCACCCGGCGGGGTCGGCCGATCACGACCGCCGACCGGTAGTTCATCGAGTGGTGGAAGCCGGTCCGCGCCAGGACCAGGCCGTCCAGCTCGGTCACGGTCACACAGATGTCCTGCTCCAGGGCCGGGGCGAGCCAGCCGGCGGCGACGGACCCGTGCAGGTAGAGCGAGCCACCGTCGTCGGGCCCGGAGGCATCCACGGCGAAGGCCGTCGGCAGCACCACCGGGTGCCCTCCGGCGACGACGCCCAGGTGCGCCACGAGCGCGTCCGAGAGCAGCGCCATGAGCTGTCGCCGGTCCTCCACCTGGCGGTTGCGGCCGCGGGTCGGAGTCGTACGCGGGGTCGGGGAGAGCTGCTGCGTCGTCATACCGCTAGCCTGGCCTGGAAGTGGCCGGTGGACACGGGCCAGTTTGCCGCGACTTAGACAGGCCACTTGCTGGGTCCTACCGCCACAGCACCAGCACCAGCACCAGCACCAGTCGGAGAAGACGTCATGCTCCCGGTTCGTCTCGACCGCGCCCGCCCCGAGCCGCTTCCCGCACAGCTGGCCGGCGCCGTCCGCGCGCTGGTGACCGGGGGGACGCTCACCGCGGGTGACCGCCTGCCCTCCAGCCGCGCCCTGGCGGCCGACCTGGGTGTGGCGCGCGCCGTCGTCGAGCAGGCGTACGACCAGCTCCTGGCCGAGGCGTGGGTGGAGACGCGCCGCGGGTCGGGCACGTTCGTGGCGTCCGGCGGGGCGCTTCCGCGACCTGCACGCGCAGCACACGCACCAGCACACGCGTCCGCTCCTGCACCGCCACACGCCTCCGCTCCCCCGACCGGACCCAGAACCCGACCCCGGCCGGCCACCCGCGAGCCGCAGCTCGTCCGCCTCGACGCCGGGACGCCCTGGATCGACCCCCGGCACCTCGCGGGCTGGCGGCGGGCCTGGCGCGAGGTGTCCGTGGCGGTCGCGCCGCGGGGCTATCCCGACCCGCGTGGTCTCCCCGACCTCCGCGAAGCGCTCGCCGAACGGCTCGCCCGCACCCGCGGTGTGACGGTGCAGCCCGACGAGATCCTGGTCACCGCCGGCTCGACGGACGGCCTCAGGCAGCTCCTGGGTGCGCTGGGCCCAGGGGACGTCCTCGTCGAGGACCCCGGCTATCGCGCGGCCGTCGAGACGGTCCGGTCGGCCGGACGCCGCGTCGTCGACCACCCCGGCCTCGAGCCCGTCACGAACCTCGCAGGCTGCGCCGCCGCCTACGTCACGCCGGCGCACCAGCACCCGCTGGGCCGGGTCATGCCCGCCGCGGACCGGCTCGCCCTCCTGGCGGCGGCGCGGACGGCGGGCGCGGTGGTCGTCGAGGACGACTACGACTCGGAGTTCCGGTACGACGTCGCCCCCGTGCCCGCTCTCGCGGCCCTCGACCGGTCGCGCGTCGCCTACCTGGGCACCGCCTCGAAGTCGGTGAGCCCGAGCCTGCGGCTGGGCTGGCTCGTCGCGCCGCCGGAGATCCACGAACGCCTGGTCCGGCGGCGCACGGTCACCCACGACACACCGCCGTGGCCCACACAGCGCGCCATGTCCACCCTGCTGCGCGACGGCTGGGCCGACAAGGTGGTGCGCACGGCCCGCCGGGTCTACGCCGACCGGGCGCCGCGCGTCGCGGCCGCCATGGCACCGCACGCCGAGCTTGCCGGCCCGCTGGCGGGGATGTACTCGACCTGGCTCACCGAACCCGGACCGGCTGCGGCGGCGCGGGCCGCTGCCCGCGCCGCCGGCTTCGACGTCCCGCTCCTCGCCGACTACTGCCGCAGCGCCCGCCTGACCGGGCTGGTGCTCGGCTTCGGCGGAGTCACCGACGCGGAGCTGGACCGCGCGCTCGACGCGATCGTCGACGGCCTGGCCGGGACGTGACCCCCGTCGAGGTCGTCGATCAGCCCGGTCAGACCAGCGAGTCCCGCCACGCCTCGTGCAGGCGGGCATAGCGGCCGTCGCCCGCGACGAGCTCGGCCGGCGTGCCGTCCTCGACGATCCGCCCGTGCTCCATCACCAGCACCCGGTCGGCGATCGCCACCGTGGACAGCCGGTGCGCGATGATGATGGCCGTCCGGTCCGCGAGCAGCGTCTGCAGGCCGCGCTGCACGAGCCGCTCGCCGGGCATGTCGAGCGACGACGTCGCCTCGTCCAGCACGAGCACGGCCGGGTCGGCCAGGAACGCGCGGGCGAACGACAGCAGCTGGCGCTGACCGGCCGACACCCGTCCGCCGCGCTTGTTCACGTCGGTGTCGTACCCGTCGGGCATGGCGAGCACGAACTCGTGCGCGCCCACCGCCCGGGCAGCGGCCTCGATCTCCTCCTGGGTGGCGTCCGGCCGGCCGAGCGCGATGTTCTCCCGCACCGACCCGCTGAACAGGTACGCCTCCTGGGTGACCATGACGACGGCGCGGCGCAGGTCGGCCGAGGCCAGGTCGCGCACGTCGACGCCGTCCAGGCGCACCGCACCGTCGGACGCGTCGTAGAACCTGGTCACCAGCTTGGCCACCGTCGACTTGCCGGCGCCCGTAGTACCGACCACCGCGACGGTCTGCCCGGCGGGGATCGTGAGGTCCAGGTCGGGCAGGACCACCGGGCCGTCCCCGTACCGGAACCGCACGTGGTCCAGGCGCAGCTCGCCGCGGGCCCGCCCGCCGTCCGCCAGTGGCAACGGCGCCGGGTGCGCGGGCTCGGTGACGGTGGGCTCCTCGGACAGCAGGCCCGAGACCTTCTCGAGCGCCGCCGTCGCGGACTGGAACGAGTTGTAGAACATGCCGAGCTGCTGCACCGGCTGGAAGAACCGCTTGCAGTAGAGCAGCACGGCCGCCAGCGCACCCACGTCCATCGCCCCGTCCAGCACCCGCCAGCCGCCGACCGCGAGCGCGGCCACCACCGTCATGTTGCCGATCAGGATGAGGCCGGGCTGGAACCGGCCGTTGACGCCGAAGATCTGCAGGTTGGCGTCGCGGTAGTCCTCGCCGAGCGTGCGGTACTCGGCCTCCGTGGTGGGCTCGCGACGGAACGCCTGGACGGCGCGCATACCCGTCATCGTCTCGACGAACTTCACGATGAGCCGGGCCGACGCCGTCCGCTGCTCCCGGTAGAACCGCTGCGACATGCGCTGGAACCAGCGGGTGAGCAGCCAGGCCGGCACAAACGCGACGGCGAGCACCAGGCCGGACCGCCAGTCGATGAGCAGCAGGCTCACGAAGGTGAACAGCATGAGCAGCAGGGAGGAGACGACGCCGGTCAGGCCTCCGTCGAGCAGCTCGCGCAGCGCCTCCAGGTCGGAGGTCTGCCGGGAGATGATCCGGCCCGACGTGTACGACTCGTGGAACTCCAGCGAGAGGCGCTGGGTCTGGCGGAACACGCGGCGGCGCAGGTCGAGCAGCACCGCCTGCGCGATGCGTGCGGCCGCGCGCACGTAGGCGCCCGCCGCGACGCCGCCCAGCACTGCCGCGACAAGGTACCCGGCGCCGATGACGACCAGCGGCGTCGCGGATCCCTCGCGCAGTGCGGGCACCGCTCGGTCGATCGCCTCGGCCACGAGCCACGGTCCCGCGACCACCCCGAGGGTCGACACCACGACCAGTACGGCGGCCCCGGCCAGTGCCTTCTTGTGCGGGCGCAGCAGGTCGCCCAGCAGGCGCATGGACCGGCGCCGGACGCTGCGCGATGCCTCCTTGTCGAGGCGGGTCTCGTCGTCCGCCGCGGCGTCGGTGGGACGACGGCGGGTGGTCGGCTCGGTGGTGGCGGTCATGACAGCGCCTCCTGGCTCTGCTGGTCGGAGGACTGCTGGTCGGAGGTCTGCTGGTCGGAGGTCTGCTGGTCGGAGGTCTGCTGGTCCGAGGCCTGCGGAGCAGGACAGTGCGGATCGTTCGCCACGTAGTCCTCCTCGAGGCTCGAGATGATGTACCGGTAGTGCGCGTCGCTCGCGAGCAGGTCGTGGTGCGTCCCGACGGCGGTGATCCGGCCGTCCTGGAGCACGGCCACCCGGTCCGCGAGCGCGACGGTCGACGGCCGGTGCGCGATGACGAGCGTCGTCGTGGCGACGAGCACGTCCCGGAGGCGGGCCGTGACCGCCTCCTCGGTGGTGACGTCGAGCGCGGAGAGCGGGTCGTCGAGCACCAGCACGCGCGGCCGGGCGGTGATGGCGCGGGCCAGCGCCAGACGCTGCCGCTGGCCGCCGGACAGGGAAAGGCCCTCCTCGCCGATGCGGGTGTCCACGCCGTCGGGCAGGTCGGCGACGAACTGCGCCTGGGCCACCTCGAGGGCCTGGGTCAGGAGCGCCTCACGCTCGGCCGTCGGCAGGGTGCCGGAGACGCCGAGCAGCACGTTGTCCCGCACGGACGCGGAGAACAGCGTGGGGTCCTCGAAGGCGACGGCGACCCGCTCGCGCGCCTGGGCGCGGGTCAGGTCCCGGACGTCGACGCCGTCGATCTCGACCGCGCCGTCCGTCACGTCGAAGAGCCGGGGCGGGAGCATCGCGAGCGTCGACTTGCCGGATCCGGTCAGCCCGACCAGGGCGGTCGTGGTGCCGGGCGGCAGCTCCAGGTCGACGTGGTCGAGCACGGGGCGGACGGCGTCGTCGTACCGGAAGGTGACGTCGCGGAAGGCGACGTGGCCGCCGGCCTGACCGGCCGCCCCGGGGGTGACAGCGGGGAGGTCGGCGGGCGTCGCCGGGTCGGTCAGCGGGTTCACGGTCTCCATGACCTCGAAGAACCGGTCGACGGCGGTGCGCGCGTTGAGCGTCATCGACAGGGTCATGCCGAGGTCGACGACGGGGCCATTGATGACCTGGGCCGTGGCGAAGAACGCGACCAGGGCGCCGAGGGTCATGTCGCCCTGTGCCACCAGGTAGGCGCCCACCACGAGCGCCACGGCCTGCGTGACCTCCGGGATGGTGCGCAGGGCGGTGGTCAGGCCGGCGTCGGTGGTGGCCTTGCGGATCTCGGTCTCGCGCAGCCCCTCCGCCTGGTCGGTGAACTGGTCCAGCGCGTCCGGCCCGCGACCGAACGCCTTGAGCACGCGGATGCCGTGCACGGACTCCTCGACGGTGGTGGCGAGGTCGCCGGACTGGTCCTGGGAGAGCCGCGAGATCTTGCGGTACCTGCTGGAGAAGCGGAAGGCCAGGATGGTCACCGGGATCGACCCGCACAGGAAGATGATGCCGAGCCAGCCGCCCGTGGCGACGAGCAGGGCGACACCCACGATGATGGTCACGACGCTGACCACGAGCTGCAGGATGCCGAACACGAGCCAGCGGCGCAGCAGGCCGAGGTCGCCCATGATGCGGCTCAGCAGCTGTCCGCCGGGCCAGCGGTCGTGGAACGCGATGGGCAGGTCCTGCAGGTGCGTGAACAGGGCCATCCGCATGCCGGCCTCGACGCGGGTGCCCGGGAACATCACCAGGGTGCGGCGCAGCAGGATGAGCCCGGCCTCCCCCGCGCCGAGCACGGCGATGAGGACGACGGACCAGACCAGGCCCGACCAGTCGTGCTCACGGACACCCTCGGTGAGCGGGCCGTCGGTGACCCACCGGAGCACGGCAGGGATGGCGAGCGCCATGAGGCTGGCGCCGAGCGACGCGACCAGCCCGCCGACCAGGCGGGGCAGGGCGGTGCGGACGTAGGGGTGGAGACGACGGATCGAGGCGAAGGTGCTGCGCTCGGACGATGGATCGGATCGATTCGAACTATCGGCTGTTTGAGGCATCGGGACCATTATCCCGCCGCCCGCAAGTTGTTAGTTTGGGTAAGCACCTTGTTGGAGTGTGACCTGCGTCACGCTCTGTCCGGCGTTCGGAGCGGCCCTCAGCGAACCCGCACCGACAGGCAGGTCACGCACCCCTCGAGCTTCTCGAACTCGGTGACGGGCGTGGTGAGCACCGTCAGCCCGCGCGCCCTGAGCAGCTCGGTGGTGGCGGGTGCGGCCGCGGACATCAGCACGGTCGACTCGTCCAGCACGACGACGGCGCTCCCCTCCGCCTCCGGCACCGGCACGAACGCGTCGAACAGGGCGGTGTCCTCGACGAGGGGCGCGTACCCGATGACCGTGCCGTCGGGCAGGGCGGTCACCGCGGACTTCAGGTGCAGCGCCCGGGTCACGGGCACCTCGACCACGCGCCACCCGCGCGGCTCGAGCAGCGCCCGCAGCTGGGCGGCGCCCTCGGCGTTCGTGCGCGCCGTGCGGCCGACGTACGCGGTGCGGCCCACCTTGAGGACGTCGCCGCCCTCGAGCGTGCCGGGCTCCGTGATCTGCGCGAGCTCGGTCACCACCGCCTCGACCGCCGGCCGCACCGACGCCACCTCGTCGCGCCGGGTCAGCGCCCCCGGCCGGGTCAGGACCGCGAGGCCGTCGAACACGACCACCGCGTCCTCGACGAAGACCCCGTCGGGGTGCGCCTCGGCCGACGGCACCGCGCGTACGTCCCAGCCGTACCCGCGGAACACCTCCACGTACCGCTGCCACTGCTGGGCCGCGAGGTCCGCGTCGACGGGGACGCGTTCCAGGTGGGTGAGCTCGCCGTCGGCCAGACGGGCCGACGGCGGGCGGACGAGCAGGGTGCGCCGCGGGCGCCCGGCAGCAGGCGGTTCAGTTCCCGGTTCAGTGGCCGGTTCGGTGCTCGGTGCGGTCGCCATCCCGCGACGTTAGCGGACCACCCGGCCCCCGGTCGCCTCCTCACGCCGCAGGTACGCCATCCGGGCCACCTTGGGACCCTGCGGCGACTCGTACGACACCCGCTCGCCCGCGGTGAAACCCATGGCGAGCATCCGGCTGATGGCCTTGTCGTTGTTCGCGTCGGGTTCCCCGACCAGACGCCGGGTGCCCGGCCCGGCGAAGAGGAACCCGTGCAGGGCCGGCCCGAGGACGGTCCACGGGTTGTCGGGCGAGCCGTGCCGTGCGGTGGGCCCGCGGCTCCCGAGGAAGAAGTGCATGCCGAGGTCGCCCGGCTGGACGTCGTAGGCCGTGGCGATCGGGTCGTGCTCCGGGAGGTACGCCTGGAGGAGCACCACGGGATCGCCGTCCCACCGCACGAGGTACGCGTGATGGGTGGGCAGGGACTCGACGAACGCGTAGGTGTCCCGCACCTCGTCGCGCGTGTGGTCGCCCATGCCCCAGAAGCCGGCCCGCGGCTGGGTGAACCAGCCGTGCAGCACGTCGGCGTCGGCCTCGGGGTCGACCATGTGCACCGTGATGAGGCCGACCGCGCCGAAGTCGCGGCGCCACACCTCCGCCCCGCGCGGGCCGTTCAGCAGCCGCAGCGTCGTGTCCGCGGGGTGCAGCCGGTCCCAGTCGGTGACGACGGGGGTGGTTCCCGCGTCGGCCCAGGTGGCGTGCTGGTCGTCGAAGTGCGGGCTGCCCGGGCGGCCGTCGGCGCCGAAGGGCACGCCCCAGCGGCTGTTGGCGCGGTCCGCCAGGTCCCAGACGTAGCGCGCGACGGAGCCGCGGTAGGCGGTGGCCGCCACGCCCGGCGACCCGCCGGTGCAGCGGACCGTGTCGTTGTTCCCGGAGACGGGCGCCGGTCTCACACCGGCCGCCGGGTCGCCGGAGCCCGGCACGGGGTGCAGCGGGGCGGGGACGTGCAGCTCGCCCCAGGTGGGCTCGCCGGTCTGCCCGACGGCGGACCCTGCCGCGACCTCGGCCAGCGCCGCCCGCGCCTCGGCCGCGGAGTCGATCCGCAGCCAGTCGGAGCCGAGGATGTTGGCGAGCCCGGCCCCGACCGCCGTCGGGACGTCGAACACGCCGCCGAGCACGGGGGCGAAGGACGGGTCCTGGCCGTGCGGCTCGTGCAGGGGCGCGAACACCGGGTGCCGGGCGAGGCGGTGCGTCAGGGTGTCCCGCCACCGCATGTACAGGGCGGCGTCGGCCGAGCCGGCGTCGACGTGGGCGCCGTCCGCCACCCAGGCGCGCAGGCGGACGGCGGCAGGCGAGGCGTCGTCAGCGAGGTGCGCGACGAGCCCTGGCGCGCCCAGGTCGCGGGTGTCGCCGTGGATCCGCGCCTGCGTCGCGGGCGACTCGGGGACGGTCGCCGCGGCGAGCAGCTGCCGGATCCGCTCCGCGCGGTGCGGCGAGTACGACCAGCCGAGGTCGTGCTCCTCGCGGCCGGGCCGGACGTCGCGCGGGCCGAGACCCGGGCGGCCGTCCAGCTCGGCCGGCGGCTGGGTCACCGGCCGCTCGTTCGCGTCGACGGCGACCTGGGTCACCGCGACCGGCGCGGGGAGGTCCACGTACCCGTCGGCGGCCTTGGCGGCGGACAGCGCACGATCGGCAGCGGCGGGGACCTTGCCCGCCGTCAGGCTGAGCACCTCGCCGGTGCTGTCCGCGGCGAGGACGCGGTTGACCGGGTCCACCCACCCGCTGAACGCCTCGGCGACGTCGCTCGCGGTGCGGGCATGCAGCAGGGCGCGCCAGGACGCGACGCCGGCGTCGGCCAGCTCGCGTGCCGGCCAGTGCAGGTGCCAGCCGTCGGCGCCGGCACTGTCCGCGCCGTCGGCGACCACCTCGACGTGGTGCGCGATGGCGTTGGTGATGCCCCAGGCGACGGAGCCCGTATGCCCGAAGTGCGGGATGCCGGGCACGCCGGGAAAGGCGAACCCGAGCACGTCGTACGGCGCGGCCGGGTCGGTGCAGGCGAGCCGGACCTGCTGGTAGGGGCCGGGGAGCTCGAGCGTGCGGTGCGGGTCCCCCGCGACGAGCGGGCTGCCCGACGAGGTGTTCGAGCCGTGCACGGCCCACGCGTTCGAGCCGGAGCTCGGACCGGCGTCGGCCGCGAACAGGCCGAGCACCTGCTCGAGCGGCACGCCAGGCACGTGCAGATGCCTGGCGACGTGCTCGCGCCACAGGATGCTCGGGAAGCCGTTGAACAGCACGTGCGCGGTGAGGAACACCCCGATCGGCGTCCACGGCCGCCAGGGCTCGTGCGGCACACCGGCCAGCTCGGGCACGTCCCGCCCGCCGGCGAGCAGACCGGCGCTCACACCGTCGGCGTATGCGGTGAGCCACTCCTGCTCGGGCCGGTCCAGGGCGTCGTAGATCTCGCGGGCCGTGGTGGCCAGGCGCTCCCGGGCCGCGAACCGGTCCCAGGCGTCGCCCGCCGCGCCGGCGATCTGAGCGTACCGCTCCTCGGCCCGCATCCGGTCGGCCTCGATCTGCAGGCCGCGGTCCTGTGCGGTCACCCAGCCCTGGCCGTAGGCCAGGGCGGTCTCGGAGGCTGCCCGCACGTGCGGGATGCCGAGGTCGTCACGGAACAGGTCGAACTCCACGTTCCCCATCATCTCTCGATCATCTCTTGCTCAGCTCTCGGTTCTTCGTCCGGTCGACCGGCCCGCAGGGTTGGCCAGGGTCCCGGCATAGATCAGCGACTCCGACTGGTTGGTCAGGTCGACCATCTGGAGGGTGTTGCGCAGCTGCAGCCGGTTGAGGCACGAGTGCGCGAAGCGCGCGGCCCGCAGGTCGATCCCGAGGCCCGGCCCGCGGCCACCCCCGGGAAGGGCCACGTCCGGGTGCTCCGCGGCGTGCCGGTCGATGGTCTCCGCGACGAGCGCCCAGAAGCGCTCCTCGCCCAGCACGCCGTCCTCGGCGAGGATGCCGGACAGGTGGCGCAGCACGCCGTCGAACACGTCGGTGAAGATCGCGAGCGCCTTCTCGTCGTCGTCGACCACCTCGCGGATGCGTTCGATCCGGTCCGGCAGAGGCTGCTCGCCGAGGACCACCACCTCCTCGCCGATGTCCTTCATGACGGCGCGGCGGACGACGCCGTCGTGCAGCACGAGGATGAGGTTCTCGCCGTGGGGCATGAACGCCAGCTCGTAGGTCACCAGGCAGTGCACGAGCGGGTACAGGTAGGCGTCGAGGTAGGCGCGCAGCCACTGCTCCGGCGCGATGCCGGACTCGCGGACCAGCGCCGTGGCGAACGCCTTGCCGCTCGCGTCCCGGTGCAGCAGGCTCGCCATGGTCACCAGGCGCTCGCCCGCGGCGAGGCGCGGTACCGGCGACTCACGCCAGAGGGCGGCGAGCATCTTGCGGTACGCGTTGGGCTGGGGCGTGCGGTGGTAGACGTCGCCCGTGTAGCCGACGGACGCGACCTCCCGCAGGACGCTGAACCCGGCGGTCCGCAAGGTCGAGTCATTCGTGACCAGATCGGCCACCCAGTCGTTGATCGACGGCGTCGCGCGCATGTAGGCGGGCGACAGGCCGCGCAGGAACCCCATGTTCTGGATGGCGAGCGCGACCTTGACGTAGTGCCGTTCGGGGCGCGTGCGGTTGAACATGGTGCGGATCGACTGCTGCGGCTGGTACTCGTCGGAGCCGGGGCCGAGCGGCACGAGGTCGCCGCGGGCGACGTCGGCGGCGAAGGTGATCGCGACGCGGTGCTCCCACTGCCAGGGGTGCACGGGCAGGTACAGGTAGTCCGCGGGGTCCAGGCCACGCGCGGCGAGCCGGTCGACGAAGGCCGCGCGCTCGGCGTCGGACAGCTCGGCGCCGTAGTGGCCCTGCTCGCTCTGGTCGGCGGCGAGCGCGAGGTGGGTGTGCTCCCGGCGGGCGGCGAGCCACAGCATGCGGATGCGGGCGCCGCGCTCGGGGGCGTAGGCCTGGTAGTCGCTCAGGGAGAAGCCGATGCGGCCGTTGTTCGCGACGAAGCCGGGGTGCCCCTCGGACATGGCAGCCTCGACCTGCTGGAAGGCCTCGGCGGTGGCCCGGGTGCCTGACGCCGTCCGCAGCGCCTCGAGCAGGCCGCTCACCGACGGCGTGTGCCCGTCGAGCTCGCGCTCCCGCTTCGCGGCCGCGCTGGCCAGCGTCGACGAGAGCTCTTCGAGGTAGGTCGCGAGCATGGTGTCGGGCACCTGCAGGAGGGGCTGCAGCTCGGTGACCAGCTCGAGCGCGTCGACGGGCAGCTCGACGTCGCCGCGCATCCCTGCGGTGGCCGTGCGGCGGATCGACGCCGGGTCGACCACCCAGTGCTCCAGGGCGTACCGGCGGGCGGTGTACCGGTAGGTGACACCGTCCAGCGCGAGGCGGAAGCCGTCCGCCGGGGCGCCGGGGGCGTCGTCGGGCTCCGGCTGGAAAAGCCGCTCGTGCGCGAGCTCGGCGAGCGCCTTGGCCGCGAGGTGCCGGTGGGCGTGCTCCATGTGGTCGGCGCTCAGGTGGGTGGCGAGGTCCACGCCGTCGCCCAGGGCCGACGCCGCGAAGTCGGCGCGGGTGGCGACGCTCAGCGCGGCCCGCTTGGCGTGCGCGCCACGGCCGAGGTCCAGCTCGCGCAGGACGCGGAAGCCCGCCGCGGCGTTCTTGTCGGCGATCTTCCGGTTGCCGACGTCGGGCTCGACGACGACGCGGGTGGCCCCCTGGCCGCCGTCGGACGAGGCGTCAGTGAGGCAGAACCGCATGACCGCCGTCATGACGGCGTCGGTCATGCCGTGCCGCGGGTTGACGGGCGGGGCCACCAGCAGGTGCATGCCGAGGTCGCCGGGCAGGGCGTCGTGGACGTCCGCGAGCAGGACGTGCGCGGGGTCGTACGTCTCGGTCATGAAGACGGGCTCGCCGTCGAGGCGGCCGAGCCAGGCGGCCTCGTGGGGGCCCGCCTGGACGCCGGTGAGGTACTCGCGTACCTCGTCGACGCGCAGCTCGCCCATCTGCCAGTACGAGGCGGCGGGGTGCGCGAGCCAGCCCTGGACGAGCTCGGCGTCCCGGTCCGGGACTATCGGCTCGATGGTGACCTCGCCGAGCCGGGTGGTCGTGGTGAACGTGTGCACGGTCGTCGGGGCGGTCACCGGGCGGCCTCCATCTCGTCGTCGGGCTGGCTGGTCCCGACAGGCTCGACCCGCGGGAGGGGCGAGTCCGGCAGGCCGAACTGCTGGAACGCGATCCGGCGCTCCGTCGCGTACGGCTCGCGGCCCGTGACGCTAGCGAGGATCACGGAGTTGCGCCAGGGTCCGAACCCGAGGTCGGGTGCGGTGACGCCGTGGGTGTGCTCCTCGACGCCCACGACGTGGATCCGCCGGTCGTCGTCGACCGTGTAGTCGCGGGCGACGGCGTACCGGCCGCGGTGGTCGAGGTTGACCAGGCCGGGCGCCAGGAAGCCTGGCGCCGTCGGGGCGTAGCCGGTGGCGACGACGAGCGCCCGGGTGCGGTGCTCCGCCGTCGTGCCGAGCTGGGCGTGCCGCAGGGTCAGGACGTACTCGCCGGCCCCGCCCGCGCCGTCGGCGTCGAACCGGGCGGCGGTCACCTCGGTGTCGGACAGGAGCGTGGTCGGCACCTCGGCACCCAGCGCGGACTTGCGGTACAGGGTGTCGTAGATGTCGTCGATCAGGTCGCCGCTGATCCCCTTGTAGAGGTTGCGCTGCTCGCGGGCCAGGACGTCGCGCTGTGCAGGAGGCAGGGACACGTAGTGGTCGGTGTACTCGGGCGACGTCATCTCGAGCGTCAGCTTCGTGTACTCCATCGGGAAGAACCGCGGCGAGCGGGTCACCCAGTCCACGCGGTGCTCCCCCGCGCCCGTGCCGCAGCCCTCCAGCAGGTCCCGGTACACCTCGGCGGCGGACTGCCCGCTGCCGACGACCGTCACGGAGCCGGACGCCCCCAGCTCCGCGCGGTGCGGCAGGTAGTCGCTCGTGTGCACGACGGGGCCCGCGCCCTCGAGGCCCCGGAGGTGAGCCGGCAGACGCGGCTGTGTCCCGGTGCCGAGCACGATGTGCTTGGCACAGTATTTTTCGAGAGAGCTCTCGGCACCGTGGCCGGTCTCGGCGGTCACCTCGAACACGTAGCCGCCGTCGGCCGACGTCGGGTCCGCGACCCGGACGACGCTCGTCACGCGACGCCCCCAGCGCAGCGCAGGCAGCTGCTCCGCGACCCAGCGGCAGTACTGGTCGTACTCGGCGCGCAGCGGGTAGAAGGACTCACGGATGTAGAACTGGTACAGCCGCCCCGTCGCCTTGAGCCACGCCAGGAACGAGTACGGCGACGTCGGGTCCGCCATCGTCACCAGGTCGGCCAGGAACGGCACCTGCAGTGTCGTGCCCTCGATGAGCATCCCGGCGTGCCAGGAGAAACCGTCGCGCTGGTCGAGGAACACCGCCTCGACGTCGTCGAGGGGGTCCGCGAGCGCCGCCAGGCCGAGGCCGAACGGGCCGATCCCGATCCCGAGCAGGTCGTAGGTGGGGGTCGGCGCGGTCGTCATCTGGTCTCTCCGTCGGTACGGGCAAGTCGCGGGTGCACGTCGCGGCACGGCGGCTCATCGGTGTCGAGCAGCGCCTCCCCCGCGAGCAGGCCGTGCGCGGCCGAGCGGACGAGCTCGAGAACGCCGCGGATGTCGGCGAGCGTCGCGTCGGGGTTGAGCAGCGTCAGCTTGAGGCAGGGGCGGCCGTCGATGACGGTCTTGGCGACCAGGGCGCGGCCGGAGTCGAACAGCACGCGCCGCACCTGCGGCACCAGGGCGTCCGCGCGGGCGGCATCGAGGCCGTCGGGCTGGTAGCGGAACAGGACGGTGGACAGCTGGGTGGTGCCCACCACCCGGAAGTCGGGGTCCGTCGCGAGGTCCTGGTGCACCGCGGCGGCCAGGTCGCAGACGGCGTCGACCATCGTGCCGACGCCGTCCGCGCCGAGCGCGCGCAGCGTGACCCAGAGCTTGAGCGCGTCGAACCGGCGGGTGGTCTGCAGCGACTTGTCGACCTGGTTGGGCTCGGCGTTCTCCTCCGGGTTGAGGTAGTCGGCGTGCCAGGCGACGGGGGCGAGGTCGGCCCGCTCCCGGACGACGAGCGCGCTGGAGGACACGGGCTGGAAGAACGACTTGTGGAAGTCGACGGTGACGCTGCGGGCCCGCTCGATACCGCCCAGCAGGTGCCGGCGGCGCGGGCTCACGAGCAGCCCGCAACCGTACGCGGCGTCGACGTGCAGCCAGGTGCCCACGGCGTCGCACAGGTCGGCGATCGGGCCGAGGGGGTCGATGCAGCCGCGGTCGGTGGTCCCGGCGGTCGCGACGACGGCGACCACCGTGTCGCCGGTGCGCTCGATGTCGACGAGCGTCTGGGCCAGGGCGTCCGGGCTCATGCGGCCGTCGGCGTCGGTGCCGACGGTGACCACTGCGTCGTCCGGCAGGCCGAGCAGCAGGGCGGACTTGGCGATGCTGAAGTGGCTCACCGCGGTGGCGAGGATGCGCATGGACTCCAGGCGGGTACCGGCGCGGCGCGACTTCTCGCGGGCCAGGAACAGGGCCTGGAAGTTGGACTGGGTGCCGCCGGACGTGAAGATGCCGTCGGCGACGGCGGCGTCGCCCTCCGCGCCCACCACGAAGCCGATGCGGCCCGCCGTCCACTCGACCAGGCGGCGCTCCATGAAGGTGGCGACGGTGGACTGGTCATAGGTGTCGACCGAGGTGTTGATGGCGGCGAGCATCGTCTCCGCGCCGACGGCCGGCAGCGCCACCGGGCAGTTCAGGTGCGCCGTGTACGTGGGCTCGTGGAACCAGATCGCGTGCTTCGCGTACAGGTCGCCGGCCTCACGCAGCGCCTCTCGCGTGCCGGACGGCGGGCCGTCCAGGTCCACAGCGTCCACCAGGGCGCGCAGCTCGGAGCGGCTCGCGCCGGAGAACGGCTGCGTGACGGCGGCGAGCCGGGCGGCGACGTCATCGGCGACCTCGCGGACCGTGTCCGCATAGACGCCCGCGGTGGCCGCGCGCAACAGTGCTGTCGTGTCGTGGCTCGCGCCCTGGACGGGTGCGGTGGTCGCTGGCTGCGTCGCTGCGGGCAGGCGTGAGGGCATGCGGAAGGCTCCTCGAAAGGGGATGGGGAAGGTACCGGCGCAGTACCGCCACGCCGCCCGGAAGGGGCGACGTGGCGGTACTTAGGTTTGCCTGACCTAACTTAATCGTTCGGAGGGCCGCGTCAAGACGTGGGTGAAACGAGCTTCGTGGCACAGGTCACTCTGGTCACCTGGACCTGGTCCTGCGGGACAGATCAGTTGGCGGTACGGCCCACATAGACGTTGCGGGCCCGGAAGTGGGTGTCGGTGGTGGGCCCCGGCGAGCCCGACGCCCCCTCCATCTGCAGGTTGATGATCAGGTTCATCGGCTTGCCCACGAAGTTGGACCCGACGTGCCTGGCCTTCCACACGCCGTCGAGGTAGTAGTGGATCTCGACGTCCGTGGCGTTGATCTTGGTCATCCAGATGCGGTACTCGTGCCAGCTCCCCGGCGAGCCGACCGGGACGATCGTGTTGTCCCAGCCGCCGTCGTAGGTGTTGAACCAGTTCCGGGCGTCGCCCTTGAACTCGAGGATGTCGCTCTCCGGCGGCCAGCTGTTCGCCCCCGTGATCCAGAACGCGGGCCACGTACCCCGGGCCGACGGCGCCTGGAACTCACCGCGGATCTCGTAGCTCGGGTAGGTGTCGTTGACGGTGATCTGGTTCTTCGCGTGGATCGCCGCGGAGTGGTACCTGATGGGCAGGTGCGGGTCCTTGTTGCTGACGCCCTCGTCCCAGGTGATCCGGGTCGCCTTGATGTTGAGCTGCCCGGCGGGCGACAGGAACAGGTGGTTGCTGTCGGTGGAGCTGGCGTACATGCGGGCGGAGCCGTTGTGGTCCGACCCCCACGGGTACAGGTAGTTCCACTCCGACTCCAGCGCGGCGCGGCTGGCGAAGGAGTTCCCGTCGATCAGGGTCTCCCAGGCCATCGCCCCGGCCTGCGCCGGCGCGTTCTCGTCCGCTGGACCGGCCGGGGCCGACGCCGCGGGGACGGACCCGGCGGCGAGCAGGAGGATCGCGGCGGCAGCGGTCGCGCACACCGCGCGCAACGGGCCGGGACGGGCGGGTGAAGGACGGCGGTTCGCGGCGCTGATCGGCATCATGTTCCCCTTTTTGCTCGACTGTCGTCGTTGACTGTCTGTGTCGGGCGCTGCTCGGGCGATGGCTGCCCTGGGGGGGTGCTGACTGCGATGTTAGCGCCACCATTTGGGGAGTTTGCCACTATCTGGGAGGTTGGTCAAGATTGCGTCAAGTCCGGGAGATCCGGGTCAGCGACGGGCAGACCCGGTCCGGAAAAGTGCACTATGGGGACCATGCCGCAGAACAGCTACCTGGTCGCCCTGTTCACCTTCGTCATCGCCGCGCTGACGACCGCCACGTGGTGGACCCTGGGCCGGGACACGACCCGTGAGGTCGACGCGGCCACCGGCGCCGTCACCGGGCCCTACGAGGCACCGCAGGTGATCGCATGCGTGGTGGTGCTCGTCGCTCTGGTGGTGGTCGGCGCCCT
The DNA here is from genome assembly GCF_040656015.1 of Promicromonospora sp. NPDC050249. Classification (NCBI taxonomy): domain Bacteria; kingdom Bacillati; phylum Actinomycetota; class Actinomycetes; order Micrococcales; family Promicromonosporaceae; genus Promicromonospora; species Promicromonospora sp. NPDC050249. The sequence continues at coordinate 2,697 of NZ_JBFAKY010000033.1, read as the reverse complement.
GGTGCTCCCGGCATGGCTCGCGGTGCTCGCGGTCAGCCTGCCCTTCACGGCCGCCTGGACGCTCAGCGCCGCGTCGACCGACGACTCCGGGCTCTGGGCGGTCGGGGCGATCCTCGTGCTGTTCGGCACCCTCGTGGGCGGCACGGTGGTCACGGCGGTCACGCGCGCACTCGTGCGCAACCGATCGTGAGCTCGTCCGGTACTCCCTAAACTGGGCCGGTGAGCACCAGCACCCGGCACAACACCACGATCGTCGGCCGCCCGGAGGGCGCCCCGGCCATGGTCCTGGCCCACGGCTTCGGCTGCGACCAGTCCATGTGGCGGCTGGTGGCGCCGGCCTTCGAGCACGACTACCGCGTGGTCCTGTTCGACCACGTCGGCGCCGGCGGTTCGGACCTCACGGCGTACGACCCCGACCGGCACGCGTCCCTCGGGGGTTACGCGGACGACGTCGTCGAGCTCCTGGACGAGCTCGCGCTCGGCCCGGTCGTGTTCGTGGGCCACTCGGTGAGCGCGACGATCGCGCTGCTCGCGGCCGCGCGGCGGCCGGACCTCTTCGACCGCCTGGTACTGGTCGGTCCCAGCCCGCGCTACATCGACGACGACGGCTACCGCGGCGGGTTCTCGGCCGAGGAGATCGACGAGCTGCTGGAGACCATGGACTCCAACTATCTCGGCTGGTCCGCTTTCATCGCGCCGGTGATCATGGGCAACCCGGACCGGCCGGAGCTCGGCGAGGAGCTGACCAACTCCTTCTGCCGCACGGACCCGGCCATCGCCAAGCGCTTCGCTCGGACGACCTTCCTCTCCGACAACCGCGCCGACCTGGCCGCCGTCCGCACGCCGAGCCTCGTGGTCCAGTGCCGTGAGGACGCCATCGCGCCGGTCGAGGTGGGCGAGTACGTGCACGACCGGCTCGCCGACAGCAAGCTCGTGCTCATCGACGCCGTCGGCCACTGCCCGAACCTCAGCGCTCCTGAGAAGCTGATCACCGCCATGCGCGAGTACCTCTCGCCGTGACCCCTCCGGGACGCGCCCGATCCTGGGACTCCGCCCCCGTGGCGCTGCTCCGGCTGGACGGCGCGGGCGCGATCCTCGACGCCAACGACACGTTCCGCGGCTGGTTCGACGACGACGCCGCGCGCGAGCTGCGGGGCAAGCGGCTGAGCGCGCTGCTGTCCGTGGGCGGCCGGATCTACTGGGAGACGCACCTCGCCCCGCTGCTGCGCCTGCAGGGCCGCGTCGAGGAGATCGCGGTCGAGCTGCGCACGGGCGACACCCGCCGGCCGGTCCTGCTCTCCGCCGAGCTGCACGGCGCCGGCGATGACGACGACGTCCTGATCAACGTCGCCCTGTTCGACGCCCGCGAACGATCGCGGTTCGAGCGTGAGCTGATGGCGGCCCGCGCGGAGGCGGAGCGGTCCGCGGCGAGCGTCCACACCCTCCTGGCCACGACCACCGCCCTCGCCCGGGCCACGGGTGTCGACGGCGTCTGCGAGGCGCTCGTGCAGGCGGCGGTCGGCGAGTTCCGCGCCGGGTCCGCCTCGGTCTGGCTCGTCCACGACTCGGGGACGCTCGTCCCACGTGCGTGGCTGGGTGACGGACCGCCGGCCGACGTGCCGTCCGCGGCGCTGACCGACGGCCAAACCGAGGCGGACGTCGTGCTCGCGCCCGACGGCCAGGTCACGGTCCCGCTGCGCGGCGCGGACGCCCTCCACGGCGTCCTGGTCCTCACCCCGCGGGCGCACGCGGGAGACGACGCCCTCGACCGGGACGCGCTGGCCGCCACCGGACAGCAGGGCGGCGTCGCCCTCGACCGCGCGGTGCTGCACGAGCAGAGCGTCTCGGTCGCGCACGAGCTGCAGCGCGCCATGCTGACCGAGCACCTGCCGCAGCCGGAGGGCACCCGGATCAGCGCCGACTACCGGCCCGCGGAACGCTCGCTCGAGGTCGGCGGTGACTGGTACGACGCCTTCTGGGTCGACGACACGACCCTCGCACTGACGGTGGGCGACATCGTCGGGCACGGGCTGCAGTCCGCCACCGGGATGGGGCAGCTACGGACCGTCGTGCGCAGCTACGCCGAGAGCGGCGTCGGCCCGGCGGGGGTGCTCGCCCGCGTGGACGGCTTCGTCCGGCGGCGGCGCGTGGGCTTCGGGTCCACGCTCGTCTACGCCGAGCTCGACGTCACGACGGGGCGGCTCACCTTCGCGTGCGCCGGGCACCTCCCGCCGCTCGTGACGCGGCCCGGCGGCGGCCCCGAGTTCCTGTGGCAGGGGCGCTGGATGCCGCTGGGGGTGGTCGCCTCCGCCACCACCCCCGCCCGGGCCCCCGCGTCGATCACGGCGGACCGGTCCGGGCTGCACGCCACGCTCCCCACCGGGCCGGAACCCGGTCAGGGATCCGTCGACCTGCGCACCGGCGACGTGCTGTGGCTCTACACCGACGGCCTGGTCGAACGGCGTGGCCGCAGCCTGCGCAAGGGCCTGGAGGAGCTCGCCCGGGCGGCCTCCGGCGCACCAGGTACCGTCGACAGCGAGCTCATCGCGTCGCTGCTCGGCGGCGACGTCAACGAGGACGACGACGCGTGCGTGCTCCGGCTACCACAGGGACCGCCCTCTGGGCGACGGCGCTGGTGGCCGGCCTCGCCGGCGCCCTGAGCGGCTGGCACCTGGCGGCGGTGCTGTTCGGCTCCTC
>NZ_JBFAKY010000032.1:0-57120 GCF_040656015.1 Promicromonospora sp. NPDC050249 | reverse complement strand
GTTGCGATGAGATCGGTCAATCAAACGACCGATCTCATCGCAACCGACCGAAGTCGCGGAAGGGACGTGAGCAACCGACCGAAGTCGTCTGCCCTGTCGGTCAGCCCTTGTTGCGGGGCGGGGCCTCGCCCAGCTCGCTCGACGTCACGACCATGCCGCCCTGGACCGCCTGGTCGCCCTGCCCCTCGGCAGCGGCCACCAGGTCGAGCACACCCGTGACGCGGCCAGCGGCCTTGATGTCCAGGGCCGCGGTCTCGACGGCGGTCAGCGACGCGGCGGGCACCGCCAGCGACGCGGCGACGATCGGGGTGCGCATCGACGCCTTGGCCTCGGACTTCACCTTGCGCAGCGCCGCAAGGGCGTGCCCCGCCGCCGCGAGGTCGGCCGGGTCGGCACCGTCGGACGCCGCACGCAGCGGTCCCGCGACGGGCCACTCCGCGCGGTGGACCGAGCCCTCACGCCACCAGGACCAGACCTCTTCCGTGGCGAACGGGAGGTAGGGCGCCAGGAGCCGCAGCATGGTGTCGAGCGCGATCGCCAGCGTGGTGCGGGCTGACGTCGTCTCGGCGGAGAGGTTCGCCGCGTCGTCACCGGCGCCGTAGGCGCGGTCCTTGACGAGCTCGAGGTAGTCGTCGCAGAACGCCCAGAAGAACGTCTCGGTGAGCTCGAGCGCACGGGTGTGGTCGTAGGACTCCAGCGCCGCGGTGGCCTGCTCGACCACTCCCGCCAGCCCCGCGAGCATGGACCGGTCGAGGGCGACGGTCACCGCCGCCGGGTCGAGCGCGATCTCGCTGCCCGCGCCGCCGCCGAACGACAGCGCGAACTTCGAGGCGTTGAGGACCTTGATCGCCAGGCGGCGACCGATCTTCATCTGCCCCACCTCGAACGCCGCGTCCGTGCCCAGGCGAGCGGACGCCGCCCAGTACCGCACCGCGTCGGAGCCGTGCTCGACGAGCAGGTCCATCGGCGTGACGACGTTGCCCTTGGACTTCGACATCTTCTTGCGGTCCGGGTCGAGGATCCAGCCGCTGATCGTCGCGTTCTTCCAGGGCAGCACCTTGTTCTCCAGGTGCGAGCGCACCACCGTGGAGAAGAGCCAGGTACGGATGATGTCCTGGCCCTGGGGGCGCAGGTCCATCGGGTACACGCGGTCGAACAGGTCCTGGTCCCGCTCCCAGCCGCCGACGATCTGCGGCGTCAGGGACGAGGTCGCCCAGGTGTCCATGACGTCGGCGTCGCCCACGAAGCCGCCGGCCTGACCACGCTGGTCCTCCGTGTAGCCGGCGGGCGCCTGGGACGTCGGGTCGATCGGCAGCGACTCCTCGGCCGGGACGATCGGGTGGTCGTAGTCGACCTCGCCGTTCGCGGCGATCGGGTACCAGAGCGGGATCGCGACACCGAAGAAGCGCTGGCGGCTGACCAGCCAGTCGCCGTTCAGGCCGTTGACCCAGTTCTCGTACCGCACCCGCATGAAGTCGGGGTGGAAGTCGAGCTCCTTGCCGCGGCCCAGCAGCTCCTCGCGCAGCGCCTTGTCCCTGCCACCGTTGCGGATGTACCACTGGCGCGAGGTCACGATCTCGAGGGGCTTGTCGCCCTTCTCGAAGAAGTTGGCCTTGCGCTGGGTGGCCACCGGCTCGGTCGGCATGTCGCCCGACGCGACGAGCGCGTCGACGATCGCCTTGCGGGCGCTGAACGTCGTCTTGCCCGCGACCTCGGCCTCGAACAGCTCGGCGCCCGGGCCGCCCGGGAGCCACTCCGGCACCTCACGCGTGATGCGGCCGTCGCGGTTGATGATCGAACGCGTCGGCAGCTGGAGCTCGCGCCACCACTGCACGTCCGTGAGGTCACCGAAGGTGCAGCACATCGCGATGCCAGCACCCTTGTCCGGCTCGGCCAGGTGGTGCGCGAGCACGGGGACCTCGACGCCGAACAGCGGCGACGTCACCGTGGTACCGAACAGGTGCTGGTACCGCTCGTCGTCCGGGTGCGCGATGAGCGCGACGACGGCGGGGATCAGCTCCGGCCGGGTGGTCTCGATGTAGACGGGCTCGCCGTCCGCCTGGTGGAAGGCGACCTTGTGGAAGTGGCCGGGGTAGTCCCGGGCCTCCAGCTCGGCCTGGGCGACGGCGGTCTGGAACGTGACGTCCCACAGACCCGGCGCCTCGGCCTGGTAGGCCTCACCGCGCTGCAGGTTACGCACGAACGCGCGCTGCGCCGTGGCGCGCGAGACGTCGCCGATGGTCTGGTACGTCTGGGCCCAGTCCACCGAGATGCCCAGACGGCGCCACAGCTCCTCGAACTGCTTCTCGTCCTCGGCCGTCAGGCGCTCGCACAGCTCCACGAAGTTGCGGCGGCTGACCGGGACCTGGTCCGCGGCCTTGACGCTCTTGCCGGTGCCCTCGAACGGGGGAGTGAAGTCCGGGTCGTAGGGCAGCGACAGGTCGACGCGCACGCCGTAGTAGTTCTGGACGCGGCGCTCCGTGGGCAGGCCGTTGTCGTCCCAGCCCATGGGGTAGAAGACCTCGAGGCCGCGCATGCGCTTGTAGCGCGCCACGATGTCCGTGTGCGTGTAGCTGAACACGTGTCCCACGTGCAGGGAGCCAGAGGCTGTCGGCGGCGGGGTGTCGATCGAGTAGATCTCGTCGCGGGTCTTGGTGCGGTCGAACGCGAAGGTCTGCTCGGCGGTCCAGCGCTCGTCGAACTTGGTCTCGAGACCGTCGGTGCTGACCTTGTCCGGTACCTCCTTGACCACCGCGCGGACGACGTCGGCGCCGGCTACCGAGGCGGCCGAGGAGTCGAGGGCGGGTGTGGTCACGGCCGGGTCCGTCGGCCCGGAGGAGGCAGGAGTGCTCATGCGCACCAGTGTCCCAGATTCGAGCAAGCCGAAGTACACGTTTCCACGGTCACGGAGTGATCAGCAGTTCTGCCCCGTACGGCTCAGCCGGCATCGGCGAGCGCCTGCTCCAGAGTTGCGTCGGTGCAGGTGTCGGTGGCGACGGGGCCGTCGATGGAGAGCTCGACCACGGCGTCCTGGTGCTCGGGCGACGACTGGCCGCCGCCGCCGAGCTCGACCGACCAGCCGTTGGCGGACACGGACTCGACCCAGATGTCGCCGCCGTGCTCGGAGTGCTGCTGCTCGGACATCGGCTCCAGGCCGTGCTCCTCGAGCACCGGGTCGACCTGCGCGGCGAGCGAGGCGAGCAGCTCCTTGGCATCGTCGATGGTGCCGGCCCCGTTGGCGCTCGTGACGAAGAGGTAGCAGAGCCCGTCCTCCTGCTCGGTGACCGACGGGTAGGTGGCCAGGGACTCCGCCCACGTCAGGTCGTGCGCGTCCGGCGTCTCCTGGAGAGCGGCGAGGACGTCGTCGTACAGGTTCGTGTAGGTGGTGAGGGCCTCGTCGAGGGGCGGCGCCTGCTCGGTGGGGCCTTCGGGTGTGCAGCCGGTGAGGGCCGCGAGCGCGACGGCGAGGCCGGCGGGGACGGTCCGGGATGCGCGCACGAGGTGCTCCTTGACGAGTCGGGGGCTGCTTGCCCGTGATCGGTCTCGGACGCTACCAGCGCCCGCAGCGGCTGTCTCGACCCTGACAGGGGGAGCTCTACCCATGGTCAGCCGGCCATGATCAGCCGGCCAGGTGGGACCAGCGCGGTCCCAGGTCACGCCAGTGTCCGACGGCGGCGACGCGCCCGCCGTCGAGCACCACGACCCGGTCGGCGGTCGCGAGGGTCGCCGCGCGCGACGTGGTGCCGAGCACCGTCGTACCCGCGGACCGCAGCCGGGACCAGACCTCCGCCTCGGTGACGGCGTCGAGCGCGGACGAGACGTCGTCCACGAGGAGCAGGTCGGAGCCGGTGGCCAGCGCCCGGGCCAGGCCGAGCCGCTGCACCTGGCCGCCCGAGAGCCGCAGGCCGCGGTGTCCCACGAGCGTGGTCGTGCCGCCTGCCTCGGCGATGTCACGGCCGAGCCCGGCGGCAGCCACCGGACCGGTGACGGGGCGGTCGTGGTCGAGCCGTACGTTGTCCGCGAGGGTTCCTGACACGACGTGCGGCACCTGCGCGACGTGTGCGACACGTGGCGGGCGCAGGAACGTCTCCGGATCGGTGACCTCCTCGCCGTTCCAGCTCAGCCGCCCGCCGAGGTCGACAAGACCGGACAGGGCCCCGAGCAGCGACGACTTGCCGGATCCGACCCGCCCCACGACCAGCACGAGCTCGCCGCGCCGCACCGTGAGGTCAACGCCCGCGACGCCTACCGTGCCGTCGTCGTGCGTCGCGCTGACGCCGTCCAGCCGCAGTTCCCGCAGCGCGCCCGGCGCGGCAGAGGCTGTCCCCGCCGCACCCGATGCCCCCGGACCGGATGCCGAGGGGTCCGACGCCGCCGGGTCCGCGGTGCCGGCGAACAGGTCGAGGTCCCGTGGCACGTCGGCGAGCCGCTCCGTGCCGGCGTACCGGGAGGTGACCTCGACCCAGCGGCGTGCGGACGCGGCGCTGGTGACAAGCTGCCCCAGTCCGTACCCGATCCAGCTGAAGGTACCTATCGAGGTGCTGACCAGGAGAGCGGTGGCGAGCGACCACGTACCGCCGAGGTGCAGCGACCACGCCAGGACCATCGCGATCCGGCTCAGCACCGAGGGCGCGAGCCCGACGAGGAAGCTGGTGCGCTCCTCGCGCAGCGAGGCCTGCACGCGGCGTCCGTCCACCCGGGCGACCTGGGCGAGCACACCGCCCGTAGCGGCGGCGAGCTTGACCGTACGCACCGCGTCGAGGGCTGATCCGAGCAGGCGGCCCAGCTCGGCGGCGGCATCACCCGCGCGTCGTGCGGCGGCCGCGACGGACCGGCTGCCCAGTACCTGCGCCGTGAACATCACCGCCGCCATGGCCAGCCCGATCGCACCGGCGAGGAGGCTGTCGCTCAGCACTATGAGCAGCGCCAGCGTGAACGGTGCGGTGAGGACCTCGCGCCAGGCCTGGGTGTGTCCGGTGAGCCGGTACTCCTCCTGGGCCCGCGCGGCGATCTCACCGGGGGCGTCACGCACCGTGCGGCGCTGCGCCGTCTGCCCGCGCAGGACGGCGAGGCGCAGCCGTAGCCGCGAGTCGGCCCACCAGCGGGCGCTCGTCAGACGGATGGTGAACGGCAGCAGGGTGTTGGCCACGACCGCGGCCAGGATGGCGCAGGCAAGCAGCCAGGGCGCCGAGCCCTGCTCCAGGTCGACGACGAGCGACGCCCACAGCCAGCCGACGACCAGGCCGGTGGTGGTGAGGTAGTCGGTGAGCTCCCAGACGAGGGCCGGGAGCAGCAGGCCGAGCGGACGGGCGCGCAGCGTGCTCCACACGGCCCGGACCATCGACGTGCGCGGCGGCGCGGGATCCCGGCCCTGTCCGGCCCGTGCGGAGCCCGACGCATGGTCGCCGACGGCGAGCTCGGCGGGCGGCGTCCGTCTGGCCTGGTCGGTGCCGGTGTCCGGGCCGGTGTCCGCGGGCGGTTCCGTGAGCCCCGCCGCGGCGACGAGCTGGGCGAAGTGCCCGTCCGCGGCCGCCAGCCGGTCCCAGGGTCCGTGCTCCACCAGGCGTCCGCCGTCGAGCACCGCGACCGTGTCGGCATGCCGCGCGGTGGGCAGCCGGTGCGCGACGACCAGCGCCGTCCGGCCCGCCAGGAGGGCGCGCGCGGCGAGGGTTACCCGCTCCGCCGTCGCCGGGTCCATCCGGGCCGTCGCCTCGTCGAGCACGACCACCTCGACGTCGCGCACCAGGAGGCGGGCGAAGGCGACGAGCTGTTCCTCCCCGGCGGACAGGGTCACGCCGTCGGACCCGAGGCGGGTGTCCAGGCCGTGCGGCAGCGAGGCGACCCAGGCCCGCAGGCCGAGGGCTTCCACCGCCTGCTCCACGCGTTCCGCGGGTACCGGTGCCCAGAGCGTGATGTTCTCGGCGAGGGTCGCGGCCAGGATCTCGGTGCGCTGCCCGACGACACCGACGCGGGTTCGCAGCTCGTGCAGGTCCAGGCCGGTGATGTCCCGACCGTCCAGGAACAGGCTCCCCACCGGCGGCTCGACCGCCCGGGACAGCATCTTGGTCAGGGTGGTCTTGCCCGAGCCTGTCCGCCCCACCAGCGCGCACGTGCTGCCCGCCGGGATGGTCAGGGACAACGGGCCCAGGCGGAAACCGCCGCCGTACCCGAACGTCAGGTCACGCAGCTCGACGTCCACCCCGGTGGAGCGGCCGGGGAACGCCTCGCCGCCGACGGGTTCCTCTGGCACACCCAGCAGGTCGCGCACGCGGTGGAACGTACCGATCGCCTCCTCGACGCGCGGCAGCAGGCGGCCGAGGACGTCCACCCGGCCGACGAACCCGGTGACGAGGAGCCACAGCGTGACCAGCCGGGCGACGTCGAGCGTGCCTCCCGTCACCGCCCACACCCCGCCCACGAGGACGGCGCCGACGAGGGCGTCCAGCGGAAGCTCGGTACGCAGCCGCACCCGGGAGAACACGACCGACCACTCCTCCCGGAGCCGGATCTGGCGCGCCGCCAGCTCGGCGTACCGGCGCAGCACGTACCGCTGGCCGTGGGCGGTGCGCAGGTCGTCCCGGGCGGCGATCGCCTCCTCGAGCTGCGCCATGTGGTCCGAGCCGGCCTCCGAGCTGCGTCTGCTGAGGTCGCGCAGGGGCCGTGCCGCCCGTCGCGCGAACACCAGCACCACGGCGGCCACCAGGGGGAACGCGATCCAGGCCGGCCACCACACCAGGCCGGCGGTCACCCACCCGACCACCAGGCTGATCGCCGCCTGCCCCAGCGTGATGCCGATACCGCTGATCGCGCGGGTGAGCCGCTCGGGATCGCCGTTGACGCGGTCCAGGAGCTCGCCCACCGCCTGCTCCTCGAGCGCCGGCAAGGGCTGGCTCAGGGCAGCTGCGGCGAGGTCGACCCTGAGCGTGGCCTCGGCGCGGGCCACCGCACGTTGCACGACCAGCCACGTCACGGCGTCCAGCACGATGACGGCCGCGCTCACCGCCGCGAGCACGATCAGCGTGTCCCTGGCCGGATCGGCGGCCATCCGGCCCGTGACCACTGCCACGTACGACGAGGCCATGGCCGCCAGCAGCGCGGCAGGGACCGCGACGGCGGCGACCCGCAGCGCGCGCCGACGCCACGAGGCGCGGCGCTGGTCGCCGGCCTCGTTCGTTCGACGGCTCGGTCGGGCCGGGGTGTGGGGCACGGTCCGACTCTGCCACCGGTCACTGACACTCGGTCCGGGCCCGGGGCAGCTGCTGCGGGGTCGTCCGCGGGGCCCGTGGTCCAGACCTGATGTGGGTGTCAGTGGGTCGACGTAGCGTGGATCTCGTGACCTACCGCGAGCTCGCACCGCCCACCGGCCTGCTACCGGTGGTGGCCTGCCTGTGGGAGCACGACGTGCCGCCCGACCACGAGCAGCGGATCATCCCCGACGGCTGTGTCGACCTGGTCCGGCTCGGGGGAGAGCTCGTGGTCGTCGGCGCGGACACGGGCCCGGTCGTCGCCCGGTCGCACGCCACGGCGGCGTCGGCACGGACCAGCGGCATCCGGCTCCGGCCGGGCGCGGCGGGCGCCGTCCTCGGCATCCCCGCCTCGGAGGTGCGCGACCTGCGGGTACCGCTCGCGGACGTGTGGCCCGACGTCGGCCCCGCGCTCGCCGACGCGCTCGGCGCGGCGGACCCCGCGGGGCGGCTGGACCTGCTCGCCCGCACGGTGCTACGGCGAAAGGCGGAACGGGACGGGCTCGTCGCGGCAGCCGCATGGCGGCTCGGGGTGCCGGGCGCGCGGATCTCCGGCGTCGCCCAGGACCTGGGTGTGAGCGAGCGGCACCTGCATCGCCGCACCGTGGACGCGGTCGGCTACGGGCCCAAGATGCTGGGGCGGGTGGCCCGGCTGCGGCGGCTGATCGGCCTGTCGGCGGGTGCGCCGTCGTCCCTCGCGGAACGCGCGGTCGCTGCCGGGTACGCGAGCCAGGCCCACATGTCCGACGAGGTGCGCCGGCTGACCGGCCTCACACCCGTCCGTTTTCTGGAAGACGCCGCACTGACCGCCGCCTAGCGTCGGATTCATGAGCACAACGACGAGGATCGACACCGGAGCCGCGAGGCGGTTCATCTACGACGACGCCCGCCTGCTGGAGCGGCACCGCCTCGCGGTGCTGTTCGACGGCGCGCCGGGCAGCCGTGTCCTGGACGCCCTGCGTCCTTACCGGAACGACGACGGCGGGTGGGGCCACGCCCTGGAGCCCGACCTGCGCGGGCCGGACAGCCAGGTCTCGGGCGCGCTGTCCGCGCTCGAGGTGCTCGCCGAGCTGGGGACCGCCGCCGACCCGGCGGTGACACCGCTGGTCAGGGAGACCGCCGACTGGCTGGCGTCCGTCGCGCTGCCCGATGGGCGGGTGCCGCACGTGCTGCCGACCGCCACCGCGTACCCGGCCGCACCATGGATGCAGCCGAACGAGGGCGGCATGCTCACGTTCGCGATCGCCGGCCACCTGTGGGAGCTGGGTGCCGACCATCCATGGCTCGACGCCGCGACCGCGTGGTGCTGGGCCCAGGTCGAGACCGAAGGAGGCCTCGTGGGCGGCTACCCGGTCAAGTTCGCCGTCCACTTCCTCGACGCCGTACCCGAGCCGGACCGCGCGGCCGCCGCGATCGAGCGGATCCGGCCGCTCCTGCGCACCGACGGCACCATCCCCGTCGGAGGCGGGCAGGACGACGAGAAGCTCAGGCCGCTGGACCTGTCGGCGAGGCCCGGTGCGCCCAGCCGTGCGCTGTTCTCCGCGGACCAGATCTCCGCGGAGCTCGACCGGCTGGAGAGCGAGCAGCTGGACGACGGCGGCTGGGACTTCGACTTCCTGCACTGGTCACCGGGGCAGGCGGTGGACTGGCGCGGCATCGTCACCCTCGGAGCGCTGCAGACCCTTCGAGCGCACGGCCGGCTTCCGTAGCCTGCTCGGTCGCGTGCCGCACGAACCTCGCCACGTCGGGCGACGTAGCGGTGCACGCCCAGGCGACCCGCAGCTCGCTGGCCGAGAGGCCGACGACCGGCACGACCACCGTGCCGTCCGTCGGCCGCTCGGGCACGTGGGTGCGCGGCATGAAGCCCACTGCCTGGCCGAGCCGGATGCTGCCGGTGTACTGGGCGGTGTCGTGCACCACCGGACCGGGCCGCCAGTCATGGTGCTCGAGGTCCGTCCCGGTCCAGAACGCCATGGCGGCCGGCGGGAGGTCCGGCCAGACCGGGAACGTCTCGCCCGCCAGCTCGCCCCGGTGGACGACGTCCCGCCCGGCCAGCCGATGCGACCCGGGCAGCACCGCGACCCGCGGAACGGTGCTGATGAGGTCGCTGTCCAGGCCGCGGTCGTCGAACGGGCTGCGGAGCAGCGCCACGTCGGTGGCCCCCGCGCGCACCTCGCCGGCCTGGGCGCCGACCTCGACGATCGCCGCACGAGCAGGCAGCTCGTCCGGGTAGCGCTCGTTGTAGGAGTCCACCAGGCGCCGCAGAGGTTCGACGTCGCAGGCGCGGGCCGTCACGCGCAGGTGCGGCTCCTCCCGCCCGAACCTCGTCGCCCGGGTCAGCGCGGCCTCAGCCGCCTCGACGACGCCGCGGGCATCGCCGCTGAACTGCCGCCCGGCCTCGGTGAGCGCGACCCCCTGGGGCTGCCGCACGAAGAGCGCGGACCCGATGGCGTGCTCCAGCGCGCGGATCGCCCGGGACAACGCGGGCTGGGTCATCCCCAGCCGCTCCGCGGCGCGCGTGAACGTGCCCTCGTCCGCCACCGCCACGAAATAGCGCATGTGCTTGAGATCGACGTCCGGTGTCACGTCGTGAGCATCGCATGTGCAGGAGCCATGCCGCCAGGGCATACCTCCATGCCACGCGGGCCTTGGATCGTTTCTCGGGACTCCGGTCTGCTGGGTGCGGGGCCGGCAAACCGTCCCCGCACCCAGCAGAAGGAGAGAACGATGGCGCAGAACGCAGTAGTCACCGCCGGCACCCGCGGGATCGGCGCGGAGGTGGCGCGGGAGCTGGTCCGGCGCGGCTACGCCGTGACCGTCGTGGGTCGCGACGCGGCGCACGGGCAGGAGGCGGCTCGCCGGATGGGCGGCGCGCGATTCGTCCAGGCGGACCTCTCGGTGCTCGCCGAGGTCCGCGCGCTCGGCGAACGGCTCGCGGCAGAGGGCCCGCTCCGGCTCCTGGTGAACAACGTGGGCGGCATGTGGTCCGAACGCCGGCAGACGGCCGACGGCATCGAGGCGAGCTTCGCGGTCAACCACCTGTCCCCGACCGTGCTGACCGAGGCGCTGCTCGACGCGCTGCGCGCCGGCGGCCCGAGCCGGATCGTCGACGTCACGTCGTCGTCCATCGGCACCCTGAACGGGCCGCCCGCGTACGACGACGTCGAACCGGACGAGTACTACGGCATGGCCGTCTCCGGCCGGGCCAAGCTCGCCCACCTCGCGTACACCCTGGACCTGGCCGAACGACTGCGGGGCACCGGCGTCTCGGTGTTCGCGGCGGACCCCGGGGCCGCGGCCACGCCCAACGGCGCGGAGATGACTCCCGAGATCCTGCCGCCGGCCCTGCGCCCTCACTGGCAGCAGATCCTGGACCTGCAGCGTCCCGCCGCCGAGGCCGCCCGCACCGTGGTGTTCGCCGCCACCGACCCGTCGCTGGCAGACCGGACCGGCGTCGTCCTCGACCCGGAGTGCCGGCCGTCGGACGCGCTGACCGGGGCGATCACCCCCGGCCTGCTCGCCGCCTCCCAGGCGCTCACCGAACGGGTGCTCAAGGCCACCCTCTGAACGCAGCCCCCGCCGTCTAGGCTGTCCGGGTGGTGACCATCGGCTATGCCGCGATGCTCGAACAGTTCGCGCCCCGGGAGGCCGTGGAGCTGTCGGCGCTCGCCGAGGCGCACGGCTTCTCCGGCATCATGGCCGCGGACCACTTCCAGCCGTGGACCCCTGCCCAGGGGCAGGCGGGCTTCGTCTGGAACGTGCTCGCGGCGGCCGCTGAGCACACCACCGGCGACCTGGGCCCCGTGACGGCGCCGACGTTCCGGTGGCACCCCGCGGTGGTCGCCCAGGCGTCGGCGACGCTCGCGGCCATGAACCCGGGCCGGCACTGGCTGGGTGTCGGCTCGGGGGAGGCCCTCAACGAGCACGTGGTCGGCGGCTACTGGCCGGAGGCCGCCGAGCGGATCAACCGCATGTTCGAGGCGGTGGAGATCATCAAGAAGCTCTTCGCCGCATCGCTGGCCGGGCGCGACGTGAAGCATGCGGGCACGTACTTCAAGCTGGAGTCGACGCGGCTGTGGACCATGCCGGCGGTGGCCCCCGAGATCCTGGTCGCGACAGCGGGTCCGGTCACCGCTCGTCGTGCGGGGCGGACGGCGGACGGGCTGATCACCCAGGCGGCGCCCCTCGACCGGATGGCTTCGCTGCTCACCCGGTTCGCCGACGGCGCCCGTGAGACCGGCCGTGACCCGGGGCGGATGCCGAAGGCGCTCCAGCTCCACCTCTCCTGGGCGCCCACGCACGACGAGGCGGTGGCCAACGCCCTGACCGAGTGGCCGGTGGGCGGCATGCGGTTCCCGCGGTCCGACATCCGCTCCCCGCACGACTTCGCGCAGCTCGCGCGGATGGTGCGCCCCGAGGACTTCGAGGGGCGCGTGCTGATCTCCGCCGACCCGGACGAGCACCGGGCGTCGATCCAGCGGTACGTCGACCTCGGGTTCGACCGCATCTACCTGCACAACGTGGGCCGCAACCAGCGCGAGTGGATCGACACGTTCGGCCGAGAGGTGCTGCCGAAGCTCGTGCGGTGACGTGCCGCGCGGTGCCCGCAGGAGCAGCCTCCGGGAGTCAGCGAGTGGCGTCCCAGTGCCAGCTGTAGCCGTAGGACTCCTGTCGCACCTCGACCGCGGCCAGCGGGCCGACGTCGGGCAGCGTCACCGTGACGGTCACCGGCAGGGTGTCCGTGAGATTGCCCTGCGTCCAGAACGTGTCCTGCGCGGTCGCGTCCGCGACCGTGCTCTTCTTGACCTTCCCGTCCTGCGCGACGGCGTAGATCCCGAGATACGCGCTCGGCGTCGGGTTGCCGTACACCTCTGTCCCCACCTGGTCGCACGCGAGCGTCAGCGTGGCCTGCCGCCCCTCCACCGCGGTCACGCTGGCGATCCAGCACGAGCCGTTCTCCAGATGTCTGACGGTCCCCTGTGCCCACGGACGGTCCAGGCTGCCGTCCGCGACCAGCTGGACGGGGCCCGGACTGTTCTGCGGCGGCGGCGTGGTCAGTGTCTGCCCCGTGCCGGCGGGCTCCCGATCGTCGTCGGCGAGCGAGCTCCAGATGCCGAACGCGGCTCCTGCCAGCACCGCCGTCCCGGCGGCCACCGAGCTCAGGACCACCAGGGGCCGCCGTCGGCGGCCTCGTCGTCCGTCGCTCCGCAGTACGCCGCTTTGTTCTACGCGACGCTCGGCGCCGCGCACCCGCCGCGGCCTGACCAGGGGGAGCGTGGCCCCGGCCGGCTCGGCGGCACCGAGCGAGTGCAGGATCGCGTCGAGGGTCGGACGGTGCTCCGGGTCCTTGACGAGGAGGGCGTCGAGGAACGGGCGCAGGTACGCGGGAGCGTCGTCGTAGGACGGCGGGGACGCCGCGACCCGGTACAGCACCACCGCCGGGTGGTCGCCCTCGAAGAGGTGGTTCCCGGTCGCGGCGTAGTACGCCAGCGCGCCCAGTGCCCACACGTCGGCGGCCGACGTCGTCCGGTTGCCCGACGCCTGCTCCGGGGCCATGTACATCGGGGTCCCGACCGGCTGCCCGGTCATGGTCAGCCGCGTCGCGCCGACCGAGGCGACGACGCCCAGGTCGATCAGACGCGGACCGTCCGGACCGAGGATCACGTTGGCCGGTTTGACGTCCCGGTGCACCAGGCCGGCGCGATGGATCTCGTGCAGTGCCTCGGCGACCCCGGCGACCAGGCGCAGTACCTCGTCCTCCGGCAGGGGCCCCTGGGCGGCGAGGGCCTGCGAGAGGGTGGGCCCGGGGACGTAGTCGGTGGCGAGCCAGGGCAGCTCCGCGTCGGGATCGGCGTCGATCAGGTTCGCGATGAACCGGCTGCGAACCTTGGCGGCGGCCCGCACCTCCCGCCGGAAGCGCGCGCGGAACTCGTCGTCGTGGAGCTGGGCGCCCCGGATCAGCTTGATCGCGACCTGCTGTCCGCGACGGGTGGTCCCGAGGTAGACGTCGCCCATGCCGCCGCTGCCGAGGCGGCTCCGGACCCGGAACGGCCCGATCGCGCGGGGGTCGCCGGACCGCAGGGCGGCCGGCTCGGGTACGGGAACCGTCCTCTGAGCGGGCGGGTCGTGCAGCACCGGACGCTTCCCCCATCGATCGCAGTACGAACCAGACACAGCTGAACCAGACAGCCGGGGCCTGGACGCCTGGCAGGGTACCGCGCCGGCACGGCCGACCGCCTTGATACAACGGCCACGGACGGATGCCGTCCTCCACGCCGCGCTCCGGCGCCCGGTCGTGGTGTGAGGATGGTCCCCGTGGAACGACTCAGCATCTGGGCCCCCGACGGGCTGCCCGAGATCAGCCCCGGCGACGACCTCGGCGAGCTGATCGCCGGCCTCCTGGCGAGCCAGGACGAGCAGGACCGGCCGCAGGACGGCGACGTCGTGGTGGTGACCTCGAAGATCGTGTCCAAGGCGGAGGGCAGGGTCGTGGCCGCCGACGACCGCGAGCAGGCGATCACCGACGAGACCGTCCGGGTGGTCGCCCAGCGGGAACGGCCCGGGCTGCCGCCGCTGCGGATCGTCGAGAACAAGCTCGGCCTGGTGATGGCGGCCGCGGGGGTGGACGCGAGCAACACCCCTGAGGGCACGGTGCTGCTGCTGCCCGTCGACCCGGACGCCTCGGCCCGGACGATCCGCGCCGTGCTCACCCAGCGGCTCGGCCTGCGCCACATCGGCGTGGTCGTCACCGACACGGCCGGCCGGCCCTGGCGCGACGCCCTGGTCGACATAGCGATCGGCTGCGCGGGGATCGCGCCAACGGACGACCTGCGCGGCAGCACCGACGCCCACGGCCGCCTGCTCAACGTGACGGTCACCGCCGTCGTCGACGAGATCGCGGCGGCGTCCGAGCTGGTCCGGGGCAAGTCGAGCGGGCGTGCGGTCGCCGTCGTGCGCGGCATGGGCCACCACGTCACCGCCGACGACGGCCCGGGCGCCCGCGTCCTGGTACGCAGCAGCGCCGACGACCTGTTCCGCGAGGGTTCGGCCGAGGCCTACGCCCGAGGCCTGGCGGACGGCGGTGCGACAGCCCGCTGACGCGTCGGGCCCGTGGCGTACCCAGTGATTCGGCCCGAAGATCGCTCGATTCTGGGCCGGATCACTGGGCTGCCGGGGCTGCCGACCCGCGGAGCACTACAGGGACGGGCGGCGCGACGTCATCCTGACGACCGGCGACGTGTCGTCCCGGTCCTCAGGGGTGACGGTCACCGACCAGTCCGGCTCCGGTCCGCCGCTCTCGGCGGTGTCCGACGCCGGCTCCGGGGCCGAGCCTGAATCAGACTCTGACGTCGTCGCCGGGTGCGAGTCCGACGTCGAGTCCGTGGTCGACGTCGGTCCGGGCTCCGGCTCCGGCCCGGGAGCTGGCGGCGGAGGTACTGCGGGAACTCCGCGCGCTGGCGTGGGTGTTCCGGAGTCGGCGGTCGAAGCCGGCGTGCGGGCCGCGGGGGCGGCGGGGTACACCACACCGGCCTGCGGGGGAGCGGCGGGCGCAGGACCGGCGGGTGCCGGACCCGCCGCCGGTGCCGGAACCGCCGGCGACGTGGCGCTCTGTGGAGCGACGACCGGCGTCGGCGCCGTACCCACCGACGGCCCAGGAACAGCCGGTGACGGCTGCCCCTCGGCCGGCCGCGCGGGTATGGCCGGCGTCGGCGTCGTCCTGGCCGGCACGGAAACGCCCGCTCCGCCTCGGGTCGGTGAGGCGACCGGGTCGACGTCGGGCAGCGGGGACTCCAGCAGGACCACGTCCACGCGCGACTCCCGCATCTCCCGGCAGGTCGCGAGGCCGATGCCGCCCACGTAGTCCTCGAGGGTCTGCAGCAGCTTGAGCGGCGTGGCCAGGATCATGTGGAACCCGAACGCCGCGAACGTGTCCATGGCGGTGCGGGTGAACGCCGTGTCGGCCTTGTCGAAGGCCTCGTCCAGGAGGATCGAGCCGAAGGCGGGCGTCGCGGAGTCCGAGGCGCCGGCCAGCTGGTACCGCAGGGCG
Source organism: Promicromonospora sp. NPDC050249 (assembly GCF_040656015.1). Lineage (NCBI taxonomy): Bacteria > Bacillati > Actinomycetota > Actinomycetes > Micrococcales > Promicromonosporaceae > Promicromonospora > Promicromonospora sp. NPDC050249. The sequence continues at coordinate 41,829 of NZ_JBFAKY010000032.1, read as the reverse complement.
GCGGCCAGGCAGAAGACGACGAGCTTCTGCCGCTGGCCGCCGGAGAGACCGGCGGAGGAGTCGTGCACGGCCAGCGCTATGCCGCCCGCCGTGACCTCGACGCCCGTGAAGTGCACGTGCCGCCGGGTGTCCAGGCACAGGGCGCGCCACGCGCGGTCGGCGGGATCGCTCGACCCGAGGCGGCGCACCAGGCGCTCCAGCACCTCGTACTCCGGCTCGGTGTCGCTGGTGAGGGCGTCGAGCGTGGCGAGGAACTCCTCGACGGCCGCGGGACGACGCTCCTTGACGCGGATCTCCAGGAACCGGTCGGTGTCGAAGGGGGAGCGGCGCAGGGACGTGTTGACGCCGACGATCCGCTCGCGGATCGCCGCGGGTGCCTGCCGGATCTCGGCGGCGAGCTTGCGCAGCGCGCGCCGGGCCTGGTCGGTGAGGAGGTCGGAGAACCGCGCCTCCTGCTCCGGGAGCCGCGAGGTGCGGATGCGCTCCAGCACCTCGAGATACTGCGACCGGTCGCCGACCTGAGCCGTCAGGTCGCGGGTGATGGCGGGCCAGCGGCGGCGGAACTCTGCGAGCAGCCCGACGATCTCCCGCTCGGCGGCACCCGAGATGCGCAGCCCGGCCTCCCGCTCCGCGTCGAGCGTGCGGGACACGGTGAGCGAGACGTCGTCGATCACCTCGTGCGTCACCGTCTTGCGGACGGCGGCGTACCGCTTCTCCAGCTCCTCGCGGTGCGCGAGCGGGATGGCGTTGGTCGGGGCGTCACCGAGCTCGGCGACCACGCGCTCCAGGGAGCGGCGGTGCGCGCGTGCCTCCGCGAGCGTGTCGGCGGCCACCGCGGCGGCCGCGCGGGCCTGGTCCAGGCGGGTCTCGGCCGCCGCGACGTCCTGCGACGCCTGCAGCAGGTCCATCGTTCCGTCGAGCAGCCTGTCGAACGACGCCTGCGCGTCGGTCAGGTCGGCCTCGGCGGTCTCGATGTCGACCTCGCGCCACTCCCGGCGGGCCACGTGCCGCAGCGTGAGCTGGCGGCGTACTGCCTCGCGCTGCTCGGCGACGGCGTCGGCCACGGCGGCGTCGGCCTCTGCGAGGCGCGCCTGCGTGGCGCGGGCGAGCTCCAGGAGCTGGTCGAGGCGGTCGTCGGCGTCCCAACCGAGCGCCCAGTCCTCGACACCGGGCAGCAGCGGCTGCTCGATCTCCTCGGGCCCGTGCTTGATCAGACCGTCGCGGGTCACCGCACGCTCGTGCCGGTCCAGCCCGGACGGGTCGTCGACGCACAGGTAGTCGTACTGCTCCGACAGGCGCCGGTGCAGCCAGCCCGACATCGGGCCGTCCTTCACCTCGACCTTGTGCACCAGCGACGCGGCGTCCGTGGAGCGCGGCGCGTCGTTGCGCACGCCGACCACGCGGTAGCGCAGGCCCGGCCCGGCCCCGACGGCGCTCGCGACGGCCGCACGGTGCGCGGGGGCCACGAGCACGACGGTGGCCAGCGGCCGCAGCACCCCCTCGATCACGGGGCGCCAGTCGGCGTCCTCCTCCCGGACGCGCAGCAGCTCGGCCGCGAACGGGAGCGTGGAGATCTCGAGCCCCGCGGCCTCGGCCACGGCCCGGCGGGCCGCCGCGAGCTCCGCGGGCACGTTCGTCTGGGTCTGTCGTACCGCCTGGATTCGCGTGGCGACGGCCTCGTGCCGCAGCCCGACGGCGGAACGCGCCGCCAGCGCCTCCCGGATCTTCGTGTCGAGCGCCTCGGGCGCACGCACCCGCCCGACCGTCGCGATGGTGCCGGTGGTGACGGCGGGCAGTGCACCCGTCGCGACCTCCGCGGCCGACGGGACCGGGCCCGTGACGGCAGGCACCTGCCCCGTCGAATGGGCCGGCGTGTGAGCAGGCGCGACGGCGGGCAGGGCGCCCGTCAGCGTCGGTACCGAGCCGGTGGCCAGCGGCCGCGCACCGCCGAGCTCCCACCTGGCCTTCTCCTTGAGCGCCGCGAACTCCGCGAACGTCTCGGGCATGTTCATGCCCACCGACTGCAGGTCGGTGGAGAGCTCACCGCGCCGGGTACGGACCAACGCGGCGATCTCGCCGGCCCGCTGGAGGCGGTCGGCCTGCGTGGCGAGCGCCTGGCCGCCCCGGGCGCCGAGCACGTTGACGGCCTGCTGGTGGGTGTTCGCCGCGACGTCGACCTCGGTGTCAGCGGCCTGGCGGTGGTGCTGCGCCCGGTCCTCGGCCGCCCGCGCCTCCGCCAGGGCGCCGTGCGCCAGGTCGAGCTTCCATGCGTCCTTGAAGGTCTCCAGCGACCCGCGCAGCGTGGCCGCGCGCACGCCGGCCGACGACCCCTCGTCGTACGCCTTGGTCAGGGTCGCGAGCCGGCTCAGGTGCTCGATCTGCCGGCGCGAGGTCTCGATGTCGGCGTAGGCCCGCGCCACGTCCGCGAACTGGTGCACCGCCTGGGCGGCCAGCTCGAACGTGCTGGGCTCGTCCAGCATGTGCCCGCGGAACAGGTCGTCGAGGCTGCCCAGGTTCTTCGCCGACTGGGTGCGGTGCAGCAGCACCAGCGCCTGCTCCGAGCCGATCCCCAGCGCCTGCGTGAACGCCGCGGCGAACGGGCCGTGGCGCTCGCTCACCGTCGCGGTGGGCCAGGCGCCGGTCACACCTGCGACGTCGGGCCCGGACCGGACGTACCGCTCGAACTCCAGCAGCCCCACGTCCTCCCGCACCACCACGTGCAGCATGGACGGCGCCGAGGAACCGCGCGTCAGGTGGAACAGGCGCACCAGCGTCACGGCGGCGTCGGGCGAGTCGGTGCCGTTCGAGTAGTGCAGCAGGATGCCCGACCACGTCGCGCCGGAACGCAGGTGGTCGGCGACCACCTCGCCCGTGCTCTCGTCGGTGCGGTGCCGCCAGGCGCCGCGCACGTACGAGACGATGTCGCGGTCGCCCGCCTCGCGCTCGGTCGCGCCCGTGCCGGCGGCAGCCACGTTGAACCGCAGGTGCTCCGGCGGGGTCAGGACCGCCGCGACGGCGTCGACCAACGACGACTTGCCGGAACCCGAGTGGCCGGTGAGCAGGAACCCCTCGCGGGGGACCGGCACCACATGGTGCCCCGAGAACGTGCCCCAGTTGACCAGCTCGACGCGCGCGAGGCGCCACTGTCCGGGGTGGGGCGTGTTCATGCGCTCTCCTTCGCCAGTCGTGCGTACTCGGCGCTCAGCGCCGCTACCTGGTCCGCACCGAATACGGTCCGCAGCACGGGCGAGACCACGCACCGGTCCCCGCTGAGCGGCTCCAGCATGCCCGACTCGGTCAGCCGGGCCCATGTCGCGTCCAGCTGCCGCGTGAAGTCCATGGGCGAGCCCCCGCCGCGCCGCCGGTACTGGCCGAGATGGTCGGCCGCCTCGTCGCGGCTGACCGCTACCCGCCCGTCCGGCGAGTCCAGCAGCAGGGCACGCAGGTGCAGCAGCAGCGCGGTGTCGAGGAAGGTGAGCGTCAGCTCGCGGACCACCTGCGGTGCGTCCGCCGCCGGCACGTCGCGCACGAACGCGACCTGCGCGTCGGCGTCGACCACCAGGTCGAGGTACTGGTCACAGAGGCGCTCGCGGACCACGTCCTCGTGCGACAGGAGCGCACGCCAGGTGTCCGGGTCGGACTCGGCGGCCAGGTAGGGGCCGCGCACCAGGCGGGCCAGCGCGAGTCGGGCCGGGGCGGGCAGCGTGCCGTGGTCACCCGGCCAGAGGTGGGCGCCCGTACCGGCGTCGCTCCCGGTCTCCGGGCCGGCCCCGCTCCCGAGGCCCGACGACGTCGCGCCGCTTCCGGCCGGCCGGCCTGGCCGGGCGCTGGTGAGGTCTGTGGTGCCGGGCGTCGCCTGGCCGGTTCCTGTCACGGTGGGTTCGGTCACGGGACATGCTCCTCGAACTGGTGCTGGGGTAGTACGGCCCGTCGCACGACACCGCGCGAGGACCGCCAGTTCACGTCTTCGTTCTTTCCGGTGGCCACGCCGTTCTGCTCGGCGAGCGTCAGCAGGCCGACCACGCTCGCGGCCCCCTGGGTGGCCGGGTGCGCGGCGAGCACCGACGCGACGGTGGCACGACCCACGGCCGCGACCCGCTCGTTCACGTGCCCGCGCAGCTCGTCCACGTCGATCTCGGAGTCGCGGGCCATCGCCCGCAGTGCCGAGAGCGAGACGATCCGCGGTGGGGGAGTGGGCGCTGCGGGCGGTGCCTCGGCGTCCTCCCCGCCCGGGTTGTGCGGCTGCAGACCGCCGACGGACCGGGGCGCGACGGTGCCCAGCGGCAGCCTGAGGCGCATCTCGGCTCCCGGCGCGACGTCGGGGGCCGCGGCGAGGGCCGCGTCCTGCGCCTGGCCGAGCAGACGGCGCAGAGCGCGCTCGGCAGGCAGCTCGCCGGACCGGACCATGCGCTGCAGCGCACGGCGCAGGCCGGCCATCGTGTCGGTGAGCTCGTCGGCGGCGTCCTGCAGCGTGGGCAGGAGGCGGCGCAGGGCCGATGCCTCGGCGGGTGCCAGGTGGACGGTGTCGAGCACCCGGCCGACGTCGTCCTGCGCCGTGTGCTCCGCCTGCCGCAGGAGGTCGCGGAACGCGACCAGGCCCCGCCCGGCCTCGGACTCGGCGAGGTGGTCCACGCCGCGGTAGATGTCGTCGAGGAACGTGTCGCGCGAGCCGTCGGACTCCAGGAGGCGGCGGCGCAGCTCACGGTCCGTGCGCTCGAGGTCGGTGCGGACCCGGGCCAGGTCGGCGGGGATGTCGCCGGCCAGCGCGAGGATCTCGCGGGCGCGTTCGGCGGCGGCCTCCGGTGGCAGCGCGGCGGAGTCGCCCCGCCGGGCCCGCTCGATCCGGGCGTCCAGGGCGGCGCGCTGCTCCAGCAGGGACGCGAGCCGTGCCTCCGGGTCGGGGTCGGCATCGGAGGCCAGCGTGTGCAGGCCGTCGAGGATCGTGCCGAGGCGGGACGGCGTCACCGCCGGGTGGGGTCTGCTCAGCCGGGAGACGAAGCGGACGGCGAGCAGGGCGCCGTCGGACAGCTCGACGGTCTCGGTGTCCGGTTCGCCTGCCACCTGCGCGGCCCGCCGCCGCACGAGCACTCCCTCGTCGATCCACTCGGAGACGTAGAAGTAGCCGGAGTAGGGCAGCTCGAAACCCGCACGGCGCAGCTCGGGCAGGTCGTCGTCGATCCGGTCGGCGAGCTGCTCCACGGGCAGCCTGCGGCGGGAGGCGCCGAGGTTGCGATCCAGCAGGACGACGGCGGCCGCGGCGTTCCTCGAGCGCAGCAGCACCCACGCGGGGTGCTCCTGCAGGAGGGCGCGTACGCCCCGCGCCGCCTGGCCGCGCCGACCTGAGCCGTGCCCGGCGGACTGCCGGGACACGGCCGCGTCACCCGGTGTGCTCGCTGTGCCCATGGGGGCTGAGAGTAGTAGGCCAACGTGTCGGAGCGGCACCCCCGGCGGAATCCGCGGCACATGCCCTGTCGATGAGCCGCGACGGCCATAGACGTATAGAGTCAGTCGCACAGGGCTTGCCGGAAAAGAGATCTTCACTTTCCGGGAGGCCCTGTCGTGCGTCATGGCACGTTTCGATGGCCGAGCGTCGACGGGAGGGGGCGTCTTGCTCACCACTGCAGCCCAGATCGTTGTCAGGATCCGTGCCGAGCGAGGGCTCAGCATGAGTTCGCTGGCAGTGCTGGCGGGCGTACCCACGTCGACGATCAGCCGTATCGAGTCCGGTCAGGTGGAGCCAACGCTCGGCATGATCCGGCGCATCGCGCTGGGCGCCGGCTACCACCTGCACCTGCAGTACTACGACCTGTTCTCGGGCAAGCTCGAGGACCATGTCGTCGGGGCCACGAACGCCGAGGGAAGGAACGAGAGCGAGGACGATCCTGACCGCTAGAGCAGGGTCGCCGTTGTCCGTTACCTTGTGTCCTTATGGGGTGTCTGCGCGGGGGGCGCGAGAACTGCGGTGGAGGGCGTAGCCCGCATGTTCTTGCAGGTAGTGAAATAGCGCGTCATGACAGCGGAATCCCGGCGCGTACCCACACTCAGGTTGTGCCGGTCATTCCTCCGAGCAATATGGTCGTCATATGCCGAACGTCATGATCCCCGCCGAAGTGCGGGAGGACGTAGAGATGCTGTGGGCGTTCCATGACCTACAGCACGAGCCGCGACCGGTCGACGTCTGCATCGGCCTGGGCGGTCACGACCTCGGCGTGGCCGACTACACGGCCGACCTCTACCTCGACGGGCTGTTCCGGCAGATCGTCTTCACCGGCGCCAACGCACCCACCACCATCGAAGCCTTCCCGGAGGGCGAGGCGATCGGCTACCGCGACCACGCCATCGCCCGCGGTGTGCCGGGCACCGCCGTGCTCGTCGAGCCGGCCGCGACCAACACGAGCGAGAACCTCGAGCTGAGCCGCAAGCTGCTCGCCGAGCACGGGATCGAGCCGTCCTCCGTGCTGCTCGTCTCCCACCCGTACCAGCGGCGGCGCGCGTTCGCGACGTGCCGGGTCGTGTGGCCCGATGTGGACGTGCTCTGCGTGTCCCGGCCGATGTCGCTCGACGCGTACCTCCGGACCAACGGCGACGCCGACCGCGTGGTCGACATGCTGGTCGGCGAGACGCAGCGCCTCACGCTGTACGCGGAGCTCGGCTTCATCTCCCGCGAGGAGGACGTGCCGGACGACGTGGTGGTCGCCTTCGACCGTCTCGTGGCCGCGGGGTACACGTCGCGGCTCGTGGAGGACCGGCGCCCGATCGACGTCTGACCGCGGAGCCCGACTTTCGTGGTGCGTCCTGCTTGACGCGGATAACTTCGGCGCAGACGCGCCCTGATCGGGCGCGCACGACGGAGAGGCTCCGCATGCGCCGTGTCGCTGTTGCCGCACTGTCCGCACTCCTCCTCGGTGGGCTGCCCGCAGCCGCCCTCACCCCGTCCGGAGAGAGTCCACCGGGGTCGCCGGGCTCGGCGCCGCCGGCCGCCGCATCCGGTTACGGTCCCGCGGCGCACACGGTCACCCTGATCACCGGCGACCGGGTGGCGATCAGCGGTTCGGGGGACGCGCGTGCGCTCACCCCGATCGCGGCGCCGCGGCCCGACGGGCGCACCGTGACCTTCCACTCCGTCCGGCGGGGCGACGCCCACTACGTGCTCCCGTCCGACGTCGTGCCCCTGGTCGGGGACACCCTCGACCTCGCGCTGTTCGACGTCGCGGGTCTGATCAAGGCGGGTTACGACGACGCGGCGCTCGCCGCCACGGGCCGCACCTCGCTGCCGGTCATCGTGCAGTCCACCCAGAAGATGGCCCGGACCGCAGACGCCGCGGACTGGGCAGGGCTCGGCCTCACCCGGGAACGGACGCTCCAGTCGATCGGCGCGGTCGCGGGCTCCGTCGACGTCGCGACGGGCGACGGCGGCAAGGTCGCCAAGGTGTGGGGACTGCTGCGTGCGGTGGGTGCCGGGTCGGGCTCGGCGGACGGAGCGCGGGCGAAGGTCAGGTCGGGCGTCACCAAGGTGTGGCTCGACGGACGGGCCGAGGCCCTCGACGCCGACTCGACGCCCCAGGTGGGCGCACCGGAGGCCTGGGTGGACGGCCACACCGGCGAGGGCGTGACTATCGCCGTCGTCGACACGGGGGTCGACACGACGCACCCCGACCTGGACGAGAGTGTCGTCGCGGAGCGCGACTTCACGGGTGGTGACAACCCTGCCGACGGCTTCGGCCACGGCACCCACGTGGCCTCGATCGCCGCCGGGACCGGCGACGCCGACGCGGACATGAAGGGCGTGGCCCCCGGCGCGGACATCATCAACGCCAAGGTCCTCGACGACTCGGGCTACGGCGAGTGGTCGGGGATCATCGACGGCATGGAGTGGGCGGCCCAGGAGGGTGCGCAGGTGCTCAACCTGAGCCTGGGGGAGCCGGGCAGCTACACCGACGGCACCGACCCCGCGTCCCAGGCGGTGAACGCGCTCACCGAGGAGTACGGCGTGCTCGTGGTCGCGGCAGCCGGCAACGACGGGCCCGCCGCGGGCACCGTCTCGCCACCCGCGGTCGCCGACTCGGCTCTCGCCGTCGCCGCGGTGGACGACGGCGACGTGCGGGCGGACTTCTCCAGTGCCGGCCCCCGAGCCGGTGACGGCGCGCTGAAGCCCGACATCGCGGGGCCGGGCGTCGAGATCGTCGCTGCCCGGGCGGCCGGAACCGAGATGGGCGAACCCGTCGGCGACTCGTACGTCATCGCCAGCGGCACCTCGATGGCTGCGCCCCACGTGGCGGGTGCGGCGGCCGTGCTGCTCTCGGCCCAGCCGGACCTGACCTGGCAGGAGGTCAGGTCCACGCTCATGGGCTCGGCACAGCCGGGCGGCAACCCGGTCTGGGAGGAGGGGTCCGGCCGGGTGTGGATCCCCGGCGCGATCGAGCAGCAGGTGACGGCGAGCCCGGCATCGGTCTCGCTGGGCGGCTTCGAGTTCCCGCAGGACGGCCTGGAGCCGGTCACGGAGACGCTCACGTACACGAACACCGGCGAGGCGGCGGAGACGCTCGACCTGGCGGTCGACGTCACGTCGGGCGGTGAGCCGGCCGCCGGCGCGGTGACCCTGAGCGCGGACAGCGTGACCGTCCCCGCCGGTGGCAGCGCGACCGTCGACGTCACGGCGCACCCCGCGGACAACGGGGTGGGCGAGTTCGGTGGCGTGCTCACGGCGACCGGCGCGGGCGGGGCGGTGCGCACCGCCGTCGGCTTCGTGAACCAGCCTGAGCTGTTCGACCTGACGATCAACGCCACGGACGTCGACGGCAGCCCCGCCGAGGGCGACGACTTCTTCGTGATCCAGGGGATCGACGACCCGGACTTCTTCACGTTCACGCAGTTCGACGAGGACGGAACGTCCACCTCACGGGTACCGGCGGGCCGGTACAACATCAGCGGCTTCGCCGTCGTGTCCGACGAGGTCGGCGCCCCGCTGAGCACCATGTCGGCGGCGTTCCCGCTCGTCGACGTCACCGAGGACACCACGCTGACGATCGACGGCGAAGCCGCCCAGCCCGTCACCATCGACACGGCGCGCGAGACCGACGTCGGCATGACCTCCGTGGACCTGACCTACGAGACCGACGAGATGGGGACGGGCAACCTCTTCTTCGGCGACCTCGGCGACCTGTACACGATGCCGGTACCCGAGCCGGCGGAAGGCCACTACAAGCAGACGTGGACCGCGCTGCTCGACGAGAAGATCCTCGACGTACGGGCGGGCGATCTGGCCCTGGACCTCACCATGCTGGCCTCTACCGGGCCGGTGACCGGCACGTTCGAGGTGCCGCTCGTGGACGCGGGCCTCGGCGAGGACTTCTCCGGTGCCTCCGGCTCGTGGGCCCTCGTCGAGCACGCAGGCCCCGAGACGCTGCAGGGTGTGGCGGACGCCGCCGCGGCGGCCGGCGTCGAGGCACTCCTGGTCGCGGGCAGCGCGAAGGGCTATGTGGACGACTGGGTGGAGACCGCACCGCTCCCGGTCTTCGGCGTGCCGGCCGCACAGGCCGAGTCGGTGCGAGCGGCGCTCGCAGCGGGGCCGGTGAAGCTCTCGGTGGCGGGCAAGGCCGCGCCGTCGTACTCGTACGCGCTCGGCTTCAGCAGGGACGGTGCGGTGGCCGACGAGCCGATCGCGTACGTCGCCGACAAGCGCACCACCGGATCCGTGCGCGTCTCGGTGACGGCCCCCGCGCCGGGAGCCGACCCGTACGTCGGTGGCACGCTCTGGGTGGGGAATTCCGGGGCGGGCATGTTGAGCAGGGTCCCCGCCCCGCACACCCGCAACATGTTCGTCACGGCGGACGAGGAGGTGGCGTACTCGGCCGCTGCCTCAGTCACCGTGGAGGACCCGTTCGAGGGGCTGTTCGAGGGGCCCGGGCGTAGCTTCGCCCCGGGCGAGAAGGCGACGGAGCGCCTGCTCGCACCCGTGTTCCATGGTTCCGGTGGCCTGGCTCAGCGGACGGGGAACGCCATGCTGGTGTTCATGCCGCCCTACGTGGACGACGCGGGTCACAACATGGTCGGCCTGCTGGGCGAGGGCGCGCGGACGCGCCTGCGGCTGTGGGCGGGCACGAAGCTCGTCGCCGACTCCACCGGCTTCCCGGAGGTGTACGCCGAGGACCTGCCGGCGCGGCAGACGCCGTACCGGCTGCGCCTTCGCACCGCCTACTCCGGGGACTGGTGGCGCACGTCCACCGACGTCACCACCGAATGGCGGTTCCGTTCCGCCCGGGCCGGCGCCGAGGAGCGCGTGCCGCTCCCGCTGCTCCAGGTCGACTACGGGGTGCCGGCCGCGCTCGACGGGTCGGTGGACCGGACGGCCAAGCTCACGCTGTCGGCCGACCACCAGCCGGGGGTCGAGGGCGCGGACGTCACGGGTATGCGCCTGTGGGCGTCGTCCGACGACGGGGAGAACTGGCAGGAGGTCACCGTGAAGCCGGGCAAGGGCGGTACCTTCCGGGCGGTGGTCAAGGCCGCGGCAGGCGCGCAGTTCGTGTCGCTCAAGGCGCAGGCGGAGGACGCCGACGGCGGGCGCGTCACCGAGACGGTCATCCGGGCGTACCGGCTCGAGCCGTCCAGCTGAGCCGGTCGGCTGAGTCCATCGGCCGCATGAGGTAGACATCACGAACCGGGCGACTCGCACATACCTAGCGAGTCGCCCGGTTCTCCGTTACCTTCCGGGCATGGGCGATGAGAAGAAGCGCGGCAAGGATCCCAGGAAGTTCACCTGGCAGGAGATCCTGACGTTCATCGCGGGCGCCGGCTACGTGGCCAGCCCGATAGACCTCCTGTCGGAGGGCGTCCTGGGCCCGCTCGGCCTGGGTGACGACGCGATAGCGATCGTCATCGCCGGCGTGACCCTGTTCAAGGCGGTGCAGCGGTTCCGGCAGCACCGGCCGAAGCCGGGCGCCGCTGGGGACAACACCTCGGGCACCCCCAAGCAGGGCGGCACGACGCCGGGGGCCACGCCGCCGGGCAGCGCGACGCCGGGCAGCTACGCGACGGACAAGACCATCCCTGGCACCGCCGAGGACGTGACGCCGGGCCGCAGGCCCAAGCGCTGACGCGGGGTCGGGAACGGGTCGGCCGACCGGGTCGTCGGGCGTTCGCGGGATCTGTCAGAATTGAGATTCTGCTCTTTTGCCTGAGGTTTCACCCGATCCACCTTTGACTCGAGGACGACGATGTCACGCACCATCCGCCGGGTTGCCGCACGACTGATCTGGGCCGTAACCGGCTACCGGATGCGCTCGGAACCCGCGCCGACCCGGCCCACGGTGTTCATCGGCGCGCCGCACACGTCCAACACGGACTTCTTCCTGATGCTGGCCATCGCGTTCGACATGGACCTCAAGGTCCGGTTCCTCATCAAGGACTCCTGGTTCAAGGGCCCCATGGCCGGTCTGATGCGGTCCCTCGGCGGCATCCCCGTCGACCGGAAGGACCCGGCGAGCATCGTCGAGGAGATCCTCGCGGCCGTCGAACGGGGCGAGGAGTTCCACCTGGTCGTGACGCCGGAGGGCACGCGCGGCGCCGGTTCGGGCTACTGGAAGTCGGGGTTCTACCGGATCGCGCTCAAGTCAGGGTTTCCGGTGACGCTCGGATACGTCGACGGTGTGGCCAAGGTCGCGGGGCTCGGCCCGAGCATCCAGCTCACCGGCGACGTCGGCGCCGACATGGACGTGATCCGCGCGTTCTACGCGGACAAGTCGGGGGTCAACCCGGCCAACCGCACCGAGCCGCGGCTCCGCTCGGAGGACGAACCCGTCTGACCGGGGTCTCGACAGGCTCGTCCACCGCTGGGCGAGCCCTTTCGTCGGTCGAGCCTGCCGAGACCCGCCCGGATCACATGGTGAGTGACGTGACCTCGTCCGGGAGTTCCATCGCATCCATCGGGCCGTGGTGCTTGACCTCGCCCTGATCGTCGATCAGCACGACGTCGCCGTCTGCCATCACGCCGAAGTGTGCGGCGAGATCGCCCACGCTGTCCTCGAGCTGGACGACGCCGCCGACGTCGGCCAGCGGGTCGTCCATCGGATCGCTGTCCGTGCCGGCGACCGAGAGCAGCTCGACGCCTTCGACGTCGGCGAGGGCCGCGGCCGTCTCGTCACACGTGTCGCACGTCTCGGACCAGAACAGGACGACGGCGGGGCTCCCCGCGAGGTCGGCACCCTCGAAGGTGTCGCCGCTCGCGGTGGTGGCGGTGAAGTCGAGGGCGTCGGACATCATCTCGTCGTCGGCCATGTCGTCATCCATCGGGGACTCCGAGATGTCGTCCATCGGGCTCTCCGACATCATGTCGTCGGACGGCTCGCTACCGCCCGGCTCGTCCGCGGAACCGCAGGCGGCAAGGGTGAACGCGCAGGTCAGGGCTACGGCGGCGAGGGCGCCGCGGTGCAGTGTTCTCATGCGCCCGACGCTAGGCGCGCCCTGCGGCGAACAACCCTTACGGCCTGGTTACCGGCTCCTTACGCACCCGGTCCGTCGGCCGCCGGGGCCAGCGAGTCGAGCACGCGCGCCAGCCCGAACTCCCAGGCGTGCTCGGGGCTGGACGCCGCGTTCATCTCCTCGCCTGCGGCGCCGCCCACCCGCTGGGCCAGCGGGTAGTCGTCGCCCAGGTACCCGGCGAGCCGGCCGGCCCACCGCGCCCAGATCTGCGGCATCTCGTCGGCCCGCGGGTCGCGCCGGCGCGCGCGGGCCGCGGCCCGCACGAAGTCGAGCACGAAGGTGAGCGCGGCGTCGCGGGCGACGTCGTCCAGGGGCAGCGCGTCCAGGGCGTGCAGCTCGTGGTCGTACTTGGCGATGGTGCCGGGACCGAACGCCGTGCGTTCGTCGTCGATCTCCAGCAGCCAGGGGTGCTCGAGGTGGAGGGCCAGGTTCGCGTCGGCGACCTGGCGCACGCGGGTACGCCAGCCGGCGTTGCCGTAGGCGGGCAGTGGCATGCGCGCGTAGGCGGCGTCGGCCATCAGGACGAGCAGGTCGTCGCGCTCGTTCACGTGCGTGTACACCGACATGGTCGAGATGCCCAGGGCCTCGCCGAGCCGTCGGACCGTGACGGTGGCGAGGCCCTCGGTGTCCGCCAGCGTGCAGGCGGCGTCGACGACCGCACCCGTCGTGATGCGCGACCGCGGGCCGCGCGTGCCGCCCTGCGGGGCGGCCGGATGGTCGCGCCAGAGCAGGTCGATCAGCTCGCGGGGCATGGGTCTCCAGAATCGGTGTGACAGGCCGGGAACATTCTGCAATCATCCTACGTTGTACGCCGTACAGAGTTAACTCGACGCGAGGAGCCAGCTTGAAGATCACCGAGACCGCCCTGTCCCTCAACGTGCCCGACGTCGCCGCTTCGGCAGAGTTCGCGAAGCAGCACTTCGGATTTACCGAGACGATGTCCGCGGACGGGTTCGTGGCGCTCACCCACCCCACGGCGGGTGTCAACATCGTGTTCCTGCGGGTCGGCCTGAACACCTTCAAGCCCGAACGCATCGCCGGACCGGCCGGCCAGGGCCTGCTCGTCGCCTTCGTCGTGGAGGACGTCGACACCGAGTTCGCCCGGATCTCCGCCGCCGGGGCGGAGGTCGTCACGCCGCCCGAGACCGAACCCTGGGGTGAGCGCTACTGCCAGTTCGCCGACCCCAACGGGATCGTGTGGCAGCTCGTCCACTGGGTGTCCTGACCGCGCCCGGCTAACCGTGCGTCCAGCCGGACCACCGGGTCACCCACACCCTGATCAGTGGACCGTCCGGTCTGTTCTCGCGGTACTGCGGGTACCGCGCGGCGAGCGCGTCCAGCGCCGCCGCGCGGGGCTCGCCCTCGTGCTCGACGGTCGCGGTGCCGTCGGCCCGCACCCACCACAGCCGAGCCCAGTCGTCGTCGTACCGGTCCACGAGGAACGCGACCCGCGGGTTCTCGGCGAGGTTGCGCAGGCGCTTCAGGTCGCGCGTGGTCTTGGGCTTGTGGTCGACGGCGACCACCAGCTCGTCGACCGTCGCTGCCTCCGGTCCGGCTTCGGACCGCGCATCGCCCGTGGCCCCGTGTGGCGTGCTGAGCAGGGCGAACGTCACCGGCACGAGGTGCGGCACACCGTCGGTGTCGGCGGTGGCGAGGTAGGCGTGCCGGGCCGCGGCGAAGCGGGACCGGCAGGCCTCGAGATCGAGGCGCACGGTCCCATTCTGCCGAAGCGGGAGCTGTCGACCCCGAAATCTCAGGAGTTGACCATGCAGTTGCTACCAGTCTGACCCTCAGACTGGCAACAACTGCATGGTCAACTCCGTGAGGCCTCAGCCCTCCGCAGGCGCGCCCGCCTCGTAGTCCGCGGACAGCGTGACGTCGACGTCGATGTCCCGGGGCTGGAGCTCGACCTGTGCGCCACCGTCGCCGTCGGACATCATCCCTGCGCGCATCGCGTACATCGGGGCGTGCCCGCCGCCGCCGTTGCCGCCGCCGCGCAGGCCCGCCTCGTAGATCGCCACGGGCGCGACCGGGCCGAGGCCCAGGGCGTCCGCGTACGACTGCGCGCGTACCGCCGTCTCCTCGGCGGCCTCGATGCGGGCCTCGGCCAGGAGTGCCTTACGGGTCTCGTCGGTCAGGTTCCAGGTGATCCGGTCGATCTCGACGCCCTCGACGTCCATGACGTCCGCGAGCCAGGTGGACAGCACCTCGAAGTCACGGAACGTGACCGACAGCCGCGCCGAGGCACGGAACCGGCGGATCCGCTGCTTGCCGCCCGTCTGGGAGTTCTTGACCCGGTCGTCGTAGACGTACGAGTGCACCGAGTCGGCGTCCCACCTCTCGGCGGCGCCCGTCGAGACGTGCGCCTTCACCTGCTCCACGAGGATGGTGTGGGTCCTGGCGACCTGGTCCACCACGTCGTTCCGGAGGGTGCCCGAGAACGCGACGTGCAGGTTGACGGTGCCCCGCTCCGCGGGATGGGTACGGGTGGCCTGACCTTCGACGGCAATGCGAGTCATACGCGGAGTCTGCCGACTACGCCGCCCCCTGCGCCACCCGTCAGCCGATGGTGCCCTTGCCCACCGCTCCACGGACCAGGGTCGGCTCGAGTCCGCAGAACTCCCCGTACCGCGCGGCCTCGGCCTCGATCGCGGCCCAGACCCTGGGGGATGCCTCCTCGGTGAGCTCGACCGTGATCTCCACGCTCTGCGTCTTGAGGACCCGGGACCAGCCGCCGGCGATCATCCCGTCCACGGTCACGAGCCCCATGTACAGCCAGCGGCTCGGCATGTCTTCCTGGGTCATCGGGGGCCAGCCCTTGAAGTCGTGGCAGAAGAGCTCGTCGAACACCGACAGCAGGCGGACCGTGCCTTCCGGAGCGGGTTCCGGCAGGTCGCCGTCGGTCCAGAGGGTCATGCCGGCCAGCTCGTGGCGGGTCAGCCCGGCGTCGGCCACCGCAGCGCGAGCCGCGGTCTTGGTGAGAGTGGCCCACCATGCGGCGTCCTCGGCGCGGCACGGGCCGTGCCCGCGCACGTACGCGCGCACGAGATGGATCCGCGCCTCGTCCTCGTCCCAGACCTGCTGCTCCGGGAGCAGCCGGTAGGTGGCCTGCTTGCCCTGCATCGGGCCGCTCGCGACGAGCAGGTCGAGCTCGGCGTGCATCATGATCTGGCCCAGGTGCCAGCTGTCCACCGGCGCACCCTCTGCCTCGGCGAGCGCCACGCCGATCGCCTTGCGGGTCAGCGGGCCGTCCGCGAGAGCCTCGGCGACCACCGCGTGCCGGCGGGGGAGCAGCGAGTGGTCGAAGTCGCGCGGTCGCTCCGCCGACAGCATCGCCCGGCGCACCCGGGGCGCCGTGACGGTCATCAGGGGCGCGAGGTCGCCGGGGGCGACGTAGTGCCAGGTGGGACGGAGGATGTGCGTGCGCAGTATCGACCCGTCGGCCAGCGCGGCCTGCACCTCGGCGAGCGTTGCCGGTGTCCCCAGCCGCTGCGCCACGCCCCACGCGGAGGAGTGCAGCTCCTGCGACTGGACGGCGCCCAGGCGGGCGACGACGCCGGGAACGCCGTCTACGTCGTCGGGCGGTCGCAGCGTGCCCAGGCCCACCGAGGTGAGCCGGGCGCGCTGGACCTCGCGGATGTCAGACGTAGTAGGCATCGTCACCGCCGTGCCCGGCCGCCCGGGCGCGGCGATGCTTCACCAGGCTTCGGATCAGCATGATCGCCCCGATCACGAACAAGATCATCACGGGGATGATCGCGAGCGGGGCCAGGACGGACACGAAGCCGAGACCGATGCTCGTGACGTCCTCCGCTGCGCTGACCACCGGCGCCGCGGTGCCACCGGAGACGGTGTTGGCCACGACCCGCCCTCCGGCCTTCGCGGCATGCGTGCCGAGCGCGAGGACGATGCCCGAGACGATGGGGATCCACTGGCCCGACTGCACGAACGTGCTCGGGTCCGTGACCGTCGCGGTCTCCGACATGGAGCCGGCACCGAAGGCGATACCGCCGGCGGTGGGCCGGATGACCGTCTGCACCACGTCGTTGATGGAGTCCAGCACGGGGATCTTGTCCGCGACGAACTCCAGCACCAGGAGGACGGTCAGGATCACGAGGACCCAGGGGTTCTCCAGCCACGCCCAGCTGCTCGGCAGCGTCACGAGGTCCGTGAAGCGCGAGAGCACGCCGAGGAAGATGAGGGGGATCCATGCGTTGAGGCCCGCCGACAGGGCGAGTCCGGTTCCGGTGGCAAGTTCGAGCATGACTCGAAGTGTTCCACGGCACACCGACACTCAGGGGGGCGAAAGTGTCCGGTGTGCCCGATCTGTTATCAGAGTGCAGCACGGCGCGGCAGACCCGGCCGGGTCGATCACGGATGCACGTGCGTAACACCTGGAAGATGCGGAACCCTCGTGGAAGAGTTGCTGCCTTCACCGCACTGGTGCGCTGCCTGGGAGGCACTTGATGGTCTGGACGATCTTCGCCGTGGCGTCGGTGGTGCTGCTGGGGCTCTCGGCGGGCGTTTTCTACGGGTTCTCGTCGTTCATCATGAGCGGCCTCGCCCGTGCCTCGGACGACGCCGCCGGAGCCGGCATGAGCGGCATCAACGAGACGGCGCTCCTGCCCGTGTTCATGAGCGTCTTCTTCGGCGCTCTCCTCGTCCCGGCGGGCACCGGCATCTGGGGCCTCGTCGAGGGGCGCGACGGCGGCGCGTGGGTCCTCGGTGGTGCCGCCGTCTACCTGGTGGGCACCTTCGGCGTCACCATGGCCCTGAACGTGCCCCTCAACAACCGGCTCCTCGCCGCCCACGACAAGGGCGCCGAATGGCGCGCCTACTGGCGGCCGTGGACCGCGTGGAACCACGTGCGCACGTTCGCCGGCGTCGTGGCGACGGTGCTCGCGGCGGTCGGCCTGCTCTGACCGGTCGGCCTCCGGTGGGGGCGTCGGGGACAATCGAGCACATGCCCGCCATCGACTTTCACCGCACCCTGCCCGGATACCAGCCGACGCCCTTGCGGGACGTGCCCGCGCTCGCGAAGGAGCTCGGTGTCGGACGGGTGCTGGTCAAGGAGGAGTCGAGCCGGCTCGGGCTGCCGTCGTTCAAGGTGCTCGGCGCCTCCTACGCGACGGCGCGCGCCCTGGCTGAGCGGTTCGGGCTGCCCGCGGCCACCCTGGACGCGGTGCGCTCCGCCGTCCGAGGCAGCGCCGTCCGGCTGTACGCGGCGACGGACGGCAACCACGGCCGCGCCGTCGCGCACGTGGCGGGGATGGTCGGTGCCGCCGCGACGATCTACTACCCGCCGGGCATCACGGAGGCCGCCAAGAAGGCGATAGGCGTGGAGGGTGCGCAGGCGGTCGAGGTGGACGGAACGTACGACGACGTGGTGGCTCGCGCCGCCGCCGATGCGGAGGCCGACCCGGACGCGGTGCTGGTGCAGGACACCTCCTGGCCCGGGTACACGGAAGTCCCGCAGTGGATCGTCGACGGCTACTCCACGCTGTGCCTCGAGACCGACGACCAGCTCGCCGCCCTCGGCGTCGCCGGGCCTGACCTGGTGGTCATGCCGGTAGGTGTCGGCTCGTTCGCGCAGGCGGTGGTGAGCCACTACCGCGGCTCAGGGGCCGACGGCGGCACGCTGCTCGCCGTCGAGCCCGACCGGGCCGCCGGGCTGGTCACGTCGCTGCGCGCGGGCCGCCCGGTCACGGCCCCGCCCGGCGAGACGATCATGACCGGCCTCAACTGCGGCATCGTCTCCGCGCTCGCCTGGCCGGTGCTGCGGGACGGGCTGGACGGCGCCGTCACCGTCTCCGACGACCAGGCGGCCGCTGCCGTCGACGACCTGGCGCGCCTCGGCGTCGACTCCGGACCGTGCGGCGCGGCGACCCTCGCGGCGGCCCGCCTGGTGCTCGGCAAGTCCGGCTGGCGCGAGGCCATCGGCCTGCGGTCCGACGCCGTGGTGCTGCTCCTGTCGACGGAGGGCCGGGCGGCGAACCCCGTCCCCGAGAACCGGGTCTGACCCGGTCCGCCCCGACGTCACTGCCAGATCGCCGCCAGGAGTGTGTTCGTGCCCGTTTCTCTTCCCGCCGCCCTCGAACCGATCCTGCCGCTGCTGTGCTGCCCGTCCTGCGGGGCCGAGCTGTCGCCCGCAGACGGGGCGCTGCGCTGCCCGCGGCGTCACAGCTTCGACCTCGCCCGGCACGGGTACGTCGGCTTGCTGACCGGTGCTCGTGCGACCAGCGGGGACGACGGGCCGATGGCGCGGGCCCGGCGGGACTTCCTGGCCGCCGGGCGGTACGCGCCGGTCCGCGACGCGGTCGCGGAGCTCGCCGCTGAGGCGGATCCTTCCGGTCGCCCGGGACGCCAGGACCGGCTGGCCACTGTGGTCGACGTCGGCTGCGGGACCGGCTACTACCTCGCCGGAGTGCTCGACGCACTGCCCGACGCCGTCGGCCTGGGCCTGGACACCTCGGCCCACGCCCTGCGGGTCGCGGCCAAGGCGCACGAGCGGGCCGCGGCGGCGACGTGGGACGTCTTCCGGCCGTTCCCGATCGTGTCCGAGCAGGTGGACGTGGTGCTCGACGTGTTCGCACCGCGCAACCCGGCCGAGTTCCACCGGGTGCTGCGCCCGGGCGGCGTCCTGGTCGTGGTGCGGCCCTTCGGTGGCCACCTGGCCGAGCTGCGCAGCCAGGTCACGCAGATGGTGACCGTGGACCCGGACAAGGAGCGGCGCCTGCACCAGGCCCTGGACCCGCACTTCGAACCCGCGCGCACGGTGGAGGTCGAGTACACGACGCCGCTGACCCGGCAGGAGGCCGTGGACCTGGTGCTGATGACGCCGAGCGCGCGGCACGTCACGGAGGCGGAGCTGGCCGACGACGGCGACCTGCCCGAGCAGGTCACGGTGTCGGTGCTGGCCACGGCCTACCGGCGGCGGTGACGGCAGGCGCGCTCGGCTCCGGCTACCTCGACGCCTGCCGGGTTCTGCTGGTGCGCAGGTACTCCGTGAACAGCTCCGCCGTCCGGCCGATGCCGTCCTCCTCCCGCAGGCGGGCGCCGAGGTCGGCCGCCCGCTCGCGCAGGGCCTCGTCGGTGGTCGCCTGGGTGATCGCCGCGGTGAGCCGGTCGGCGTCGACCTTCTTGATGTTGACGGGCTCCGGTCCGACGCCGAGGTCGGCGACCCGGCGTCCCCAGCTCGGCTGGTCGGCCGCCACCGGCGTGACGATCGTCGGGATGCCGGCGCGCAGGCTTGCCGCCGTCGACCCTGCCCCGCCGTGGTGGATCGCGGCCGCGAGGCGCGGGAACAGCCAGTCGTACGGGGCCGAGTCGATCTGCAGGACGTGCTCGGGGAGCTCACGGTCCAGGCCGAGCTTGGACCAGCCGCCGATCAGGATGCCGCGGCGTCCGGTGCGGTCGAGGGCTTCCAGGTAGGCGTCGATGAGCCGGTTCGGGCGCGCGACGGGCACGCTGCCCAGGCCGAACGACACCGGCGGATCGGCTGCGTCGAGGAACCGGACGAGGTCGGCGGGCGGCTCCCAGCCGGCCGGCGCGTGCGTGGGCAGGTAGCCGGTGACCTGGATGCGCGGATGCCAGTCGGCGGGGCGCGGGACGACCAGCGGGCTGTACGCGTAGTACAGCGGCATGCCCTGCCGGTCCTGGAGCACACGCGCGTTGGTCCGCAGCGGCGGTAGACCGAGGACCTCGCGGCGCTGCCGGTTCACGCCGGGCCGCTGCATCATGCGCCAGATCATCTGGTCGGTGCCCCACCAGCCCGCATGGTCGAGCACGGGGCCGCGGCTGCGGCCGTCGCCGAAGAAGAACGTCGGGAACTCTCGGGTGGGCGTGACCGGGAAGAACTGCAGGTCGGCGCACGGGACGCCGAGCTTCTCGGCCACGTTGTACCCGTACAGCGCCGTCGGCCCCTTGTAGAGCACCGCCTCGCTGTGCTTCGCGGCCTGCCAGATGTCGCTGATGATCTGCGGCAGGATCTCCTTGCGGGCCTTGGCGCCGTAGGCCATGAACCGGAGCATGTTGCCCGACTCGACCAGCTCGGCCAGCTCCGGGTTGTCCGCGTACGAGGGCAGCTTGGGGCCGAACGGTTTGAACGCCGCGTCGTACGACGCCGCGAGCCCCGCGAAGTCCGGCGAGCCGACGACGGTCGGGTGGTGGCCCTGCTCGCGCAGCGCGACGGCCAGGCCGAACAGGGGCTCGACGTCGCCGCGCGAACCCGCGGCGAGGATCGTGATCTGCATGGGTGTCCTTCCTACGTCGTCGTCCGGTCGAGCTGCTCGTCGATGACGGCCAGGGCTGCCGCGGTGTCAGGCGCCTCCGGTGTCAGCATCCGGTCGATCATCTCGGTGACCGTGTTGATCAAGGACTCGGGCGACGGGCCGTCCGGGCGGTCCTGATGGTCCTGGATGGCGCGCAGCACCGCGGCGGTCAGGGCGTCCAGCACGACGGCGACGGAGGCCAGGTCCACGCCCTGGCGGACGGCGCCCGCCTGCTGCAGCAGGCCGAGGAGCTGGCCGAGCGGCCCGAGCCCGGCCGGACCCGGCATGGTCGCCTCCGGGTCGCGCAGATACCTGCCGAAGACGTCGCGGTCCCGCGTGGCGATGGCCGCGAGCAACGCGTCCTGGGCGACCACCCGGAAGGCCGCCCGGAAGATGCTCGCCGCCGTCCCCGGCGTCCGCTCGTTCGCCAGCTCCTTGCGCCAGCGGACCGTGTAGCCGCGCAGGGCACGCGCCGCCACGGCGTCGACGAGCTCACGCTTCGAGGCGAAGTGCCGGTAGACGATCGTCCGGCTCAGATCGGCGGCCTCTGCGACGTCGACCATGGTCAGCTTGTCGTAGCCGCGGTTCAGCAGCAGTGCGACGGCGGCGTCGAGCAAGGCCTCCTGGCGCCGGGTGCTGTCGACCATCGATGTTCTCCGACCTGTGACACTGAGACGATAACTGTCACAGTGTTTCGCTGGAGCGCGCGGGAGTCAAGCGCCGCGGGTTCACGGGCCGGTCTCGTCCGCGGTGGTCGAGGGGAACGGCGACGGCGGCATGTCGCAGCCGTCGGGCGTCAGGGAGTCGGACGGTTGCCCGGGCCGCTCCGGTCCCGGCGTAGGCCGGGACATCGGTGGTGATGACGCGCACTCGCGCGGACCGAGGGACGGTCCGGTGCTCGGTGTGCTCGTCGGCGTGCTGTGGGTCGGTGTGAGTGAGGCCGGGGCGCCCGGCAGGACCGTGCCCGGTTCGGGCCACAGCAGAGCCGTGCCGATCCCCGCCCCGCCGAGCAGGGCCACCGTGGCCGCCAGTGCCCACACCGCGGAACGACGGCGGGGGAGTGCCGGCCGCTGTCCGTACCGGAGGATCTCCACACCGGACGACGAGGCGTCGTCGTCGGGCTCCGGTTCTGCGGCGGGACGGGACCGGGTACGCACCAGCGCGTCGGAACGCGTGCGGGTCAGGTCCAGCTCGGGGTCGACCTGGCTCAGGGCACGCCGCGCGCGGGTCAGGGTGTCTTCCGTCTTTCTCATCAGGTCTCCTGACCTTCGGTCACGGTGCGGTAGGCGGCGCGCAGTCGCCGTCGCGCCCGGTACACACGAGTGGCGGCTGACGCCGTCGTGCAGCCGAGCACCTGGGCGACCTCAGCGGTGCTCAGCTCCGCGGCCGCCAGCAGCTCGACGACCTCGCGGTCGGCAGGGCGCAGGAGTGCCAACGCGCGGTGGAGCACGTCGAGCTCGTCCACCAGGCGGGCGTCGTCGGGACCGGGGGCCCTGGGGTGCCGCAGCGTCCGCTCGGCGAGCGCCGTCCGGCGCCGCTCGGCACGGACCTGGTTGGCGAGCACCCGCCGGGCGATGGCGAAGAGCCAGGCGCGGGGGTCGTCCGGAACCTCGCCCTTGCGCCAGGCGATCGCGAAGACCTCTGCCACGACGTCCTCCGCCTCGGCCGCGCCGAGCCGGGTTCGCGCGTACCTGTGCACCGCGCGGGCGTGGTCGGCGAACAGAGACTCGGTCTGGTCCGGCGTGAGCGGACCGGAGGAGACGTCACGTGGCTCGGTATGGGTGGACAGGACGTCTCCCGGGGGTGCGGCAGTGGGACGGGTGCGGGCTGCTGCGGGCCTGCGAAACGGTCGGTGTCCGGGAGCGGGCTCGCCATGACACCTGGCCGGTGTCGTCCACGTCACATCACTGCGCTGTCATGGCGCGTGTCCGCGCTCCCGCTGAGCCTTCTACCGGGCCCGTCGGTGGGCCGTCGGCTGCGCCGGACGGGCCGTCGCCCGTGCCGGTTCTGTCAGGCGTTCTTCGCGGCTGCCTTCTGGGCCTTCTTGAAGGCGCGGACCTCCAGCAGCGCCTCGGCGCTGGTCACGTCGGCGATCGACCGGTGGGAGCCCTCTTCGCCGAACTCGCCCGCCGCCTCGCGCCAGCCCTCCGGCTGGACGTCGCGCTGCTTGCCGAGCAGGGCGAGGAAGATCTTGGCCTTGCGCTCCCCGTAGCCGGGCAGGGCATTGAGCCGCTTGAGCACCTCGCGACCGGTGGGGGCTCCGCCGTCGGCGCCGGGCGCGGTCCAGATCTTCGCGGCGTCGCCGTCGTACTCCTCGACGATCGTGCGGGCGAGGTCCTGCACGCGACCCGCCATGGAGCGGCCGTATCGGTGGATCGCCGGGGGAGTGGTCGCCATGGTGGTGAACTCGTCGGGGTCCGCCTCCGCGATGGCATGCACGTCGAAGGAGCCCATGCGGTCGCGGATCTTGGCCGGTCCGGCGAACGCGTGCTCCATCGGGAATTGTTGATCCAACAACATGCCAGTGAGGAGTGCGAACGGGTCCTCGCTCAGCAGCCTGTCCGTGTCGGGGTCGCCGGTGATCCAGAGCTCGGTAGCCATGTGCCCATTGTGACCCAGGTGCTTCGGCGCGCACTCAGGGGATCAGCCGGTCCACGATCTCCAGGGTGTCCGAGGTGAAGTGCCCGTCGTCGCGCACCACCAGCGTCCCGCCGAGCCTGTCGAACATGGCCCGCCCCTGGTCGGCGTCGCAGCCGAACTCGTCCTCGACCGAGTTGAGGAATACCAGGTCACGGACGTGCGACCGGATCGCCTCCCAGTCGTACGAGTCCTGCAGCACCGGCTCGGGACCGTCGTTCGGCAGCGTCGAGTACCCGGCAACGAGCACCGCCTGCGCCACCGTGACGTCCAGGTGTTCGAGGACCGCCAGCAGCAGCGCGGCCCCGCCCGAGTGCCCCACCAGGACGGTGTCCTCGGAGAACGTGTGCGCGGCGAGCACCGTGGGCAGGAAGGTCGCGACCGGCTCCACGTTGATCCCGGGATGGTGCGGCGTCTCGACGTCGTACCCGCGTGCGCGCAGCCGGCCCGCGAGCCACGGGTACCAGATCCACTCCGGCCGAGCGCCGGTCCCGTGGAAGATGATCGCCCTGCGTCCCATCAGCTCTCCCTCGAAGACGCTGCCGTCTCGGGCACCACACCGAGGTTGACCTGGTCCAGGACCGGTTCGAACCCGATCGCCGCGTACACCTTGTTCGACACCGGGTTGTTCCGGTCGGTGTAGAGGCAGACCCGGTCGCCGGCGTCGAGCACGCGCTGGGCCACCTCGGCGACCATCGCCCGCGCATACCCGCGCCCGCGGTGCTCGGCGGGCGTGTAGACGGGGCCGATCCGGACCACGCCGAACGCCGGCGGCCGCATGCCCGTCAGGTGCACCACCTGGCCGTCGACGTCCCACAGCCAGACCGTGCCCTCCTCGATCCAGCGTTGCGCGCCCTCGATCCGCAGCGGTACGGCTTCCGGCGGGCGCCCGGCCTGGGCGTCGGCCTCCGGGTGGAACTCGGCGAACCATGCGGTGACCAGGTCCAGGTCGGCGAGCGTGGCCGGGCGCGCTCTGCCCGACGGCGCCGGGTCCGGCCCGGTGACGTGCTTGGCCTCCCAGAGCCGGTCGGGGCGGTCCTCGAACACCGTCCCGCCGGTGGACCGCAGCACCTCGTCGGTGAAGACCCGGACGGCGGGCATCGGGCCGTTCGCCGAGATCAGGGGTGGCTCGCCGGATCGCGCCGTGTGGTCGAGGGCCGTGCGGGCCAGCAGCCGCGCCGCGTCGTCGGGCAGCGCCGGGACCCATACCGTGTGCGGCGCGTGCGGCATGGTGCGCATCGACACGGCGACGACGACGTCGTCCGCGTCGCGCACGACCGCCCACCACATCGGGTGCTCCGGACGCGGCGCGCCGGGCGCGAACGTCCGCGCGGCGTGGTGCGTGACCGACGCGACGACGCTCCAGAGCACCGGCTCGGCGGCCAGGAGGTCACCCGCCACGGCCAGGACTGCCGCTGGATCATCGAGGAGCTCGACGCTGTGTGCGGTGGTCATGCCGAGATCCTGGCACGCGGGGCCCGCCCGATCGAGCTGTTTCGCGCGTATCGCGAGCGGTCCGCCCCGCGCAGCAGCTAGCGAACCAGGCGCACCTCGAGCACGTCCGTGTCCGGGTCGGTGACGGTGACGCCGTCGGGCAGGAAGCCCGCGCGCTGGAAGAACTTGCGCGCACGCGGGTTGGTCGCGTACGTCCAGAGCTGGGCCGACGTACCGGGCGGGAGGATGTTCTCCAGCAGGGCGTGACCGACGTTGGTCCCGTGGAAGTTCGGGTCGACGTACAGCTCGTGCAGCTCGATGGCGCGGGCCGGCGGGTGGCCGAGGTGCGGGCCGGACGGGTTCTTCATCGCGAAGCCGACGATCTTGTCGCCGACCTCGGCGACGAGCGCCTTGTTGCCGGCGGCGAGGATGCGCATCCAACCCTCGGTGCGGGTCCCGAGCGTCTCGGTTTTCCAGTGCTCGGGCGACAGGAGCTCGCCGAAGACCGCGCGCCGGGTGGTCCAGTGCACCGCGGCGATACCGACGGCGTCGTCCGGGACCGAGGCGCGGATGTGGAAGTCAGACATGAGTCGAACCGTAACCCGACTATCTGACCATCCGTACCTCGGCGAGGTCGGCGGTGGTCGTGTCGACGACCCGCGTGCCCTCCATGACGAACCCGTTGCGCTCGTAGAAGCGCCGGGCGCGCGGGTTGTCCTCCGCGACCCACAGCTGCGCGCCGGTCCCTGGCGGCACGACGGCGTCCAGCAGCGCCTGGCCGACGCCGGTCCCGTGGTGGGCCGCCAGGACGTACAGCAGGTACAGCTGCCGCTCACGCATCGGCAGCACGTCCTCCTGCTCGACGGCGTCGCCGGACATCGCGATGCCGACCACCTCGCCGCCCACCTCGGCGATGACGGGGGCCGCGCCGTTCGCCAGCCACCGCTCCCACGTCGTGGTGCGCCGCTCGAGCGTGGCGGTGGCCCAGAACTCGGGCGGGAGAATCGATGCGTAGGTGGTGACCCAGGTCGTGTGGTGCACCCGGGCGACGGCAGCGGCGTCGGACAGCGTGGCTGTGCGCAAGTTCACGACGCGAAACATACTCCCGCGCCGGGGCGGTCGATGACACGCGACCGCCGCAGCGACGTCAGGCAGGGTGCAGGGTGCCGACCAGGCAGTCCTCGATACCGACCGCGGACATGAGCTTCGACGGCACCGAGCCGAGCCATCCGACCGCCTCGTACGCCGGAACGAGCCGGACGTCCTTGACCAGGAAGTCCGTACCGGCGCGCGTCAGCCGCACGGTTCCGGCGCTCATCGTGTTGCGGGCCCAGTCGGTGCCGGAGCCCCACGGCAGCGGCAGGACCGCGACGATCTCCTGCTCGGGCCGGGCCGCGAACGCGACCAGCGGGGTGCTGTACTCCTTCCCGGACTTGCGTCCGACGTGGTGCAGCACCACCCACGGCGAGACCTGCCCGGCGATGCGGAGCATCCACGGGTTGACGAACTTTCCTGCCTTGACGACGAGATCCGGTGCGGCCATGCGTCCCATCATGGTTCAGGTACGCGGATCCGTCAGCAGGGGGCGCTACCCGCGTGCCGCCGCAGGCCCGGCCGGACGTCAGCCGCGGTCGAAGGAGAGCACCGGGCGCCCGGTCCGCGGATGCGTCAGCACGTCGACCCGCACCCCGTACACCGGCTCCAGCACCGCCGGGACCAGCACATCGGAGACCGGGCCCGCCGCGACGACCCGGCCCTGGTCCAGCAGGACCAGGTGGTCGCAGGTCGAGGCGGCGAGGTTCAGGTCGTGCAGGGCGGCGACGACGGTGACGCCGTCCGCCGCGAGGTCGCGCAGCACCCGCATGGCGTGCAGCTGGGCCGCGATGTCGAGGTGGTTGGTCGGCTCGTCGAGCAGGATCAGCCGCGGCTGCTGCGCCAGGGCGCGGGCCATGTGCACGCGCTGGCGCTCGCCGCCCGACAGGGTGCCGACCTCACGGTCGGCGAGCTCGGCGGCGCCCGCCGCGGCGAGGGCCGTGTGCGCGGCGGCCCGGTCGGCGTCCGAGTCCCCCGCGAGCAGGGAGCGGTGCGGGATGCGGCCCAGGAGCACCGCGTCCAGCACGGACAGCGGCAGGTCGGTGCCGGCGTCCTGCTCCACGAGGGCGAGCAGCCGGGCGCGCTCGCGGCGCGGCAGCGCGCCCAGGTCGGCGCCGTCGAAGGACGTCGCCGGGTCTGTCGCCGATTCCGGGGCCGACGACGGCGCGGGCGTCCCGCCGTCGGACGGCGACGTGGCGCGCCCCGCCTGCTGCACCCCGGCGAGAACCCGCAGCAGCGTGGACTTGCCCGAGCCGTTCGGCCCCAGCAGCCCGGTGACGGCGCCGCTGGGGGCGACCACCCCGACGTCGTCCAGCACGAGCCGCCCACTGATGTCCCAGGAGACGTTTCCGGCCCTCAACCCTCGTTGAGCGCTGGATGTCTGCCCTGTCGGAGGCGGCTGGGTGGACACATATCCAGTACTCACCGGTGGTTTCCTTTCCAGAGAAGGAAGGCGAAGATCGGGGCGCCGATCGCCGCCGTCACGATGCCTACCGGGAGCTCGCGGGGCTCGAAGACGGTGCGGGCCAAGGTGTCGGCCCAGACCAGGAACGACGCCCCGGCCAGCGCGGACAGCGGCAGCAGCAGCCGGTGTCGGGCCCCGGTGAACAGCCGCACGGCATGCGGCAGGATCAGCCCGACGAACCCGATGGACCCGCTCTGGGACACGAGCGCCCCGGTCAGCAGCGCGACGCCGATCAGAAGGATCCAGCGCGCGCGGTTCACGGGCACACCGAGCGCGGCGGCGGCCGTGTCCCCGAACGTGAACGCGTCCAGCACGGAGCCGGTCAGCGCCAGCAGCGTGCCGAGCACCAGGACGGCGCCGCCCGCGATCGCCACTGACGTCCACGTCGCCGACGCGACGGAGCCCATGAGCCAGGAGAGGACCTCGCGGAACGCGTCGCCCTTCGCGGACCAGAAGATCACGAACGACACGGCAGCCGCGCAGAGCTGGCTGATCGCGAGCCCCGCCAGGACCGTTCGGGTGGGCGTGATCGTGCCGAGCGCACCCGCCAGCCCCAGGGCGAGAGCCAGCGCCCCGACGGCCCCGGCGAACGCCGCGACCGGCAGCAGCAGCGGGACGCCCGCGAGCAGCACGAGCACCGCGCCCAGCGACGCGCCCGACGACAGCCCCAGCAGGTACGGGTCCGCGAGCGGGTTGCGCGTGAGGGACTGCATCACAGCGCCGCACAGCGCGAGACCCGCGCCCACCGCGGCGGCGGTGAGGATGCGGGGCATCCGCAGCTGCCACACCATGCCGTCGCGCAGGGCCGAGAGCGGCTCCAGGCCGAGCGCGCCGCCCAGCCCGAGGTGGGTCGCCACCGAACGGCCGACCTCGGACAGGGCGAGGTCGGCCGGGCCGATGGTCACCGCGACGCCGATGCTCAGGACGAGCGCGAGGGCCGCGGTGGGCAGGGCGAGCAGCTTCACAGGTCGAGGTCCGCCAGCTGGTCCACCACCGAGGCGACGGCGTCGACGTTCCGGACGCCGGCCTCGGTCGCCGGGAACGGCACCACCACGTAGCGACCCTCCTTGACCGCCGTCATCTCGCGGGTCGCCGGGTTCGACTCCAGCGTCTCGATCTTCGCGTCCGCGGGGTTCCACGCGGCGTCGACCAGCACCAGGACGTCGGGGTCGGCCTCGACCACGTTCTCCCAGCCGAGCGAGGTCCAGGTGTCGTGGACGTCGGCCGAGACGTTGGTCAGCCCGGCCGCGTCCATGATCATCTGGGGCGCGCCGATGCCTGCGCCCACGTACGGGGTGTCGTCGCCCGAGGACCACCACAGCGCCGTCAGCCCGCGGTCGTCGGGCTCGATGGCGTCGAGCGCCGCCCGCTGCTCCTCGACGAGCCGCGCCGCGGCGTCCTCCGCGCCGAACAGGGAGCCCACCTCCGCGATCTCGTCGAACACCGTGTCGAAGGTGAGCGGGTCCGGCATGTACCCCTCTTCCTTGCAGGCCGCGGGGGACACGTACGTGGCGACGCCGAGCTGGGCGAGGGTCTCGCGGTCGCCCGCCGTCTCCGCGGTCAGGTTGGACTCCCAGCCCGCGTAGACGAGGTCCGGCTCCAGCGCCAGCGTGGCCTCGGAGCCGGGCGCCTCGGCCGCGAACGGCTCCTTGACGGCGGGCACCGACTCCAGCGAGTCCGGCACCGGGCCGTCGAGGAACGCCGAGCCGACGATCCGGTCGCCCAGGCCGAGGGCCAGCAGCATCTCGGTGGTCGACGACTTGATGGTCACCACGCGCTCCGGCGGCGCCTCGACCACGGTCTCGAAGCCGCAGTTGTCGAGGGTGACGGGAAAGCCGCCCGACGACGGCGACGCGCCCCCGGCGTCCGGCTCACCGGAGGCAGTGGGCGAGCAGGCCGCAAGAGCGAGCGCCGCGATGGCGGCGATCGCGGGCAGGGCGACAGCACGGGACGGACGGACGCGAAGGGGGTTCACGCGATGGCTCCAGGGGTCGACGAACAGCCCACGATTTTCTTCAGTCGTGGGGTGAGCAGCGACGCGCCATCTCGCGTCCAGGCGGGAAGCGGCTCACAGCGAGAGCCGCATCAGCGGGCCAAAGCAGGGCCCGCGACCCGGCGTCACGATACACCGGCCGATTCCGGCGGCCCCAGCGGATTCGCTCTCAGCGTCGGACCCGGCCGACCGCGGGCCACCGTCGAGGCTAGGGTGCGGCCATGAGCGACAGCACCGCCCCCGAGACCCTCCCCGCGACCACGCCGAACCGCCGTGCCCTGGTGACCGGGGCGTCGTCGGGCATCGGCGCAGCGACAGTGCGCCGCCTGCGCGCCGACGGCTGGGACGTCGTGGCCGCCGCCCGTCGAGCCGACCGGCTGGAGGCGCTCGCCGCCGAGACCGGCTGCGAGGTCTACGCCGTCGACCTGACCGACGACGACGGCGTGACCGCCCTTGCGGATCACCTCACCGCGACGGGCGGGCTCGACGCCGTCGTGAACAACGCGGGCGGCGCGTTCGGCCTGGACCGCGTGGAGAACGCGGACATCGACGACTGGCGCCGCATGTACGAGATCAACGTGCTCGGCACGCTGCGTGTTACCCAGGCCGTGCTGCCCCTGCTCCGTAAAGCGGGCGCGAGCAAGGGCGTGGCCGACGTCGTGAACGTGACCTCGACCGCGGCCCAGGGTGCCTACGAGGGCGGCGCCGGCTACACGGGCGCCAAGCATGCCGAGCACATGCTCTCCCAGACGCTGCGCTGGGAGATCGCGGGCGAGCCGGTACGCGTCATCGAGGTCGCCCCGGGCGCCGTGGCGACCGAGGAGTTCTCGCTGGTCCGGTTCGGCGGCGACGCAGAGAAGGCCGCCGCCGTCTACGACGGCTACACGCCCCTGGTGGCCGACGACATCGCGGACACCATCGCCTGGGCCGTGTCCCGCCCGGACCGCGTCAACATCGACCTGGTGACGATCCGGCCGCGCGCCCAGGCCCACAACTCGAAGATCGTGCGCGGCACGGGGATCTGACCGCCGGGCAGCGCCGCCCCGTTGGTCGGGCTTGCCGAGAACTCGCGCGGCCTCGAGCTCGGTCGGTTGTTGGACGGCTCCAGCGACTTCGGTCCCTTGCCGTGAGATCGGTCAATCAACTGACCGATCTCACGGCAAGGGACCGAAGTCATGTCGGGGAGCGTGCAACGGACCGAACTCGGACGCGTGAGCACCATCGGACCACCGGGGGCCTTACAGAGTCGTGACGATCTGGGCGCCGACGCCGGCGGAGCCCGGTCCGCGTGCCACGCTGAGCGTATGACCCAGGCAACCGAGACCCCGGCGACCCCGCGGGCCGACCGCACCCCGCACGACGCGCTGTGGGCCGCTCTCGCCGGCGTCCTCGCCGGTGCCGCGGGCCTGGCCGTCGCGGAGTTCGTCGCCGCCCTCGTCGCCCCCGGCGCCAGCACCCTGTTCGCGGGCGGCGCCGCGGTGATCGACGCCGTTCCCGGCTGGCTCAAGGACTTCGCCGTGCAGGCGTTCGGCACGAACGACAAGGCGGTCCTCCTCGGGACGATGGGCGTGGTGCTGGCACTCGGGGCGGCGCTCGCGGGCCGGCTCGAGCTGCGCCGGCCGCCGTCGGGCGCGCTGCTGATCGGCGCGGTCGGAGTGGTCGGCGCGACGGTCGCCGTGCTGCGCCCGGACGCGACGCCGCTGTGGGCGCTGCCCAGCATCGTCGGGATCGGTGCGGCGGTGCTCCTGCTGCGGTCGGCGACCGCTCGTCTGCGACCGGCGCCCGACCTGCGGGCCGAGGCAGGCACCGCTGTGGACCGGCGTGGCTTCCTGACGGTGGCGGGGATCACCGCGGGTGTGGCGGTGCTGGCGCTGGCGGGTGCGCGCGTCGTGTCGGCGGGCTCGGCGGTGGTGAGCGCCGTCCGCGACAAGATCCGCCTGCCGGCCGCGCGCGAGACGGCGCCCCCGGTGCCCGCGGGCGCCGACCTGGAGCTCGACGGCCTGGCCCCGTACGTCACCCCGAACACGGACTTCTACCGCATCGACACCGCGCTGCGGGTGCCGCAGCTCGACCCGGCCGAGTGGTCGCTCAGGGTGGAGGGCATGGTCGAGGAACCGTTCACCCTCACCTGGGACGAGCTCCTGGCCCTGCCGCTGGAGGAGCACCACGCGACGCTCGCCTGCGTGAGCAACCCCGTGGGCGGCGACCTCATCGGCAACGCCCTGTGGCTCGGCTACCCGATCCGTGCCCTGCTGGAGCGTGCCAAGCCGCAGGCGGGCGCCGACATGGTGCTGTCCCGCAGCGACGACGGGTTCACCGCCGGGACGCCGCTCGAGGTGCTGCAGGACCCGGACCGGGCCAGCCTGCTCGCGGTCGGCATGAACGGCGAGCCGCTCCCCGTGGACCACGGCTTCCCCGCGCGGCTCGTGGTGCCGGGCCTGTACGGGTATGTGTCCGCCACCAAGTGGGTGACGTCGCTCAAGGTCACCACGTTCGCCGCCGACCAGGGCTACTGGACCCCGCGCGGCTGGTCCGCGCTGGGACCGATCAAGGTGCAGTCGCGCATCGACGTGCCCCGCGGGTCGGTGGCGGCCGGTGCGGTGACGGTCGCCGGCGTCGCCTGGGCCCAGCACACGGGCATCGGCAAGGTCGAGGTCCGGGCCGACGACGGCGACTGGGTCACCGCAGAGCTCGCGGAGACCGTCGGCACGGACACGTGGCGGCAGTGGCGGGCGTCCATCGACCTGGACGCCGGCGACCACACGCTCGCGGTGCGGGCCACGGACAGCGACGGGCTGGTCCAGACCGACGCCGAGGCCCCGCCCGCACCGGACGGGGCCACCGGCTGGCACACGGTAGACGTGTCGGTGGGCTGACCCTCAGGCCCGCGTCGCCGCCAGGAGCAGGTAGTCCCAGCCCATGGCGCCGTCGGCGTCCTGGAACCGTGCGGCCAGGTCCAGGAGAGCCTGGTCGAGGGCGGCGGTGCGCTCAGCGGAGTCGGCTATGTTGCGGTAGACCGCGATGGTGGGGCCGTACACGGCCTTGAAGAACTCGCGGAACTCCGTGCCGGAGGAGAACCGGGCCACAGGGAGCGTGCGCACCTCGGTGTGCACGTCCGTGACGCCGTCGCCGAGCAGGGCGCGCACGTGCGCCTCGTCGCCCCAGAGCAGCGGCGGCTCGGCGCCGGGCGGCGGGGCCGGGGCGTACGGCTTCATCGTCGCGAACATCTGGCCGATGAACCCGGCGGGCGTCCACGCGATGAGACCGATCGTCCCGCCCGGGCGGGTCACCCGGAGCAGTTCGGCGGCCGCGGTCCGGTGGAACGGGGCGAACATGACCCCGACGCACGACAGCACACGGTCGAACGCCGCGTCGTCGAACGGGAGGGCGTGTGCGTCGGCCTCCGCCCACGTGAGCTCGGCGCCGCTGGCAGCGGCGGCGGCCCGGCCGGCGTCGAACAGCTCGGGCGTGAGGTCCGAGGCGATCACGTGCGCGCCGGCGAGCGCGGCGGGGATGGCGGCGTTGCCGGAGCCCGCCGCGACGTCGAGCACGTGGTCGCCCGGCCGCACGCCGGCGGCCTCGACCAGGACGGGCCCGAGGGCGGGGATCACCTCCGCGGCGAGCACGGGGTAGTTGCCGGCCGCCCACAGGGCGCGATGCTTGGTGCGGACGGCGGTGAGGACGTCGGAAGGGACGACGACGGTGTCGGTGTCGGTCATGGGACTGCTCCTTGTCCGGAGGAACTGGGAGTCCCACTGTCCGCCGGGCAGAAGCTGGCCATCCAGTGCTGTGTCTGTACCGGGTGAGGTTCTCGTTCTGTACTGGTGCGCCGTCCCGGCCGGGCGTTGACTGGACGGGCGGGGGCCCGGTGAGGAGGCTTCATGACGACGTACGGCCAGTTCTGCCCCGTGGCCAAGGCCATGGAGGTGCTCGACGAGCGGTGGACGCTCCTGGTGGTCCGCGAGCTGCTCGCTGGCAGCACCCGGTTCAACGAGCTGCGGCGCGGCGTGCCGAAGATGTCTCCCGCGCTGCTCGCCAAGCGCCTGCGCTCGCTGGAGCGGGCCGGAGTGGTGCGGCGCTACGAGGCCGAGGGACATCCCGGCTATCGGCTCACGCCCGCGGGCGAGGAGCTCCGGCCACTGGTGGAGGGCCTGGGCATCTGGGGCGCGCGGTGGGTCGGCGGGCTCGGTGAGGCCGACCTGGACCCGCACCTACTCATGTGGGACATGCGGCGCACGGTGCCCGTCGACGCCTGGCCGCGCGAGCGCACGGTGGTCGCGTTCCGGCTCGACGGCGTCCCCTCGCCCGTCGCCCACTGGTGGCTCGTGGTCCGCGACGGCGAGGTCGACGTCTGCGACTACGACCCCGGGTTCGAGGCGACCGTGACGGTCTCGGCGGCGCTGCGCACGCTGGTCCGGGTGTGGCGGGGCGACCTGTCGTGGCAGGGGGCGCTGCGCGGCGAGGTGGTGAGCCTGGACGGGCCCGCCGACGCGCGCCGGGAGCTGCCGGTGTGGCTGGGGCAGTCGGCGCTCGCGGCGGTGCCGCGGCCGTAGCGACGGGCCGTAGCGACGGGCCGTGACGCATGGTGCCCTCGTCGATGAGTTTTGATCGCGTCCGTCGTCGACATGATGAACGCGAGGTGCGAGCCACGGCTTGACCTCAACCATTGTTCAGGTACTGGAGTACTCCCATGAGCACCGATCCGCCCGTCACCGACGCCGAAGCCGACGCCCCGCGTCTTCACCTGTCCGACCCGACCGTCCGGACGTTCGCCCAGCTGCTGGTGAACGTGCTGCTCGCGGGGGTCATCAACTTCACGGTGTGGTTCGCCATCACCTTCTTCGTGTTCCTGCAGACCCGCTCGGTCTTCGCCACCGGCGTGATCGCCGGCCTGTTCCTCGTGGCGATGGTCAGCACCGGCGTGTGGTTCGGCAGCCTCGTGGACCACCACCGCAAGAAGACGGTGATGCAGGCGTCCGCCCTGGTCTCCATCACCTTCTACGTGACGTGCCTGGTCATCTACCTCGTCACCCCGGCCGAGGAGTGGACGGACCCGGGCAGCGTGCGGCTGTGGGTGCTCATCGTGCTGCTCATGTGCGGCGTCATCGCAGGCAACCTCCGCTCGATCGCGCTCCCGACGGTCGTCACCGCCCTCTTCGACGAGACCCTCCGCGACCGTGCCAACGGCCTGGTGGGAACCGTCACGGGCATCTCGTTCCTCGTGACGTCGGTGATCAGCGGCCTCCTCGTCGCGTTCGACGGCATGCGGACCTGCCTGATCCTGGCGATCGGCGTCCTCGCCGTGGCTCTGGTGCACCTGCACTTCGTCAAGGTCCCGGAGGTGCTGTCGCACGCGGCGGCAGAGGGGGAGCCGCGCAAGGTCGACCTCAGGGGCACCATGAAGGTCGTCGGACGCATCCCTGGCATGTGGGCGCTCATCGCCTTCACCGCGCTGAACAACGTGCTGGGCGGCGGGTTCATGGCGCTCATGGACGCGTACGGGCTGTCGATGATGTCCGTGCAGGCGTGGGGCTTCGTCTGGGGCGGGCTCAGCGCGCTGATGATCGTCTCGGGCCTGCTCATCGCCCGCACCGGCCTCGGGTCCAACCCGGTACGCACCATCCTGCTCGTCAACCTGGGGTTGTGGGCCGTCACGGTGGTCTTCCCGATGCAGGCCTCGGTGGTCTGGCTCGTCGCGGGACTGGCGGCGTACATGATCGCGATGCCGTACGTCGAGGCCTCCGAGCAGACGGTGCTGCAGAAGGTGGTCCCGTACGAGCGCCAGGGCCGGGTGTTCGGTTTCGCGCAGTCGCTGGAGCAGGCTGCCTCGCCGCTGACGGCGTTCCTGATCAGCCCGCTCACCCAGTTCTTCTTCATCCCCTTCATGCGCGAGGGTGGCACGGGCGCCCGCTGGATCGGCGACTGGTTCGGCACGGGCGACGCCCGCGGGATCGCGCTGGTGTTCGTCCTGATCGCGGTGCTCGGCCTGGTGCTGACGGGCTACGCCCTGTCGAGCAAGTACTACCGGCTGCTCAGCCGCCGCTACCAGGAGGCTCCGGGCGACCCGACGCCGGACGCCGGCCCGGCCACCGAGTCGGCCGGCGCGGACGCCGTCCGACCCGTCGTCTGACCACGAGATGACCATGCACCTGCTGCCAGATCCGGACCGGGCCTGGCAGCAGGTGCATGGTCATCTCGCGCGGGCTGCCCGACGGCGGGACGGCCGCGGCGGGAGCTCCCGACCGGGTCGCCAGCCCTCCTGGCGCAGGATCTGGGCGACCTCACCGGTGAAGTGGCCGCCGGTCACGTGACCCGGGAAGAACCGAAGGACGATGTTCTGCCCCTCGCCGACCAGCCCGTTCTGCCGCGTCGCATCACGCCGTACCTGCCGGTCTGCCCCGTGGAACTCGTGCGAGTCGATCTCGACGATCAGCCAACGTCCGTCGCCGAGGTACCAGACGAGGTCGGCTCGGCCCAGGAAGCGCCCACGGGCATCGAAGAAATCACGCTGAAGGTCGTCGGGCGCGATGCCCGCGTCATGGCACCGTAGCCGTGCGTGGCTCTCGGGCGGTGATTCCGCCCGTCCGTCGGTGAGCGGCAGCCAGGCGATGACCGCGAGCGATCCCTTGCGGTTCACGAGCTGACTGCGGATCCTTGCGAGGTCGTCCGTCCGGATCAAGCCCTGGTTCAGCGCACTGTCCAGGCAGGCGACCGCCTGGTCGCGGGTCAGCGTCGGCAGCGCCTGGACCAGCGCTCGCTCCACGGTCACCACCTTGCGGCTGGAGATCTCGACCGTCTCCAGCCCCGCTGCGTACTGCCGGAACATGATCCCGTCCCGGGACTTCCGTGCCAGGCCGCGCGGGAAGGTCACCTCGGGGACGATCCGGCGGGGGAGGCCCTTGACACCGTGCAGCATCAGGGCGCATGAGCCGACGGCGATCGCGTGGCGGTTGGCCAGCAGTGCGGACCAGACTGATCGCAGCCGGTCGACGTCAAACGCGTGCAGGCCGCTCGGGACGTCGTCCGTGTCGAAGACCCCGCGCGTGACACGGCGCCAGGACCCGCGGGCCACCAGGTTGCGGCGTTGCGACGGCCCCACGCCGGCGGCGTCGCACTGCCGTGACGACAGGAGGCCGGCCTGCTGGCGCGCGAGGTTCAGCAGCTGCGGCGGGAGGGGCTGTCTCTTCGGCACGCCATCAATTACAACTGATGGCATGGGTTGCTAGCCCTTGTCATCCACAGGCTCCCAGATGACCATGCACTTGCTGCCAGATCCGGGGTCGGCCTGGCAGCAAGTGCATGGTCATCCTTCGCGGCCGGCAGCGGGCGGCCGACGCCGTCAGCCGAGGCTCAACGACGCCCGGAACTCCTCGACGAACTCGGCGTCCGCCGCCGGCAGGTTCATCGAGATCGTGTACCGGCCGGGGCCGTCGGCGCGGTGGACGAGGATCCGGATCAGGCCGCGGGCGGGGTCTGCCTCCGGGAATCCCGCGATCTCGCTCAGCCGCTCGCCGTCCTCGACGGTCGCGACGCTCGCGCCGGGCAGGTCGAACGACTTCGCGGTGGGTCCCGGAGTCTGGGTCAGGCCGCTTGCCTTCGTGTCGTAGAACTCGTAGTCGGGCGTGACGTAGGCGACCCGGATGAACGGCGGGGCGTCCGGGTCATCGCTGCTGTGCCACATGTCGGAGGACACACCGGGCTCGTCCTGGACCGGGCCGCTGCTCATGATCTCGGGCGGCAGGGCATAGGTGAGGCCTTCCAGCTCGTGCACCTCCCATCCGTCGGGCACGCCCGCCGACTCCAGCTCCTTCAGTGCTGCCGCCTCCGCATCCCTCGCCCGCTGTTCCTCCACCGACATCGACGGGCCTGCCGACGTCGACGACGCCGGCGACCCGCCCGGCAGGAGCACGCCCGGCGCCGTCGGGCCACCGAGGGCGAAGGCCGCCCCCGCGACGGCCGCGACGGTCAGCACGCCGCCGCCGGTAGCGAAGACCGCGCGGCGGGTCCGGGTGCGGCGGATCGCCACGCGCGACATGGCGTGCGGGTTGGCGGCGGTGGGCGGTACGACGCCGGAGCTGAGGTCGCGCACGTGCGCCACCCATGCCTCGTCGACCGGCTTGGTGGTGGAGTGGTCGTTCATGCGTCCTGTCCTTCCGAGAGCAGCTCACGCAGGCGGGCGAGGCCGCGTGCGCCTTGGGACTTCACGTTTCCGATGCTGACGCCGAGCTCCTCGGCGACGTCGGCCTCTGACCGGTCGAGCAGATGGCGCAGCACGACCACCCGCCGCTGGCCGGGGCCGAGCCGGCGCAGCGCGCGCACCAGGCGCTCCCGCTCGGCGATCTCGTTCCCGCTGTCGAGCGCGGGGGAGCGGCTCGCCTCCTGCGCGACGACGACGTCCTCGGGCGACTGCAGGACCTCGCGGCGGGTGCGCCGCCAGCCGTCGATCCGCGCGGTGGCCAGCACCCGCCGGGCGTAGGCGAACGGGTTGCCGTCCTTGAGCCGGGACCAGTGCCGGTAGGTCCGCTCGAGCGCGATCTGGGTGAGGTCGTGCGCGCGGTGGTCGTCGCCGCACAGGAGGTAGGCGATGCGGTGCAGCGCGGCCGTGCTCTCGACGGCGAAGAGCCGGAACTGCTCCTCCGGTGACATCCCGGTGCGGACCACCGAGAACTCCGGCGCGCCGGCCGGAACCTCCGTGGCTGCTCCGGGCTCCGGCACGGCCCGCAAGGGGGCGCCGGCCGCTGTGCCGACCGGCGGACCGATCGCTTGGCTGATTGCGTTCATGTCACCTGGACGCACGCGGGGCGCGATCAGGTTGCACGCCGGACTTTTCCGGTTGCCGCCGCCCGGTACGATTGCCCTACAGGCATCGACCCGGCTATCACCGGCGAGCCTCCGGAAGAACAGGTCACCCCACCGCCGTCAGGCAGCGGGAACCCCAGTAGAACCGGACGGGTAGGCCCGTCACAGCCGTCAACGAGCGGCCGCACGCGGGAGCGGGTGGCAAGCGGGGTGGTACCGCGGCGCACCCAGGTGCGGCGTCCTCGCAGCAGAAGCACCAAGAAGTCCACCTGCTGCCGAACCGCTGAACCGCCAGGAGCCAGAAGAACCATGGCCTATCCGCTGCACCGTCCGAGCGACGCCACCACCCCCGTGCCCGCATCGCCCAGCCTGCCCGACCTCGAGCGCGACGTGCTCGAGTACTGGGAGAAGGACGACACCTTCCGCGCGTCCGTCGAGGCCCGACCGGCCGGCGAGAACGGCAGCAACGAGTTCGTCTTCTACGACGGCCCGCCGTTCGCGAACGGCCTGCCGCACTACGGCCACCTGCTGACCGGGTACGCCAAGGACGTCGTACCGCGCTACCGGACCATGAAGGGGCAGCGGGTCGAGCGCCGCTTCGGCTGGGACACGCACGGCCTGCCCGCTGAGCTGGAGGCGATGAGCCAGCTCGGGATCAAGACCAAGGACGAGATCGTCGCGCTCGGCATCGACAAGTTCAACGAGGCCTGCCGCTCCAGCGTGCTCAAGTACACCGACGAGTGGCGCACGTACGTGACGCGCCAGGCCCGCTGGGTGGACTTCGACAACGACTACAAGACCCTGAACCCGACGTTCATGGAGTCGGTGCTCTGGGCCTTCAAGTCGCTGTTCGACAAGGGCCTCATCTACGAGGGCTTCCGCGTGCTGCCCTACTGCTGGAACGACCAGACCCCGCTGAGCAACCACGAGCTGCGCATGGACGACGACGTCTACCAGCAGCGGCAGGACCCGGCGGTGACCGTCGGCTTCGCGGTGACGGAGGTCCCGGAGAACGCGGAGGTGCTCCGTACGGGCGACCACCTGCTCATCTGGACCACCACGCCGTGGACCCTGCCGTCCAACCTGCTCGTCATGGTCGGCCCGGACGTCGACTACGCGATCGTCGAGTCGTCCTTCACCGGCACCCCGCAGCGGTACGTCCTCGCGGAGGCCCGCGTGGACTCCTACGCACGCGAGCTGACGGACGAGGGCGCCGAGGCACCGAACGTCGTCGGACGCCTCAAGGGCAGCGACCTCCTGGGCGCCGCCTACGCGCCGCCGTTCGCCTACTACGAGGGCCACACGGGCGCGCACCGCGTGGTCGAGGCGGACTTCGTCACGACCACCGACGGTACGGGCCTCGTCCACAACGCCGGCGCGTTCGGTGAGGAGGACAAGCAGGTCAGCGACCGCGAGGGCGTGGAGCCGGTCATCCCCGTCGGGGCCGACGGGCGCTTCACCTTCCCCGTCGAGGAGTACACCGGGCTGCAGGTCTTCGACGCGAACGCGGCGATCATGGACCACCTCAAGGCCCGTACGCGGGGTGCGGCCGACGACGAGGCGGGGCGGACGACGTCCGGCACCGTGCTGCTGCGTCGCGAGCAGTACGTGCACTCGTACCCGCACTGCTGGCGCTGCCGCCAGCCGCTGATCTACATGGGTGTGTCCTCGTGGTTCGTCGAGGTGTCGAAGTTCAAGGACCGCATGGTCGAGCTGAACGAGCAGATCACCTGGGTGCCGGACCACATCAAGCAGGGCCAGTTCGGCAAGTGGCTGGAGAACGCGCGCGACTGGTCGATCACGCGCAACCGCTTCTGGGGCTCGCCGGTGCCGGTCTGGAAGTCGGACAACCCGGCGTACCCCCGCATCGACGTGTACGGGTCGTTCGCGGAGATCGAGCGTGACTTCGGCCGGGTGCCGCAGGACAAGGACGGCAACCCGGACCTGCACCGCCCGTTCGTCGACGACCTGACGCGGCCCAACCCGGACGACCCCACCGGGCAGTCCACGATGCGCCGCGTCGAGGACGTGCTGGACGTCTGGTTCGACTCCGGCTCGATGCCGTACGCGCAGGTGCACTACCCGTTCGAGAACGCCGACTGGTTCGAGCACCACTACCCGGGCGACTTCATCGTCGAGTACATCGGGCAGACGCGCGGCTGGTTCTACACGCTGCATGTGCTGGCCACCGCCCTGTTCGACCGGCCGTCCTTCCAGACGGCGCTCTCGCACGGCATCGTGCTGGGCTCCGACGGCCGCAAGATGTCGAAGTCGCTGAAGAACTACCCGGACGTCAACGAGGTCTTCGACCGTGACGGGTCGGACGCGATGCGCTGGTTCCTCATGTCGTCGCCGATCCTGCGCGGCGGCAACCTCGTGGTCACCGAGGAGGGCATCCGCGACGCCGTCCGCCAGGTGCTGCTGCCGCTGTGGAGCACGTACTACTTCTTCACGCTGTACGCCAACGCCGCCGGGGACGGCGCGGGGTACGCGGCGCAGCCGCTGACGCCCGAGCGCGTGGCCGGGCTGCCGGTCATGGACCGGTACCTGCTGGCGCGCACGCGCGGGCTCGTCTCGGACGTGACCGAACAGCTCGACGGCTACGACATCGCGGGTGCCTGCGACTCGGTGCGCCAGTACCTCGACGCCCTGACCAACTGGTACGTGCGCACGCAGCGCGACCGGTTCTGGGCCGAGGACGCCGACGCCTTCGACACCCTCTCGACGGCGCTAGAGGTGCTGTGCCGCGTGATGGCGCCGCTGGCGCCGCTGCTCACGGAGGAGGTCTGGCGCGGCCTGACCGGCGGACGCTCGGTGCACCTTGCGGACTTCCCGGTGGCCGAGACCCTCGTGGCCGACGACGCCCTCGTCGCCGCCGTCGAGTCCGCGCGGGCAGTGGTGTCGCAGACGCTGGCGCTGCGCAAGGCGAACAAGCTGCGTGTGCGGCAGCCGCTGCGGTCGCTCGTCGTGGCCGTGGCGGACCCGGACGGCGTCGCGCCGTTCACCGGGCTGATGGCGACGGAGCTGAACGTCAAGGAGGTGCGGCTGGTCGCCTTCTCGCCCGAGGTCGCCACCGAGTACGGCATCTCCGAGCGCCTGGCGGTCAACGCGCGTGCCGCCGGCCCGCGGCTCGGTCGCGGTGTGCAGGCGGTGATCAAGGCGGCCAAGTCCGGCGCCTGGTCCAAGACCGACGCCGGCGCCGTCGTGGTCGCGACGGAGGGCGGCGACGTCGAGCTGCTCGAGACCGAGTACGAGCTGACGACGGTGGTCACGCCCCGGGACACGGCCGACGCGGGCGCCGAGGCCGTGGAGACCGCTGCGGCGGTCCTGGCCGGCGGCGGTTTCGTCGTCCTCGACCTGGCGCTCGACGACGCGCTGCGCGCCGAGGGTTACGCCCGCGACGTCGTCCGCGACGTGCAGGACGCACGCAAGGCCGCCGGTCTGCAGGTCGCCGACCGCATCGCGCTCGACCTGACGGTGCCCGCCGAGTGGGTCGCCGCCGTCGAGGAGCACCGCGAGCTGGTGACCCGGGAGACGCTCGCGACGTCGCTGGCCGTGACGGCCGGGGCCGAGCGGACGGTCTCGGTGACGAAGGCCTGAGCCGTTTCCGCGAAGTAGAGCGCCTGTCCGAGTCAGACTCGGACAGGCGCTCGACGTAGCGG
>NZ_JBFAKY010000031.1:0-58465 GCF_040656015.1 Promicromonospora sp. NPDC050249 | reverse complement strand
CTGGTGCACCGCCTCGTGGACTCGACGCTCGACGTCGCAGCAGGCCT
The DNA here is from genome assembly GCF_040656015.1 of Promicromonospora sp. NPDC050249. Lineage (NCBI taxonomy): Bacteria > Bacillati > Actinomycetota > Actinomycetes > Micrococcales > Promicromonosporaceae > Promicromonospora > Promicromonospora sp. NPDC050249. Next base: position 58,418 of record NZ_JBFAKY010000031.1, on the reverse strand, counting down.
GGGCGCGGGGCTCGACTGGAAGACCTTACCAGGGAGACCCGGACAGGCGCTCTACTTCGCGGAACTAGCCCAGCAGGCGGGGCTACTTCGAGGCGCCGGCCTTCTCGCCGACCGGCTCCTCGGCGTCCTCGCTCTCGGCGGGCTGGCCGGCCTTCGTGCTCGCCTTGGTGCCCTTGACCGACGGGATGACCACGGTCGCCGTGCCGACGGGCACGGGCGTCGGGTTGCTCGGCGGGATCGACGCGGGCATCGAGCCCGTGTCGGTCGACTCGGGGACGTCGGGCTCTGCCTCGGTGCCGTCGCCGACGACGGCGAAGCGGGCCTGCTGCGCCGGGGTCGCCCCGGACATGCCCTTCGGCTTCGACGGCAGGGCGGGCTTGGCCGGAGCGGCCTCGGTCGGCGTACCGAGCATGCCGCGCAGCTCGTCCAGGTACGAGTTGATCGAGTCGTGCTGACGGGTCAGGTCCTCGAGCTGGTGCTGCGCGGCCGACCGGCTCGACTCCGCCTCGGCGCGAGCGTCGTCGATCGTCTGCTCCGCGAACTCCCTGGCCTCGGCCACGATGCGGTCCGCGGACTTGCGGGCGTCTGCCACGAGGTCCTTGACGTAGACGTCGGACTCCGAGCGGATCTTCTCCGACTGCTCCAGAGCCACGGCCACGCGCTTCTCGGCCTCTGCTGCGTGCTCCTCCGCGGTGCTGACCAGCTTGGCCATCTCGGACTTCGCCGTCTCGTGCCGCTCGGCGAGCTCCTTCTCGACGCTCTCCTTGCGGGTGGCGATGTCGAGCTCTGCCTGGGCGAGCGCCGCACGGGCCTGCTCGCGCAGCTCCTCCATCTCGGTGGTGACGGCGTTGGCCGCCTCGGCCGCCTGGCGGCGTGCCTCCGAGAGGATCTGCTCGGACTCGGCCCGGGCGCTGGACAGCATCGCGGAGGAGTCGCGCTCGGCGGACTCGCGCTGCTCGCTCGTCTGGGCGGCGACCTCGGAGCGGAGCTTGGCGGCGTCCGCCTCGGTCTTGACGCGCAGCTCGGTGGTCTCGCGCTCGACGGTCGAGCGCAGGGTGCCGAGCTCGCGCTCGAGGCTGGCCCGGCGCTCGCTCTCCTCGGCGTTGATGGCGCTGGCGATCTGCGCGGACTCGCGCTCGGCGGAACCCACGAGCTCCTCGGCGCGGCGCTGCGCGGCCAGCAGGTGACCCTCGGCCTCGGCCGCCATGGTGGTGCGGATCTCCTCGGCCTCGCGGCGGGCGCTGGCGAGCATCTCGGCGACCTCGGACTCGGCGCGCGAGCGCACCTGCCCTGCGGACAGCTTCGCCCGGGCCATGATGTCAGCGGCCTGCTGGTTGGCCTGGTTGATGATGTCGGTCGACTGGTCCTCGGCCGAACGCAGCAGCAGCTCGATGCGGGAGCCGAGGCCGGCGTACGAAGGCTTCTCGGTCTCGCGCAGATTGCGCTTGGCGTCGGTGAGGTCCTGCGTGAGCTGCATGGCGCGGCTGTCTGAGGCCTCGACCTGGCGCCGTGCCTCTTCGAGGGCGTGGTTCAACCGGTCCAGGTGCGCATGCACCTGATCGCGGTCGTATCCGCGCATTGCAGTCGGAAAGAGCGAGCGCTCGTCGGACACGGTGCAGACCTCCAGTGTCGGAACTTGGTGAGGCGCGGGTCAGGCTCCCCCCTGGGACGCGGCTTATACCGGCCGTCCGGCGCCCAGGATACGTGCCTTGTGCGGATGTGGATACTCCCGCTAGCGGATGCAATGTACGTATTGCATGGAATACTCTCGCTGGCCCGCGCGACCTGACCTGCGCGAGACGGCCCGCGCGGCCTGGTGGCGGTTCAGGCACACCTCAGTGAAGGAAGGGTGAGAATCCCGACCGAACCGCACAAGCACGCCCGTCATTGGACAGGGCTCCGCGTTCGGTCCCTATGCTGGAACATCCACCTGATCGACGGGCCGCGCGCCCAAAATTCGAAGGGAATCGGTGGTGCAACGCTTTCTGGCAATCCTCCTGATCCTTGCCGGACTCGGCGGGATCGGTTACGGGGTTGCGACGGCAACCGTCCTGCGCGAGTCCGACACAGTTGTCGCGACCGCGACCCCCAGCGGCGACGGAACAATGGTCGTGACCGAGCCCGGTGTGCTCGGCCTGGTCGACGACCAGGTGACCGTGCGGGCCACTGTCCCGGAGGGGCAGAAGGTCACGCTCGCGCTCGGGTCCGACGTCGACGTGCTCGGCTGGGTCGGCCAGGACCCCTACGACTCGGTGACCGGCCTGTCCTCCTGGGAGACGCTGAGCGTCGTCCCGGGTGCCGCTCCCGAGGGCGAAGCGACAGAGGGCGAAGCGGCGGAGGAACCGGCCGGGCAGCCGGGCACCGGTCCTGATCCCGCCGGATCCGACATGTGGATCTCCGAGGTGACTGGCGAGACCAGAGTCCAGATGCGCTGGACCGAGCAGCCCGGCCGCACGGTCCTGCTGGCCGCGGGCGTCGGTGAGGGCGCCCAGGCGCCCACGCTGGAGTTCACCTGGCCTCGTCCCGTGAACACCCCGTTACTGTGGCCGGGCGTGCTGGGCGGTGGCTTCCTCCTGATCCTCGGCATCTTCCTGGCCATCGGCGCACGTCGTAAGAACCGCGGCTCCGGCAAGGGACGCTCGTCGTCCGCCGGCCGTACCCGGAAAGCGGACTCCGACCCGTCGCGTCGGGACACGGTCTTCGAGGTGGACGGCGACCGGTCGAGCCCGGCCGCGCACGAGCCGGCCGCAGGCTTCCCGCCCGCGCTGGGCGACCCCGCCGACGGAGGTACGGCGGTCTACCCGCCGGCCGCGGCCGGCCGGGAGCTGCCGGGCCGCGACAGGCCGGAGCGTGGTAGGCCGGAACGTGGCAGGCCCGAGCGTGGGCGGCCCGAGCACGAACCCGTACGGCCGCCGGAACGTGGTCTGCCCGACCCCGAGCAGGACCACACCCGCACCTGGGGAGCGCCGGCCCCGTTCGGCGGAGCGGCTCCTATCACCCCGCCCCCGGTTCCCGAGCAGGCGCCCGAACCGGTCGCCGCCCCTGCGGCGTCCGTCCGCGGGATCCGCCGGCGCCGGGGCCAGGCACCCGGAGCCGCACCCGCTCCCACCGGGCAGCCCTCGGCAGAGCGGACGCCGTTCGGCGGCGCCGCACCCGACCAGGCACCGGCGTCGCCCCAGGCGCCGGCCGCCGCACGGGCCGAGCCGGCCGCTCCCGCCGCGTCAGGCAAGCCACTGACCCGACGTGAGATGCGCTTGCGCGAGCAGGCGCAGCTCAGGGCCGCGACGGGCGCCATGCCCACCGTGCCCGCGTCCGAACCCGAACCAGAGCCCGAGCCGGAGACACCGAGCAGCCGGGCTGCCGCGTGGCGTCAGACCTGGGGCGTCACCGGGAACGACGGAGGTAACCAATGAGACGCTCCACGACCCGCGTCACGGCCGTGGTAGCAACCGTGCTCGCCACGGGTCTGCTCACCGGCTGTGCCGAGGAGCTACCGACCCCGACGCCGGAAGCGCCGGTCGCCGAGGCGGTCGTCACGGAGGCCCAGGAGGGCAAGATCCTGGACGACGTGGCGAGCGTCGTCGGCAAGGTGACCAAGGCCAGCGACGCGAAGTCTCTCGGTTCGCGCCTGTCCGGGCCGGCGCTCGACATCCGCGAGACGCAGCTCAAGGTCGCCGCCGCCCGCCGCGACACCGAGCCGCTGACCGACCTGAACATGGAGATGCAGCAGGTCATCCTGCCGTCGGACCAGGAGTGGCCGCGCAGCAGCTTCGCCATCACGGTGCAGCCGAAGGACCTCACGACCCCTGTGCTGATGTCCTTCGAGCAGGCCACGGCACGCGACCAGTACAAGCTGTGGGGCTGGGTGCGCCTGCTTCCGGGCGTGACCATGCCGCGGTTCGCGGAGGCCACCCTTGGCAGCCCGGCCGTCCTGCCGGACGACGCGAGCCTCAAGGTGACACCGGCCGACGCGATCAAGCAGTACGCGTCGGTGCTCACGGTCGACAAGGACTCGAAGTACGCCGACACCTTCAGCGACGACGACCTGCGGCAGTTCTTCCGGGACTACGGCAAGCTCCAGGTCGACGCGATCAACAAGGAGGACTGCGGCGGCGCCTTCAAGGTGGAGTACGAGCCCACGAAGGATCCGGTCAAGGCGGTCCGTACGGCAGACGGCGGTGCTCTCGTGATGGCTGCGATGATCAGCCAGGAGACGATCACCGCCAAGGAGGAGGGCTGCGAGATCGGCCCGCCGACCGAGACGACCCAGGCACTATGGGGCAACACCAAGGTGACCAACGTGGTCGAGGTCAACTACAAGGACATCGTGGCGATGTACGTGCCGCCCAAGGAGTCCGACGACCAGGTCAGCCTGGTCGGCTACGAGCACGTCCCGAGCTCGGTCTCGAACGGCTGATCAGGCCGGCGAACCGGTCAGCCGCCGCCGCTAGGGTGGCCTCCGTGAACCTACGGAGGCCACCCTTGCCGCTTTCCGAAGCTCTTTCCACGACCTGTCGGGAGATCGCCCGACGGCGGGGCACGGCCCACCTGGCCACGGCCGGCGCCGTCGCGATGCTGCTCGCCGGCTGCACGGCAGAGCCGCCGGTCCCCGAGGCCGACGCGCCGGTGGTCGCGGCGGTGGTCAGCGAGACCCAGGAGCTGAAGATCCTGGACCGGGTCTCCACCGTCGTCGCGGAGGCGGACCAGGTCGACGAGGTGCGGTCGCTGGCCGCGCGGCTGTCCGGGCCGGCGCTCACCATGCGCGAGGCCGAGCTGAAGCTCGCCGCCGCCCGCGGGGACAGCGAGGCGCTGACCGACCTGACGCCCCAGATGCAGCAGGTGGTTCTGCCGTCGGACCAGGGCTGGCCGCGCAGCAGCTACGGCATGGGGGTCCAGCCGCAGGGCAGGGGCACGCCGGTGCTCGTGGCCTTCGAGCAGGCGTCCGCGCGGGAGCAGTACAAGCTGTGGGGCTACGTCCAGCTGTTGCCGAGCGTGACCATGCCGCGGTTCGCGGAGGCCGCCCTGGGCAGCCCGGCGGTCTCGGCGGACGACACGAGCCTCAAGGTGGCGCCGGCGACGGTCATCGAGCAGTACGCGTCGGTGCTGAGCGTCGACGGGCGCTCGCAGTACGCCGACGGCTTCGCCGACGACGACCTGCGCCGGTTCCACCGTGAGTACGGCAAGCTCCAGGTCGACGCGATCGAGGAGAAGGACGGCAGGGGCTCCTTCAAGATCGCGTACGAGCCAACGGAGGATCCGGTCAAGGCGGTCCGTACCGTCGACGGCGGCGCCCTCGTGCTCGGAGTGCTGGCCAGCCAGGAGACGGTCCGGGCGGAGGAGAACTGGCAGCTCGGCCCGCCCACGCCGTCGGCCAGGGCGCTCTGGGGCGACGCCGAGCAGACCAACGTGGTGCGGATCGTGTATCGCGACATGGTGGCCCTGTACGTGCCACCCGCCGGGGCGAGCGCCCCGATCACGCTGGTCGGGTACCACCGGGTGCCCCACATCGTCTCGAACGACTGACGACGTCGGAGGCCTCGCCGGGGCGGCTGCCCGCCGATTCTCGCTGAGAGCGGAGTCGGCGGGTGAGCGCCCGCGCGGTCATTAGGATTGCCCTCATGAGCAGTCCGTCCCCTCAGCCCGGGCCCGCCCGGAGCGCCCAGCCCGAGTTCGCGGTGCGCGGCGCCGTCGACCTGTCCGCTCTCAACCGACCCCAGGCACCGCCGCCCGGTGAACCCGGCGGCGCCCCCGAAGCCGGTGGCTTCGTCGTGGACGTCAGCGAGGCGAACTTCGAGCAGCTGGTTCGTGACTCGTCCACCTATCCGGTGGTGATGCTGATCTGGATCCCGACCGACCAGGCGAACGCAGAGCTCGGCGTCACGCTGGGCCGCCTCGCCGACGAGTACGGCGGGCGGTTCCTCCTCGGCCGCGTCGACGCGCAGACCTACCCGCAGGTCGCCGCCGCGTTCCAGGTGCAGGGTGTGCCCACGGTGGTGGCGGTGCTGCAGGGCCAGCCCCTGCCGCTGTTCCAGGGCGCCGCGGAGGAGCAGCAGATCCGCGGTGTGCTGGACCAGGTGCTGGCGGCCGCCGAGCAGAACGGCGTCAACGGCCGCGCCCCGGGCGCCGCGCCCGCGGCGGACGAGGTCGAGACCGAGCAGCTGCCGCCGCTGCCGCCGCTCCACCAGGAGGCGTACGACGCGATCGAGCGCGACGACCTGGACGCCGCCGTGGCTGCCTACGAGAAGGCCCTCCGGCAGGACCCCAAGGACTCGGACGCGACGGCGGGCCTCGCGCAGGTACGCCTCATGCAGCGCACCCGGGACGCCGACCTCGCCGCGGCGCGCAAGGCCGCGGCGGACGCGCCGGCCGACGTCGAGGCGGCGCTCGCCGTCGCCGACCTGGACATGCTGGGCGGCAAGGTGGACGACGCGTTCGCTCGCCTCCTCGACCTGCTGCCCGGGGCCGATGCCGACGACAAGGAGAAGCTCCGCGTACGGCTGCTGGAGCTCTTCGAGCTCGCCGGCACGGGGGACCCACGGGTGAGCAAGGCGCGCAAGCGCCTGGCGATCAGCCTCTACTGATCTCCGGCCCGAGCACCCTTTCGAGGCCTAGGTCTCTTCGCTCCGAGACGGCTGGAGCGCGAGAAACCTAGGCCTCGAAGAGGTTGGGGCGTCGGCCGCCGTCACCCGGCCGTCGGGGGCTCCGGGACGAGGACCAGGGCGCCCAGCGGGGGGACCCGGACCACTGCCGACCACGCGCGGCCGTGGTGGGGCACCGGTTCGGCCTGCACGCGGCCCATGTTCCCCACGCCCGAACCGCCGTAGACGGTCGCGTCGGTGTTCAGCGCCTCGCGCCACACGGAGGCGGCTGTCGGCTCGGCGGCGGTCGTGGTCTCGACGGTCTCGACCCGCGAGGGCTCGGCCAACGAGGTCTCGGCCCGCGAGGCCAGCGGCAGCGTCGGCAGCGGCAGCCGGTAACCCTCGTGGGGCACGCCGGCGAAGTTCACGACCACCACCACGGGGTCGCCCGAGCGCGACCGGCGCACGTAGGCCAGCACGTTGTGGTCGGCGTCGTCACCCTCGAGCCACTCGAACCCGGTGTGGTCGAAGTCCAGCTCCCACAGCGCCGGCGTCGCGCGGTAGAGCGCGTTCAGGTCCCGGACCAGGTGCTGCACGCCCGCGTGCCCGGCATCGCCGAGCAGGTGCCACGGCAGCCCGTCCGACTCGGACCACTCGGACTCCTGCGCGAACTCGCACCCCATGAACAGCAGCTGCTTGCCCGGGTGGGTCCACTGGTAGGCGAGGAAGGACCGCACGCCCGCGAGCTGCTGCCACCGGTCGCCCGGCATCTTCCCCAGCAGCGACCCCTTGCCGTGCACCACCTCGTCGTGGCTGATCGGGAGCACGAACTGCTCGGTGAACGCGTACACCAGGGAGAACGTCAGCTCGCCGTGGTGGTAGCGCCGGTTGTACGGGTCCTCGGCCAGGTAGCGGAGGGTGTCGTTCATCCAGCCCATGTTCCACTTCAGGCCGAAGCCCAGCCCTCCGCTGGAGGTCGGGCCGGTGACCTGGGGGAACGCCGTCGACTCCTCGGCGATCATCATGACACCGGGCGTGCGCCGGTAGGCCGTCGCGTTGGTCTCCTGCAGGAACGCGATCGCCTCCAGGTTCTCCCGCCCGCCGTGCACGTTGGGGGCCCACTCGCCCTCCTTGCGGGAGTAGTCGAGGTAGAGCATGGAGGCGACGGCGTCCACGCGCAGCGCGTCGACGTGGAACTCCTCGAACCAGTAGGTCGCGTTCGCGACCAGGAAGTTGCGTACCTCCCGCCGGCCGAAGTCGAAGATCAGCGTGCCCCAGTCCTGCTGCTCGCCGCGCCGGGGGTCGGGGTGCTCGTACAGGGGCGCGCCGTCGAAGCGGGCGAGGGCGAACTCGTCGCGCGGGAAGTGCGCGGGCACCCAGTCGAGGATGATGCCGATCCCCGCCTGGTGGAGCCGGTCCACGAGGTGGCGGAAGTCGTCGGGCGAGCCGAACCGCGAGGTCGGCGCGTAGTAGCTGGTGACCTGGTAGCCCCACGACCCCCCGTACGGGTGCTCCGCGACGGGCAGCAGCTCGACGTGCGTGAACCCCTGCTCGCTGACGTAGGCGGTCAGCTGCTCCGCGAGCTCGCGGTAGCCGAGGCCGGGCCGCCACGAGCCCAGGTGCACCTCGTACACGCTCAGCGGCGCGGAGTGCGGGTCGGTCGCGGTCCGTGCGGCGATCCACGCGTCGTCGTGCCACTCGTGGCTCGAGGCGGTCACGACGCTCGCCGTCGCGGGCGGCTGCTCCGTCGCCTTGGCGAGCGGGTCCGCCTTGGCGCGCCAGACGCCGTCGGCCCCCAGGATCTCGTACTTGTAGCGCAGGCCCGGGCCGACGTCGGGGACGAAGAGCTCCCAGACGCCCGTGGAACCGAGCGACCGCATGGGGTGCGTGCCGCCCCAGCCGTTGTGGTCGCCCACGAGCCGCACGCCGCGGGCGTTCGGGGCCCACACGGCGAAGGCGACGCCTGCGATGTCGCCCGTCGCGCTCGGGTACCGGTGCAGGTTGGCGCCGAGCACCTGCCAGAGCTGCTCGTGCCGGCCCTCGCCGATCAGGTGCAGGTCCACCTCGCCGAGGGTGGGCAGGAACCGGTACGGGTCGTCGGACGTCCAGGTGTCCGTGCCCGACCGGGTGCGGACGCGGTAGTCGGGAGCATGTCTGGTCCCGTCCGGTCCCTCTGTCGTGGGCACGACGGCGGCCCACACCCCCGCACCCTGGTGCGTGGCGGCCACCTCCGTGTCACCGTCCGGGCCGGAGGTGGTCACCACCACCTCGTCGGCGAGCGGCCGTAGGGCGCGTACCACCGCGCGGGGCCCGTCGAGCAGGTGGGGGCCGAGCACGGTGTGCGGATCGTGGTGGGTTCCGGACGCGATAGCGGTCAGGACCTCGAGGTCGACGTCGGGCAGGTCTGCCATGGGTTCACCTTTCCATGGGGAGCAGGTGACGTGCGACACGTCCGGGCTGGTAGGGGTCACGAAGCGAGCACACGTTCGACGGCCGTCAGCGGGATGTGCATCCACGCGGGCCGGTGCCGGAACTCGTAGACCACCTCGTACAGCGCCTTGTCCAGGACGAGCGCGCGCAGCAGCAGCTCGGCGGTGGCGACGGAGAGCTCGCCGCCCGACGCCGCGGGCACCGCTCCGGCGTGCGCTTCGCGGTACCCCTCGAGAAAGCTGATCTGGGCGTGCCCGGCCCAGTGCGGGTCGGTCGCCTGCCCGACGGCGGCCGCGTAGTCGAGCGAGCGGAGCAGTCCGGCGACGTCGCGCAGCGGCAGGTCGGGCGCGACGCGTTCGGACACGGGGCGCTGCGGCTCACCCTCGAAGTCGAGCACCTTCCAGCCGTCCGGCGAGTAGAGCGCCTGGCCGAGGTGCAGGTCCCCGTGGATGGACTGCAGGGGCACGAGCCCGCCGGTGCGTTCGACGACGGCGGACAGCCGCTCGCTCACGGCGTCGAACAGCGCGGTGACGCCCGCGCGGTGCGGGGCCAGGTCGGGGACGTCGGCGAACGCCTCGGCGGCGCGCCGCCGCAGCACCCCCATGAAGCTCGCGGGCTCGAGGCCGGGGCCCGGGCCGAGCGCCTCGAGCAGCACGGCGTGCAGCTGTGCGACGACGGCCCCGAGCTCCGCGGCCCGCTCCCCGAAGTCCTCGTCGCGCGACGCGTACGCGCAGGCGAGCTCGAACCCGTCGGTGGCGTCGGTGACCAGCTCGGAGAGCACGGCGAGATGGGCGAGCGGCGCCGCGTCGAGGTCGTCGGGTACCGGCAGCGGGACGGCGCCGAGGAACCGCGGCACACCGTCCCAGCCGGCCCGGGTCAGGGCCTCCGGGATCACGACGTCGGGGTGTGGGCCCAGCGCGACGGTCCGCAGGATCTTGAGCATCCCGCCCCGGCCCCCGTGCGCGGACAGGGCGGGAAGCATCACCGACGTGTTCGACTGCTCGCCGGAGATGCGTCGCGCACCGGCCAGCTCGGCGCAGTCCTCCGGCTCGCACGCCTCCGGCAGGGCGGTGGTGAGGTAGGCGTGCCAGGCGGCGGGGTGGACCCCGCCGTCGTGCACCGTCGCGGTGCCCGACGCCGTCGTCACCGTGCCGATCAGGCCCGCGGCCTCGGTCTCGACGGTGTCGGCCTCCGGCTCGGCGGTGGGGGTCAGCACCAGCGGCACCTGGATCACCAGCGAGTCGGAGCCCGCGGCGAGGCCGGGGCCGGCCAGCCGCAGGAGGGCGACGACGACGTCGGCGACCCCCGGGACGGTGACGGTGAGCCAGGGCTCGTGCGTCACCCCCTCGGCGGGCACCGGGTACCAGCGCTGCTGGGGCAGCCACGTGTCCAGCAGCCGCAGCACCTCCGGGGGGAGGTGCGCGGCCCCCGGGGAGACGTGGACGAGTCGCGCGGGGCTCACGCCTCTCGCGCCTGCCCCGCCGTGTCGTCGGCACCGGACCTTGTCGGTGGGGCCAGCACCAGCCAGTAGAAGTCGCGCGCACCCCACGTCATCGTCAGGATCCCGTCGTCGCCGACGCTCGGGAACCCGGCCCCGCCGAACACGTCGGTGAGCGTCCAGCCGGCGTATCCGGGCAGCTTGATGGTCGACGAGCGCGCCGTGGCGGACAGGTTGGCGGCCACCAGGATGGTCTCCTCGGCGGAGGACCTGGTGAACGCGATGACCGACTCGTCGTTGCAGTCGAGCGCCGTGAAGTCGCCGGTCCCGAACGTCGGGTGCAGGCGCCGGAACGCCAGCATGTTGTGCATCCAGTGCAGCAGCGACGTCGGCTGCGCGAGCTGGGCCTCGACGTTCGTGTGCTGGTAGTGGTGCACGAGCGACTGGACGAGCGGCAGGTAGAGCTTGCCCGGGTCGGCGGTGGAGAAGCCGGCATTGCGGTCGGGCGTCCACTGCATGGGGGTGCGTACCGCGTCGCGGTCGGGCAGCCAGATGTTGTCGCCCATGCCGATCTCGTCGCCGTAGTACAGGCACGGGGTGCCGGGCAGCGAGAGCAGGAGCGCGTTGGCCAGCTCGATCTCCTTGCGGGCGTTGTCCAGCAGCGGTGCGAGCCGCCGTCGGATCCCCACGTTGGCCCGCATGCGCGGGTCGGGGGCGTACCAGCCGTACATGCTGGCGCGCTCCTCCGTGGACACCATCTCCAGGGTGAGCTCGTCGTGGTTGCGCAGGAACGTGCTCCACTGCCCGCTCGCCGGGATGGCCGGGGTGTCCGCGAGGATCTCCAGCAGCTGGCGGGCCCGCTGGTCACGGATCGCGTAGAAGATCCGCGGCATCACGGGGAAGTGGAAGCACATGTGGCACTCGGGCTCGTCGTCCGTGCCGAAGTACTCGACGACGTCCGCCGGCCACTGGTTCGCCTCGGCCAGCAGGATGCGGCCCGGGAACTCCGTGTCGACCATGCGCCGCACCTTGCGCAGGAAGTCATGGGTCTCGGGCAGGTTCTCGCAGTTGGTGCCCTCTGCCTCGAACAGGTACGGCACGGCGTCCAGCCGGAAGCCGTCCACGCCCAGCTGCAGCCAGAACCGCGCGACGTCGAGCATCGCCTCGACCACGCGCGGGTTCTCGAAGTTCAGGTCGGGCTGGTGGCTGAAGAACCGGTGCCAGAAGTACTGCCGCCGCACCGGGTCGAACGTCCAGTTCGACGTCTCGGTGTCCACGAAGATGATGCGCGCGCCCTCGTACCGCGTGGGGTCGTCGCTCCACACGTAGAAGTCGCCGTACGGGCCCTCCGGGTCGGCGCGCGAGGCCTGGAACCACGGGTGGGCGTCGCTGGTGTGGTTCATGACCAGGTCGATCACCACGCGGATGCCCCGCTCGTGCGCGGCGGCCACCAGGTCGCTGAAGTCCGAGATGGTGCCGAACTGCGGCGAGACCGCCGTGAAGTCCGCGACGTCGTACCCGCCGTCGCGCAGCGGCGAGGGGAAGAACGGCGGCAGCCACAGGCAGTCGATGCCCAGCCACTCCAGGTAGTCGAGTCGCTCCACGAGGCCGCGCAGGTCGCCCGCGCCGTTGTCGCCCGAGTCGGAGAACGACCGGATCATCACCTCGTAGAAGACGGCCTTCTTGTACCACTCGGGATCGTGCGTCAGGCCCTTGCGCCGGGCGTCCAGGCGCGGCTGCCGCCGCGGCGGCAGCGCCTGGACGGGCACGGGCACCGACGGCGGGTTCGGCATGCTGGGCCGTTCGGGCTGTGCGCCCTCGGCCCCCAGTGGATAACCCTCTGGCGGCCCGACGGCGGGGCCACCCGGTCCGAAGGTCGTCATGCCCGACCCACCTGGAGGACGTGTGCCACGCGGACCTGCGGGTCCAGCCGGACCCAGGGATGGGCCCCCCAGCCGTAGGTCTCGCCGGACAACAGGTCGTGTGCCACGAAGAACGGGGCACTGTCGTCGCCCTCGGGAGCACTGAGGCCGAGGGCGGAAAGGTTCAGGTCCACTACAGACTCCTGTGCGTTCCGGGGGTCCAGGTTCAGCACGACCACGACCACGTCGTCGTGCCGCGGGGCACGCCGATCGTTGCCCCCTGCACTCATGGTGCGGCCCTGCGGCTTCGCTGTCGCGCGCGGGAGACGATCAGCGGGGATCCGCCGCGAGAACGCGACCACGTTGCTGTTCGTCGTGGGATGGATCGTCAGGTTCCGGAGCTGCTGGAGCGCCGGGTGCGCCCGGCGGATCTCGTTGAGCTTGCCCAGCAGCAGCGCGATCCCGTACTCGTCGGCGCGCTCCCAGTCCCGCGGCCGGTACTCGTACTTCTCGTTGTCGATCTGCTCCTCGGCGCCGGGTCGCGGGACGTTCTCCACGAGCTCGTAGCCCGAGTAGATGCCCCAGGTGGGCGAGCCCGTCGCGGCCAGCACCGCGCGTACGGCGAACGCCGCGACGCCGCCGTCGCTCAGGTAGGGCGGCAGGATGTCGTGGGTGGTGGGCCAGAAGGACGGACGCAGCACAGAGCCCTGCGGCCCGCTGACCTCGGCCAGGTACTCCTCGATCTCCTCCTTCGTGTTGCGCCAGGTGAAGTAGGTGTACGACTGGTGGAAGCCGACCCGCGCCAGCGTCTGCATCATCGCCGGCTTGGTGAACGCCTCCGACAGGAAGATGACCTCGGGGTTCGTCGCGTGCACCTCCGCGAGGAGCCACTCCCAGAAGTTGACCGGCTTGGTGTGCGGGTTGTCGATCCGGAACAGGGTGACGCCCCGGTCGATCCACGTGCGGAAGACGTCCAGCATCGCCGCGTACAGACCCTCGGGATCCGTGTCGAAGCTGAGCGGGTAGATGTCCTGGTACTTCTTGGGCGGGTTCTCCGCGTAGGCGATGGACCCGTCGGCACGGATGACGAACCACTCGGGGTGCTCGGTGATCCAGGGGTGCTCGGGCGACGCGTTGAGGGCGATGTCGAGCGCCACCTCCATACCCTGCTCACGGGCCGCCGAGACGAAGGCCTTGAAGTCCTTCTCCGTACCCAGGTCCGGGTGGATGGCGTCGTGCCCGCCGTCCGCCGACCCGATCGCGTAGGGGCTGCCCGGATCACCCGGCAGGGCCTCCAGCGAGTTGTTGCGGCCCTTGCGGAACGTGGTGCCGATGGGGGAGATGGGCGTCAGGTAGACGACGTCGAACCCCATCGCCGCGATGGCCGGCAGCCGCTTGGCAGCAGTCCTGAACGTGCCGGACACCCACGTGCCGTCCTTCTTCTGGTACGCCCCCTCCGACCGGGGGAACATCTCGTACCAGGCCCCGGCCAGCGCCAGCGGCCGGGACACCCGCAGCGGGTAGCTGTCCGACGCCGAGACCAGCTCACGCAGGGGTGCACGCCGCAGGGCCTCGGTGACCTCGGGCGAGGTCGCCACCGCGAACCGGGCCTCCGCCGGACGGGAGGCGTCACCCAGTGCCCGCCGCGCCGCGGTCAGGGCCCGTGCGGCACGGGTGGTGCGGCCCCCGGCGACCAGTGCGTCGTCCGGCACCCGGCGGCAGATCCTGTCGAACAGCCGCACGCCCTCCGCGAGCATCAGCTCGGTGTCGATGCCCGCGGCGATCTTGATCCCCGCGTCGTGCACCCAGGTCGCGTACGGGTCCGACCACCCCTCCACCCGGAACGACCAGTCGCCCTCGGCGTCGGGCTGCAGAAAACCGCGGAAGCGGTCCAGGCCGGGGGCGACGTCGACCATCGGGGCCCACGAGTGGTCGGACCCGTCCGGGGCGATGAGCACGGCCGTCGCGGCGACGGCGTCGTGCCCCTCGCGGAAGACCGTCGCCTCGATCGGGACCACCTCTCCGACCACGGCTTTCGCCGGCCACCGTCCGGCCTCGACGACGGGGGAGACCTCGAGGACGGGGATTCGGCCGATCCGGCCGGGAGTCGTGTACGGGCTCACCGGAACACGCTATCGACCCATACGGGGCACTCGCCTTCCGGGCGCGCCGGGTTTCGAAACTGTCTTGTGGAGGTCCGTAGCCGGAGGTCCGCAGCGACGCCGTGACGTCGCCATGATGACGCTGTGCGGACCGGATCCCATATCCCACCAGGCGGGGTGTGCTCGCCCGGACATGTGCGTAGTCTTCGTCCAGTGAGAGCGATCCGCAGATTCACCGTCCGCACGGTCCTCCCCGAGCAGCTCGCAGCGCTCGACGAGCTGGCCCAGAACCTTCGCTGGTCCTGGCACGCGCCGACGCGCGAGCTGTTCGCGAGCATCGACCCAGAACTCTGGTCCGACGTCCGGGGCGATCCCGTGGCGCTGCTCGCCGCGCTCGGCTCCGAACGCCTGGCGGCGCTCGCCGCCGACGAAGCGTTCACCGGCCGGGTGCGCGCGGCGTCGGACGACCTCCACCGCTACCTGCGGGACCCGCAGTGGTACCAGGGGCAGACGACGACGTCGGGCGGCGAGCTGCCGCGCGCCATCGCCTACTTCTCGCCGGAGTTCGGCATCACCTCGGTGCTGCCGCAGTACTCGGGCGGCCTCGGCATCCTGGCGGGTGACCACCTGAAGAGCGCCTCCGACATGGGCGTGCCCATCGTGGGCGTTGGCCTGCTGTACGGGGCCGGCTACTTCCGGCAGTCGCTGACCCGTGACGCGTGGCAGGTGGAGACGTACCCGTTGCTCGACCCGGACGGCCTGCCGCTCGCGGTCCTGCGCGAGGAGGACGGCACGCCCGCGCTCATCTCGCTCGACCTGCCCGGCGGCCGCAAGCTGCACGCGCACGTCTGGGTCGCCGCCGTCGGCCGGGTGCCGCTGCTGCTGCTCGACTCGAACGTGCCGGAGAACGACGACGCGTCCCGCAAGGTCACGGACCGCCTCTACGGCGGCGGCGGCGAGCACCGCCTGCAGCAGGAGCTGCTGCTCGGTGTGGGCGGCGTGCGTGCGCTGCGCGCCTGGTCGCGCCTGACCGGGGCGCCGGACCCGGAGGTCTACCACACCAACGAGGGCCACGCCGGCTTCCTCGGGGTGGAGCGCATCCGCGAGCTCGTCGGATCCGGCCTGAGCGTCGGCGAGGCGCACGAGGCGGTACGCGCCGCGACGGTGTTCACCACGCACACGCCCGTCCCCGCGGGTATCGACCGGTTCCCGAAGGACCTGGTCAGCACCTACTTCGGCGGCGACAACGCGATGGACGGCGTGCCGCTGGAGAGCGTGCTGGCGCTCGGCTCCGAGGACTACGACGGCGGCGACCCCACCGTGTTCAACATGGCGGTGATGGGCCTGCGGCTCGGCGGCCGGGCGAACGGCGTCTCGCTGCTGCACGGCCAGGTCTCGCGGGAGATGTTCGAGGGACTGTGGCCAGGGTTCGACGCGCGGGAGGTGCCGATCAGGTCGGTCACCAACGGTGTGCACTCGCCCACCTGGGTCGCTCCCCGGCTTGCCGCCGTGGAGGCGGAGCGGATGGGGCTGGACCAGATCACCGCGCCCGAGGCGTCGGCCGGCTGGCTCGACCCGAGCAGAGTGTCCGACGCCGAGCTGTGGGCCCTGCGCGGCGAGCTGCGCGGCGAGCTCGTGGCCGAGGCCCGGCGCCGGGTCCGCAAGTCCTGGCGCGAGCGCGGGGCGTCCCCGGCCGAGCTCGGCTGGGTCGACGACATCCTGTCGCCCGACGTGCTCACCATCGGCTTCGCCCGCCGCGTGCCCACCTACAAGCGGCTCACGCTCATGCTGCGCGACCAGGACCGGCTCAAGGCGCTCCTGCTGCACCCCGAGCGGCCCGTTCAGCTCGTCGTGGCGGGCAAGTCGCACCCGGCCGACGACTCCGGCAAGCGGCTCATCCAGCAGCTCGTCCGGTTCGCCGACGACCCCGAGGTGCGGCACCGCATCGTCTTCCTGCCGAACTACGACATCGGCATGGCGCAGTCGCTGTACCCGGGCTGCGACGTCTGGCTGAACAACCCGCTGCGGCCGCTGGAGGCCTCAGGGACCTCCGGCATGAAGAGCGCGCTCAACGGCGGCCTGAACCTCTCGATCGAGGACGGCTGGTGGGCCGAGTGGTACGACGGCGAGAACGGCTGGGGCATCCCCACCGCTGACGGCGTCGAGGACGCTGACCGCCGGGACGACCTGGAGGCCGCAGCGCTGTACGACCTGGTCGAGTCCCAGGTGGCGCCCGCGTTCTACGACCGGATCGACGGGGTGCCGGGCCGCTGGCTCGAGATGGTGCGGCACACGCTGGCCACGCTCGGCCCGAAGGTGCAAGCGACGCGCATGGTCTCCGAGTACGTGCACGGCCTGTACGCCCCGGCCGCCGAGGCGGGCCGGCTGCTCGCCACCGACGGGTTCGCCGCCGCGAAGGACCTGGCGGGCTGGAAGGAGCACGTGCGGAACTCGTGGTCCCAGGTGCGGGTGGACCACGTGGAGTCCGCGGGGATCGGCGAGGCGGTGCAGGTCGGCGACCGGCTCACCGTGCGCGCCTACGTCTCGCTCGGCCCGCTCTCGCCCGACGACGTGGACGTCCAGGTGGTGCACGGCCGGGTCACCGACGCCGACGTCATCGAGGAGTTCGCCGCCGAGCCGCTCGCACTCACCGAGTCCTACGAGGCCGGGCGGCACGCGTTCGGCGGCGAGGTGGAGCTGGACACGTCGGGCCCGTTCGGCTACACGGTGCGGATAGTGCCCAAGCACTCCCACCTGACGAGCGTCGCGGAGCTGGGCCTGGTGGCCAACGCCTGAGGCTGTCCTTGACTCGTCGAACAGAAGAGCAGTCGCCTTCTCG
Organism: Promicromonospora sp. NPDC050249; assembly: GCF_040656015.1. Taxonomy (NCBI): domain Bacteria; kingdom Bacillati; phylum Actinomycetota; class Actinomycetes; order Micrococcales; family Promicromonosporaceae; genus Promicromonospora; species Promicromonospora sp. NPDC050249. Next base: position 41,169 of record NZ_JBFAKY010000031.1, on the reverse strand, counting down.
GCAGTGAGAGGGCGGCTGCTCCTCCGTTCGGCGCCTGTGACGTGCCGGGTCTCCCGGCCGCCGATTAGGCGAAGTGGGTGTCGGGTGGGGAGAGTAGTCCCATGAAGATCAACGTGGACCAGGACGCCTGCTGCGGCGCCGGCCAGTGCGTGCTGCTCGCTCCCGAGGTGTTCGCTCAGGATGACGACGACCGCGTCATCCTGCTGAACGAGCGCCCGGGCCCGGAGCTCGACTTCGCCGTGCAGGAGGCAGTGAGCATGTGCCCGACGGGCGTCATCTGGGTGGACCAGAACGCCTGACGGGCCGCGGCGGGATCGGCTTGGCGGTCTCGATGTCGGCGGCCGCGACGGAGACCTCTTCCGGCTCCCCGCGGCCGGGCACGGGATCGGTGCGGAGCCGCAGACCGGCGTCGGACACCTCGACGACAAAGCCGATCAGATCCGTCCAGCGGTGGGCCGTTCCGCCGTCGGACACCACGGGGCCCGCGGGCGTGAGCCGGCGCCGCACGACCACCCGCGTGCCGGGTCCGAGCGTGCGCCAGGCGCCCGTCGGAGCCGGTGGTGTAGCGAATGTCACGTAGGTTCCCTTTCCGCTGCGTGAGACCGGTGGGGATCTGAGGGTCTCCCGGGAGATACTAGGATCGCGCCGCCGGGCTCGTCCCGCGGTCCGCATCGTGCATGATCCTCAAGTCCGGAAGTGGAAGGACACCCTCGAAGTGACCTACGTGATCGCTCAGCCATGCGTCGACGTCAAGGACCGGGCATGCATCGAGGAGTGTCCCGTGGACTGCATCTACGAGGGCAGCCGCTCCCTGTACATCCACCCCGACGAGTGCGTGGACTGCGGTGCCTGCGAGCCGGTCTGCCCGGTGGAGGCCATCTACTACGAGGACGACGTCCCCGATGAGTGGAAGGACTACTACCGCGCGAACGTCGAGTTCTTCGACGACCTCGGCTCGCCCGGTGGTGCCGCGAAGATGGGCGTCATCGAGAAGGACGACCCGATGATCGCGGCCCTCCCGCCCCAGGCCTGACGGCCGACATGGGTCTGCACGACCTCTCCGACCTGCCGTACCCCTGGGACTCGATCGCCGGCATCACGGCGACCGCCAAGGCTCACCCGGGCGGTCTGGTCGACCTCTCGATGGGCACGCCCGTCGACCCGACGCCCGAGGTCGTGCGGCACGCGCTCGAGGCGGCGTCCAACGCGCCCGGCTACCCGATGACGGCGGGCACGCCCGCGCTGCGCCAGGCAGTCGCCGACTGGTTCGCCAGACGCCGGGGCGTGCCCGGCCTCGACCCCGCCGCCGTCGTGCCGACGATCGGTTCCAAGGAGCTCGTCGGCCTGCTGCCCTCGCTGCTCCACCTCGGACCGGGCGACGTCGTCGTGCACCCGGCCGTCGCCTATCCGACGTACGTGGCGGGCATCCGCGCGGCGGGCGCCACGCCGCTCGCGACCGACGACGTCGCCGACTGGGCCGGCCGGGACGACGTGCGCATGGTGTGGGTCAACTCGCCCGGGAACCCGACGGGCCGGGTGCTGGACGTCGCGGCCCTGCGTGCCGTCGTCGAGGCGGCGCGCGCCATCGGCGCCGTCGTCGTCTCCGACGAGTGCTACGCCGAGCTGGCGTGGGAGGCCCCCTGGGTCGACGAGGGTGTGCCGTCGATCCTCGACCCGCGCGTGTGTGACGCTTCCCACGACGGGCTCCTCGCCGCGTACTCCCTCTCCAAGCAGTCGAGCATCGCGGGCTACCGGGCGGCGTTCCTCGCGGGCGACCCGGCGCTGATCGCCGACCTCACGCAGACCCGCAAGCATCTCGGCCTCATCGTGCCTGCTCCGGTGCAGGCCGCGATGACGGCCGCGCTGTCCGACGACGAGCACGTCGCCGCGCAGCGCGAGGTCTACGGCGCCCGGCGCAGGGCGCTGACCGCCGCGGTCATCGCCGCAGGGCTCGTCGTGGAGGAATCGGGAGCAGGTCTGTACCTCTGGGTGGCGGCGCCGGACGGGCGTTCCGGCCTGCAGATCGCGGAATGGTTCGCGGATCGCGGCATCCTCACCGCACCCGGCCACCTGTACGGCGACAACGAGCACACGCGAGTGGCGCTGACCTCCACTGACGCGCAGATGACCGACGCTGTGGCGCGCCTCACAGAGGCTTGACCGACGGATTGGAAAATAAAGAGCAGGGCGCGATACTGTCGTGCCCCAGGTCGACGCTGCCCGTGAATTTCCTTCACCGCAGTTTCACAGCAGCGTCCCTCGTGCGCCATTCAGGAAGGAAGACATGACCTCCACACCGGTGGACGGCTCGAGCCGCGTCGAGCTCGCCGTCAACGGAACCTCTCACACCCTGCCTGTCGTCGCCGCGAGCGAGGGGAACGACGGCATAGTCGTGTCGTCGCTGCTCAAGGACACGGGCCTGGTCACGGTCGATCCCGGCTTCATGAACACGGCGTCGTGCGAGTCGTCGATCACCTACATCGACGGTGACGCGGGCATCCTGCGCTACCGCGGGTACCCGATCGACCAGCTGGCCTCCGGCTCGGGCTTCCTCGAGGTGGCGTACCTGCTCATCTACGGCGAGCTGCCGAGTGCCGCGGAGCTGGACTCGTTCACCGAGCGGGTCAACCGCCACACGCTGGTGCACGAGGACTTCCGCACGTTCATGGGCACCTTCCCCCGGAACGCGCACCCGATGGCGGTGCTCGCGTCCGCGGTGAACGCCCTGGGCACGTTCTACCCCGAGTCCCTGGACCCCGGGGACGACGACCAGGTCGACCTGGCCACCGTGCTGCTGCTCGCCAAGACGCGCACCATCACGTCCTACCTGCACCGTCGCCGGGTGGGCGAGCCGCTGCTGTACCCGGACTACTCACGCGGGTACGTCGAGGACTTCCTGCGCATGACGTTCGCGACGCCGTACGAGGCGTACGAGGCCGACCCGATGATCGTGGACGCCCTGGAGAAGCTGCTCGTGCTGCACGCGGACCACGAGCAGAACTGCTCGACGTCCACGGTGCGTGTCGTCGGCTCGTCCAACGCGACCCTCTACGCCTCGGTGGCGGCAGGCGTGAACGCCCTGTCCGGTCCGGCGCACGGCGGCGCCAACGAGGCCGTGCTGACCATGCTGGAGAAGATCCGCTCGGGTGGCGAGACCGTCGAGACCTTCATGGAGAAGGTCAAGAACAAGCAGGACGGCGTGCGCCTGATGGGCTTCGGCCACCGGGTCTACAAGTCCTACGACCCGCGTGCCGCGATCGTGAAGAAGTCGGCCGACGAGGTGCTCGACAAGCTCGGCGCCAAGGACGAGCTGCTCGACATCGCGCGCGGCCTCGAGGAGATCGCCCTCTCGGACGACTACTTCGTGGAGCGCAAGCTCTACCCGAACGTCGACTTCTACACGGGCCTCATCTACAAGGCGATGGGCTTCGAGCCCGCCATGTTCACGCCGCTGTTCGCGCTGGGCCGCATGCCCGGCTGGATCGCGCAGTGGCGCGAGATGATCAAGGACCCGCAGACGAAGATCGGCCGCCCGCGCCAGGTGTACACCGGCGCGACGGAGCGCCCGTACGTGCCGGCCGGCCGGCGCTGACCGCCGAGACAGAACTGCGCCGAGACAGAGCTGTGGCGAGGTAGAAGCACGGCGAAGTAGGACCAGGGCGAGATAGAACCGCAGCGGACCGCGGTTCTATCTCGCCACAGTTCTGTCTCGGCGTGGTGCTACCTCCGGCGCCGTAGTACGCCGGTCCGGTTAGCCTGCTGCCATGCCCCAGAAACCGCCGTTCAGCCCGACGGTCGCCCTGCTGACGATCGGCCGGGTCTGGGACGCCGCGCTCGCCGACGCCCTGAAGCCGCTCGGCCTCACGACCCGCAAGTACGGCCTGCTGGGGCACATCCGTGCGACGCCGGGCGTCTCGTTCAGCGAGCTGGCCCGCCGCTCGCGCATCACCGTGCAGAGCGCCCACACCGCCGTGGCCGCGTTCGCGGCGGACGGTCTCGTCGAGGACGCTACGGCGCGCGCCGGCGCGGCGTCGCGGCTGCAGGTCACCGCGGCCGGCGAGCGGTTGCTGGGGGAGGCGGCCGAGCGGGTCGCGGTGCTCGACGCCCAGTTCGCCGCGGAGTACCCCGTGCTCGTCGAGGCCATGCGACGGCAGATCGAGGAGCACCTGTCGTCCCGGAGCCGCTGACCTTCAGGCAGTCTGAAGCATGGCCATCCTTCAGTTAGGCTGAAGGTATGGAAAACCTGCTGCTGTCCGCGCACGTGCTCGCGGGCATTCTCTTCGTCGGTCCGGTGGCGGTGACCACCAGCCTGTTCCCACGCTTCGCCCCACTGGCGGCCGGTACGGCGGACACCGCCGCCCGGGCCGAGCGCAGTGCGTCGGTGGCGCGGATGCTGCACGGCGTGACCCGGGTCTACGGCATGCTGGCCCTCGTGGTTCCCGTGATCGGCCTGGTGCTGGCGGCGGTCCAGGGGCGCCTGGGCGAGATCTGGATCGTCACGGCGATGGTGCTCACCGCCGTCGCGGGCGGTCTGCTCGCACTGCGCATCACGCCTGGCCAGCGGGCAGTGCTGGAGAGTCCGGGCGACGCCGCGCGGCTGCGTGGGCTGAGCATGCTGACCGGCGTCTTCAACCTGCTGTGGGCCGCGGTCGTCGTGCTCATGGTCGTCCAGCCGGGGTCGGTGTGAGGCCGCTGCTGCGCGCGCTCGAGGTGCTCTCGGTCCTGGAGCTCCTGAGCGTGGCCGCCCTGCTCGTCAACCTGGCCACGGTGCACGTCGAGGGCGTCGCGTCGGCCCTCGGTCCGACGCACGGTGCGCTGTACCTGGCGGTGGCCGTCACGGCGCTGCTCGGTCAGGGCCTTCTGCCGCGCACGCGGGTCCTGGCGCTCGTCCCGGTGCTCGGCGGCGTCTTCACCCTGGTGAACGTGCGCCGGGAGGCGCGCAGATGAGCCTGCGCCACCACCTGCGCCGTCCGCCGGAGGTGAGCGCCGCCGAGGCGCTGCGGCTGAGCAGCGTGACCGGATCGTTGCCCGGGGCGGCGGTAGTTTTGTAGTCGGTGTCACAGGGCGCGGCTAGTTTGGCTCCGTGAGCCGAGCCACTCTCCTTGCCCGCCGGTCCAGGGCGCACCGTGGGCTGCTTGCGCTCGTCTGGCTGCTGGTGGCGGTGCTCACCGGCGCTCTCGGCGTGACGGTTGGCTGGACGCAGGCCGCCGCCACCGCCGCCGCCCGCGGCGGGCTCGCGTCCGCGGAGCCGTCCGGCCGCGCACTGCAGCTCGCCACCCGGATGGCGGACGGCTCCGCTGCCGACGCGCAGGACGCCAAGGTCCAGCAGGTGCTCGCCGGCCTGCTCGACGGCGTACCGCACCAGGTCGCCTACGACGTGCGGACCGAGCCGCAGCACACGCGGGGCAGCGCGGGACAGGACCTGGGCCGCTGGTCGGTGGCACTGCTCCCGGCCTCGTCGCGCGCGGAGGCGCTGGCCGGCGCGGGCGCCTCGGGTGTCACCCTGGCGGACGGCGCCTGGCCCACCGCCCCTGACGAGGCGGCCGTGCAGGCCGACGCCGCGGAGGCCGCGGGCCTGGACGTCGGGGACACCATCCGCCTCGGCGTCGACCCCGACAGCCCCGCCGCCACCGGCACGCGGGTCACGATCACGGCGACCTGGCGGGTCACCGACCCCGACGACGCGGTCTGGCTGGGCGACCCCGCGATGCTGACCGGCTCGGACGGCGCCTACCCCGGCCCGGTGGTGGTGAGCCGGGAGACCTTGGCCGACCTGGACACCGACCCGTTCGCCCGCTGGACGGTGGTGCCCGACGGCGCCACGCTCACCCCCGCGCACCTGCCCGCCCTCGCGGCGCTCGCCGCCGAGATCAAGAGCGGTCTGGGCGAGGACACGTCCGTCGCGCCCCGCGGCCTGACCGTCGCGGGAACGCTCGACACGACGACCGCGGACCTCGCGGCTGCGCTGGACACGGCGGACGCCGTCGCCCTGGTGCCGCTCTGTCTGCTGGCACTGGTGGGCCTGGTCGCACTGGTGCAGGTGGCGCGGCTGCTGGCCGCCACCCGGGAGGGAGAGGTAGCTCTGCTCGTCTCCCGCGGTGCCGCGCCCGGGACGGTGACGGCGGCGGCCGTCGTCGAGGGCGTGCTGCTGTCGCTCACCGCCGCGGCGGCGGGCGGAACAGCGGGGTGGGCCGCACTGGGGATCGTCGCCGCGTCGGACGGCGGGGCCGCAGCCCCCGCGGCGACGCCGGTGGCGGTAGCGCTCGCAGTAGCCGCGGTGGCGGCCGTGACGCTCACGCTCGTGGCGGCGCTGCAGGCGCAGGCGGCGGTGCGGCGCCAGGTGACCGACCGCTCGGGACGCGTACGCCAGGTGGCCGCGCTGGGCACGGTGGTGCTGACGGTGGCGGCCGCCGCGGTGAGCGTCACCCAGCTGCTGCGCTACGGCTCCCCGCTCCTGACCACCCCCGGCGGTGCGCGCACCGACCTCACGGCGGCCGCGGCGCCGGCCCTCGTGCTGGCCGCGCTCGCCGTGGCGGCGATGGCGGTGCTCGGCCCGGCCACCCGGCTGTGGGCGGCGCTCGCCGGCCGGTCGCGCGGTGTCGTGGGGCCGCTGGCGGCCCGGCAGGTGGCCCGGCGGCTCGTCGTCTACGTCGTACCGGTGGTCCTGCTCGTGCTAGCGGGCGGCGCCGCGACCCTGGCCGGGGGATACACCGGAACCGCCGAGCGGCTGCGGGCCGACGTCGACGTGCTCGCCAACGGCGCGGACGTGCGGGTCACGGCGCCGGAGAACGGGCGCCTCGACCCGGCGCCGTACCTGCTGGGCGCGTCGGGTACCGATGCAGGCCCGGACGCCGTCGCCGCGGCGCCCGCGCTGGCCGCCACGGGTTACTCCGACGGGCGCCCGGTCACGATGCTCGCGCTGCCCGCCGCCGCGCTGCCCGCTGTGATGCGGGCGCCGACCGAGGTGCTCGACGTCGACCGGGTGGCCGGAAAACTGGCCGGCGACGCGTTCGCGACGGCGCCCGCCCTGCCCGGCGACGCCCGCGACGTCCGCCTCACGGTGAGCGGCTGGATCCGCCCGCTCATGGGCGTGACGCCGCCGGCGGCCGCCCCCCTGCACGAGCTGGAGATGTCGATGGTGCTCGCCGCGTCCGACGGGACGCTCGCCACGCTCGAGCTCGGACGGCTCGCCGAGGGTGACGGGACCGGCAGCACCCTCGGCCCGGACCCGACGACCCATGAGCTGTCCGCCGAGGTGCCTCCACCTCCCGCGGGCCAGACATGGCGCGTCGCCGCCCTCGACCTGGACACCCGGCCGGGTTGGTCGCTCGCCGACGCGAGGCTGGCCGTCGTCGGGCTCACCGCGGGTGGGGAACCCCTGGAGGCCTCCGGGTGGACACCGTCCGAGACGTTCGACGGCGCGGACGGCCTGGAGCTGAGCCCCGACGCGCCGCCCGGAGGGGTCGAGCTCAGCATGCCGCTCAGCGACGGCGCGGGGGCGGCCAGCAGACTGCGGCTCCTGACCACGCCCGAACCGGCCCCGATCCCGATGCTCGTCTCGTCCTCGCTGACGGAGGCGCTGAGCATCGAGCCGGAGGACCCGTTCGAGCTGACCCTCGGCGGGGCGCGTCTGACGGTCGTGGCCGTCGGGTCGTCGGGCACGGTGCCCGGCGCGCTCGAGCCGTACGCCGCCCTGATCGACCGGGGTGCGCTCGCCGCCGCGCTGGTCCGTGAGGTCGACGAACCGGTGCTGACGAGCGAGGTGTGGCTGGCCGCTGGCCCGCCCGGCGCGACCGCACCCGCCGCCGCCGTGAACCGCCTCGCCCAGCAGGTGACCGCCGAGGCCGAGGCCACCAGTACGACAGTCCGCGACCGGCCGGACGTCACGACGCCCGGCCACGGCACCACGGCCACGGCCGTACCGGTCCGGGTCTCGTTCTGGCTCGCCGCCGCGGGAGCGACAGTGCTCGCCCTCGCGGGAGTGCTCGCGGTCGCGGTGGCGACACTGCGCCAGCGACGCGGCGAGGTGATCGTGCTGCGCGCCGTCGGGCTCGGCCCGGTGGCGCAGGCCCGGGCACGGTCCGCCGAGCTGATCTCCGTCGGACTGGTGGCGCTCGCGGTGGGCGCCGTCGCCGGCTGGTGGGTCGCCCGGTTCGTGGTCGGCGGCCTCGCGGCCGCGACGCTGACCGGCATCGACGCGGCACCGCCGGCCCGGTTCGTCCTGGAGACCGCTGGAACCGGCCTGGTGCTGGCCGCCGCGGTGGCCGGCCTCGTCCTGGTGGCTGCAGGGGTGGGCGCGCGTGTCGCCGCGCAGGCCCGCGACACCACGTATCGGGAGGAGGTCCGCTGATGGGCGCACTGTCCGGACTGGGTCTGCTCGCGCGGCGGCAGCTGCGCACGTCCTGGGGTGCCACGGCGACGCTCGGCGTCGTCGCGTTCCTCGCGGCCGGGGTGCTGTCGACCGCGCCGCGCGCCGTCGCCACCATGCACGGGGACCAGGTGGCCTACGAGACGGCGGCGGCCTCCGGCCTCTCCCGGGACGTGATCTCCGTGGTCGGGGCGGTTCCCGGAGAGCCGCCGGGCGGGATGTTCTACGATCCGGGCGAGGAGCCCGCCGAAGGGACCCCCGCCGAACCCGACTGGTCAGCGTTCCTCGCCAACCTCGACGCCGTGCGCGGAGAGATACCGGAGCCGCTGCGCTCGGCGATGGGCGTGCCCGACTTCCACGTGAGCGCTACCGACCTCGCCTACACGGACCCGGTGCCGGCCTCGGAGCTGGCCGAGGCCAAGATTCTGCTCCGGGCGGCTCCGGGCCTGGCGGACCGGGCCGAGCTCGTCGAGGGGAGCTGGCCGTCGGCAACAGCGGCGGGCGGCAACCGCCCGTTCGAGGTGGCGGTCTCGCGCGCCGTCGCCGACGTCTACGGCTGGGAGCTCGGCGGGCGGTACGGCACGCTGGGCGGCTCTGGCGTGGTCTCCCTGGCGGACCGGTACCCCAGCCTGGTCGTGACGGGGATCTTCGAGACCGGTGACCCCGACGCCGACTACTGGCTGCACAACGGCCTCGGCGCACGGGCCTCCGTCATCAACGACCCCAACCGCGGCCTGCTCGGTACGGCCTCCGTCTATGTCAGCCCAGCGATGATCGTGCCCCTGACCTTGGGGTACGCCGAGACCCGTGTCTGGTACCCGGTCAGCACCGACGACGTGACGGCGGACGCCGTGCCGGAACTCCTGTCCCAGGTCAACGGGCTCTCGACCAAGGTGATCCCCGTCGCGGCCGGACCCGACGACCCCACGCCGATCCAGCTGCGGCCCGACAGCCGGCTCAGCGAGATCCTGGAGCGTCTGCTCGCGCAGCGCACCGGTGTCGACGCGATAGTCGCGGTCCTCGCCGTCGGACCGCTCGGTGCGACCGTCGCCGTGCTCGCCCTGGGCGCTCGGCTCGTCGTGGACCGACGCCGTTCGGCCCTCGCCCTGCTGCGCGCTCGCGGAGCGTCAGGGAGCCAGCTCCGCCTGCTCATGGGCGGCGAAGGGCTTGTCGTCGGGCTCGGCTCGGCGGCCGTCGGGTTCGGGGCGGGCCTCGCCCTCTCGACCGGGCTCGGTATGGACGCGCCGGTGACCGTGAGCCAGGTAGGGCTCGCCCTGGCGGCGGGGCTCGCCCCGGCGGCCGCTCTCGCGCTCGCCACGTCGCCCGCCGGGCTCCGGACCACCCGGGCGGACCTCGCGCCCCGCTCGCGCAGCCGCGTGCGCTGGGTGCTCGAGGTGCTCGTCGTCGCGGGCGCGGCACTCGCGACCTGGCTGCTGCTCTCCCGCGGGGTGGTGGCCGGCTCGGGTGCGGGCTCCGGCGTCGACCCGCTGGTGGCCGCGGCGCCGCTCCTGGTCTCTCTCGCGCTCACCCTGCTCGCGGTGCGCGCCTACCCCTGGATCGCGCTGGCGGCCGAGCGCGCGCTCGCGCCGCGCCGCGACCTGGTGCCGTTCCTCGGGGCTGCCCGCGCCACGCGAGACCCGGCGGGCGGACCCGTGCCCGCGGTAGCGCTCGTGCTCGCCGTGGCCGTCGCCGCGACGTCCGCGGTGCTGTACTCCACGGTCTCCGGCGGCGTGGTCCGCGAGGCCTGGCGCGCGACCGGCGCCGACCTCCGGATCTCCGGCCCGGTACTCGACGAGGCGGCGGTCGAGCAGATCGCCGCGCTCGACGGCGTCGACGTCGTGGTTCCGGTCGACGAGGTGGGAGACGGCGTGCTGCAGGGTGCGGGGGGTTCCCCGCGCGCTGAGGTGTACGCCGTCGACATCACAGCGCTCGCGGCAGCCCAGGCAGACGTGGCCGGAACGCCCGAGACGCTCGGTGAGCTGGCCCAGGCCGCCGGCGCGGCAGATGACGCAGTGCCGGTGATCCTCACCCGGTCGGCAGCAGGTCCCGGCGTCAGCCCGGGCAGCACCGGGATCACGCTCGCGACGCGGGAGGGCAACGTCCCTGTGCGCGTCGTCGACGTGGTCGACGAACTGCCCGGCCTGCCGGCCGACCGCTCTCTTGTCCTCGTCGACGCGGGCCGGCTGGCCGCGAGCACCGGCGACAGCAGCAGCTACCCCCGGCTCGCACTCGTCGGCCTGGCTGACAGCGCCGACCGTTCGGTGGTGACCGCCAAGATCGTTCGGCTGTTCTCGTCGGCGGTGGTCGAGGACCCGGACCAGGAGGCCGACGAGATGCTGGCGGCGCCGGTCTCCGGCGGGCTGCTGGTCGCGTTCGTGCTGGCCGTGCTGCTCGCGGGCCTGCTCTGCGCGGCGGCAGTGGTGATGACGTTGATGCTCGCGGCGCCCGCGCGTGCCCGGCTGCTCGCCGTGCTGCAGACGCTCGGCCTGTCGCCACGCCAGGGTCGCGGGCTCGTCGGCTGGGAGATCGGGCCCTGGGCGGTGATGGCACTCGTCGTGGGCGCGGTGCTCGGCGTGGCGGTGCCGTCGCTCGTGCTGGCCGCGGTCGACGTCACGGCCCTGACGGGCGGTATCACGCAACCCGGACCGCAGTACGACCCCCTGCTCCTCGGCGTCGCCGCCGCAGGGTTCGTCGTGGTGGTGCTGGCCGCGGTGGGGGTCGCGGCGGCGCTGAGCCGCCGCGGCGAGGTGGCGGCTCAGCTGCGGATGGGCAGCAATGACTGACACGACGACCCCGTACCCAGGCGTTCGGGACCAAGGCGTTCGAGAGGAGACCCGATGAGCACGACGATCGAGCTGACGGACGGCGGCGCTCCGGTGTCCACCGTTCCGGCGGACGGCGGGGAGATCCGGTGCGGCGACCTGGTCCGGATCTTCGCCACGGACGGCGTCGAGGTGCAGGCGCTGCAGGGACTGACGCTGAGCGTCGACCCGGGGGAGATCGTCGCCGTCGTCGGCGCGTCCGGGTCCGGGAAGTCCACGCTGCTCACTATCCTCTCCGGCCTGGACACGCCGACCGGTGGGTCGGCGGTGGTGGCGGGCACCGACCTGCTGACCATGGGGCACGCCGAACGGGTGCGCTACCAGCGCTCGACCGTCGGCTTCGTGTGGCAGCAGACCTCGCGCAACCTCCTGCCGTACCTCACGGCGAGCGAGAACGTCCGGCTCCCGCTGGAGCTCGCGTCCCGGGGGTCGAGCCTGTCGAGACGGGACCGCGCGCGCCGCGTCGAGGCACTGCTCGAGCTGCTGGAGGTCGGTCATGTGGCCGGGCGGCGGCCGGGCGAGATGTCCGGCGGGGAGCAGCAGCGGACGGCGATCGCCGTCGCCGTGGCCAACAGCCCCCGCGTGCTGCTGGCTGACGAGCCCACCGGTGAGCTCGACGAGGCCACCTCCGTCGAGGTGCTCGAGGCCCTGCGCGGCGTGAACCGGGAGACGGGAGTGACCACCCTGATCGTGACGCACGACCCGACGGTGTCCGAGCACGTCGCGCGCACCGTCCAGATCCGCGACGGCCGTACCTCCACGGAGACGCTCCGGCGCACGGAGACCGACGAGCACGGTCAGGCACGGCACGTCTCGGAGGAGTTCGCGGTGCTCGACCGGGTGGGCCGCCTGCAGCTGCCGCAGGACTTCGTGCAGGCGCTCGACCTGCGCGACCGCGTGCGGCTGGCCCTGGAGCCGGACCACGTCGGCGTCTGGCCGGCGGCGCCGGCCCCGGCGGTGGACCGGAAGACCGAGGAGGACCGATGACGACGACGACGAAGGCGCGCACCGTGCTGCGTGCCCAGGACCTCACCAGGGTGTTCGGTACGGGGGCAGGCGAGGTGCACGCGCTGACCAGCGCGTCGCTGGAGGTCGCGGCGGGCGAGCTGCTCGTGGTGCGGGGTCCGTCCGGTTCGGGCAAGACCACGCTGCTGAACCTGCTGGGCGGCCTGGACCGTCCGACGTCGGGCAGCGTGTGGCTGGGCGACTCCGAGCTGACGGCGCTGGGGGAGAAGGCGGTGCTCACCGCCCGTCGCGAGCGGATCGGCTACGTGTTCCAGTCATTCGGGCTGGTGCCCGTGCTGTCCGCGGCGGAGAACGTGGAGGTGCCGCTGCGCCTGCGGCGCACGGCTCCCGCCGAGCGCACGGAACGGGTGGCGGCTGCGCTGGACGCCGTCGGGCTGGCCGGACACGCGAAGCAGCGGCCCTACGAGCTCTCGGGTGGTCAGCAGCAGCGGGTGGGCATCGCCCGCGCGCTCGTGGCCGATCCGGAGCTGCTGCTCGCGGACGAGCCCACCGGACAGCTCGACTCGGGGACCGCCGCCGTGGTGATGGACCTGCTCGCCCGGGTGGTGCACGAGAGGGGCGTCGCCGCCGTCGTCTCGACGCACGACCCGGAGCTGATGGCGCGTGCGGACCGGGTGGTGGAACTCCACGACGGGCGGGTGATAGACCGAGGCAACGGGTGAATTTCCTGGTGAGCGGCCTGACGGCACCTTTGTTACGGGTATGAGAACCGCCTGGTCAGAACTGTTACCGAGTGTTACCCGCGGATACCGAGATGGTCACAACTCGGTGGCTTTTCCTGTGAGGTGGTCATCGCCATCTGTATGGAGCGGCTACGTTAGGTCTGTTATCACTGGGCGCAAAGAAGCGTCCGCATCGCTCCGGACGGCAACCCGTCGGACCGGGGTGAACTGCTACCCAGGAGGACACGTGACACCTCGAAAGCGACTTGTGGGGCTGAGTGCGTTCGCGCTCGCATCCGCGCTCGTGCTGACGGCTTGCGGCGGCGGGGGCGAAGAGCCTCCCGCCGAGGGCGCCAGCTCCGGCATCGTGACGGTCGGCAACGGCGAGCCGCAGAACCCGATCATCCCGACCATGACCAACGAGACCTTCGGGTCCAAGGTTGTCGGCAGCGTCTTCGCCGGGCTCGTCTACTACGACGCCGAGGGCGTCGTGCACAACGAGGTCGCCGAGTCGATCGAGTCGGAAGACAACCTGGTCTGGAACGTCACGCTCAAGGACGGGTGGACGTTCTCGGACGGCACGCCAGTGACGGCGCAGAGCTTCGTCGACGCCTGGAACTACGGCGCCTACGGCCCCAACGCACAGAACCTGAGCTACTTCTTCGAGCCCATCGAGGGCTTCGAGGACCTGCAGCTCGCCGAGGACCAGCTCGACGCCGAGGGTGTGCCCCTGGAGGGCGAGGTGCCTGCGGCTGAGGAGCTGTCCGGCCTCGAGGTCGTCAGCGACACCGAGTTCACCGTGACGCTCTCGCAGCCGGAGTCCGACTTCCCGCTGCGGCTGGGCTACTCGGCGTTCTACCCGCTGCCCGAGTCCTTCTTCGAGGACCCGGAGGCAGCCGGCGAGGCCCCGATCGGAAACGGCCCGTACGTGCTGGAGACCTGGGAGCACAACGCGCTCATCGAGCTGCGCCCGAACGAGTCGTACGCGGGTGAGCGCAAGGCCCAGAACGGCGGCGTGGACCTGGTCGCGTACACCGACGAGGACTCGGCGTACAACGACCTGCTCGACGGCAACCTGGACATCGTCACCAACGTCCCGGCGTCGGCGTTCGGCACCTTCGAGGAGGAGCTGGGTGACCGCGCCGTCAACCAGCCGGCCGCAGTGATCCAGGTGCTGCAGGTTCCCGAGTACGTCGAGGGCTTCCAGGGTGAGGCCGGGCTGCTGCGTCGCCAGGCGATCTCCAAGGCCATTGACCGCGACCAGGTCACGGAGACCGTGTTCAGCGGCTCCCGTACCCCCGCCTCCGACTTCACCTCACCGGTCATCAACGGCTGGAGCGAGGACGTCGAGGGCAGCGAGATCCTCGACTTCGACGCCGCGGAGGCCAAGCGGCTCTGGGACGAGGCAGAGGCGATCGAGCCCTGGGGCGACGAGCCGCTGCTGATCGCGTCCAACGCGGACAGCGACCACCAGTCGTGGATCGACCCGGTCTGCAACGGCATCCGCGACACGCTCGGCATCGACTGCGAGTTCGACGCCTACCCCACGTTCGACGAGTTCCTCGACGCGCGTGACAACGACGACATCAAGGGCATCTACCGCGGTGGCTGGCAGGCCGACTACCCGGCCATGAGCAACTTCCTCGGCCCGGTCTACGGCACGGGTGCCGGCTCGAACGACATGGGCTACTCGAGCGAGGAGTTCGACAACAAGCTCACCGAGGCGAACGGTGCCACCGACCCCGAGGCCGCGATCGAGCTCTACAAGGAGGCCGAGACGATCCTCTTCAACGACCTGCCGGGTATCCCGCTGTGGTACAACAACGCAACGGGTGGCTGGTCCGAGGCGGTCGACGACGTCGTGTTCGGCTGGGACAGCGAGCCGCTGCTGTACCAGGTGACCAAGTCGGAGTGAGCCTGATCACGTCCGGACCTCCGGCGTGACGCTACGCTCCAGGTGAGGCGGGGTACGTGCTACGCGTACCCCGCCTTCCACTGTGCTGCGGCGCACCGTCCGGGGAGCTGTCCGGAACAATGGTTCGCTGAAACCGCTCAAGGAGAATTTCGATGCTCTGGTATCTCGGACGCCGGCTGCTGCAGGTGATCCCTGTGTTTCTCGGCGCCACCCTGCTGCTCTACGCGCTGGTGTTCTTGCGCCCTGGTGACCCCGTGGCCGGCCTGGGCGGTGAGCGTGGGCTGCCCGAAGCCGTGCAGCAGCAGATCCGCGCCCAGTTCCACCTCGACCAGCCGTTCATCGTGCAGTACCTGTACTACCTGAAGGGCATCTTCACCTTCGACCTCGGTAACACCTTCACCGGTCGTCCGGTGGCCGAGGTGGTCGCGGATGCCCTGCCCATCACCTTCCAGCTCGCCATCATGGCGCTCGCCATCGAGACGATCTTCGGCATCGGCTTCGGCCTCTTCGCCGGCATGCGCAAGGGCAAGTTCTTCGACTCCACCGTGCTGGTGCTGAGCCTCCTGCTCATCGCGCTGCCGACGTTCGTCACCGGACTCGTCCTGCAGATCGTCGTCGGCGTCCGCCTCGACTGGCTGCCCGTCACCGCGGGCCGAGATCCCGACTTCATCAGTCTGCTGATGCCTGCCGTGGTGCTCGCGACGACCTCGTTCGCCCAGATCCTGCGCCTGACCCGTACGTCGGTGATCGAGAACGTCACCGCCGACTTCGTCCGCACGGCGCGCGCCAAGGGCCTGCCCCGCGACAAGGTGACGACCCGGCACGTGCTGCGCAACTCGCTCATCCCCGTCGTCACCTTCATCGGCGTCGACCTGGGCAACCTGATGACGGGTTCGATCGTCACCGAGGGCATCTTCAACATCAACGGTGTCGGCGGCACGCTCTTCAAGGCGATCTCGCAGGGCGAGGCGGTCACGATCGTGACGATGTCGACCGTGATCGTGCTCGTCTATATCGTCGCCAACCTGCTCGTGGACCTGCTGTACGCCGTCCTGGACCCGAGGATCCGTTATGCCTGAGAACCGCTACGACAAGGCCCCGCGTCCGGGCCAGGGCCACTTCGTGGCCGCACCCGAGGACGTCAAGGTGGGCGTCGTCGACGCCGTCTCGGTCGACGAGACGCCGTCGAGCATGTGGCGCGACGCCTGGCGGGACATGAGCCACCGCCCACTGTTCTGGATCTCTGCCCTGATGATCCTGGTGGTCGTCGTGGTCTCGATCGCCCCCGGTGCGTTCACGAATCTGCTGCCGCGCTCCGGATGCGTCCTCGCGGACTCGTTGCTGCCGCCGTCGAGCGAGCACCTCTTCGGCACCGACAAGATCGGCTGCGACATCTACACCCGGACGCTGTACGGGGCTCGCGCGTCGGTGCTGGTGGGCCTGCTCACCACGGCCTTCGTCGTGATCCTCGGTACCGCGATCGGCGCCATCGCCGGCTACTACGGCGGCTGGACCGACACGATCCTGTCGCGCATCACGGACATCTTCTTCGCCGTGCCGTTCGTGCTCGCCGCGATCGTGATCCTCAGCATCGTGCCGACCCGCAGCCCGTTGGCGGTGGCCCTGGTGCTGGCCTCCTTCGGCTGGACCACCATCGCCCGGATCACGCGTGGCGCGGTCCTGAGCGTGAAGAACAACGAGTTCGTGACGGCGTCCAAGGCGCTCGGCATGAGTCGTGGCGCCATCCTCTGGAAGCACGTGCTGCCCAACTCGGCCGCGCCGATCATCGTGTACTCCACGGTCGCACTCGGTACGTTCATCGTGGCCGAGGCCACGCTGACGTTCCTCGGTATCGGGCTCGACCCGTCCACCGTCTCCTGGGGCGGTGACCTGTCGAACGGGCGTGCCTCGATCCGCACCAACCCGGACATCATGTTCTACCCGGCCGCGGCGCTCGCCTTCACGGTGCTCGGCTTCATCATGCTGGGCGACGTGGTGCGCGACGCCCTCGACCCGAAGGCGAGGAAGCGATGACCACCACGATCACCCTCACCGACGGATCCACCGAGGACGCCCCGGTGCCCGCCGAGAAACGTGACGACAGCACCCCGCTGCTGGAGATCCGCGACCTGCAGATCTCCTTCACCACGGCGACCGGTACCGTCGACGCCGTGCGCGGCGTGAACCTCACGGTCTACCCCGGGCAGTCCGTGGCGATCGTCGGCGAGTCGGGCTCCGGCAAGTCGACCACCGCGCACGCGATCATCGACCTGCTGCCCGGCACCGGCAAGGTGACCGGCGGGTCCATCTCGTTCGGCGGGCGCGAGCTCGTCGGCCTGAAGCGCAAGCAGACGGAGGACCTGCGCGGGCGTGAGATCGGCCTGGTACCCCAGGACCCGATGTCGAACCTGAACCCGGTGTGGCGTATCGGTACGCAGATCGACGAGGCGCTGGTCGCCAACGGCTTCCAGGGCAGCAAGGCGGAGCGCACAGCGCGCGTCGCAGAGCTGCTCGGCGAGGCAGGCCTGCCCGACGCCGCTCGGCGTGCCCGCCAGTTCCCGCACGAGTTCTCCGGCGGCATGCGCCAGCGCGCGCTCATCGCGATCGGCCTCGCCTCACGGCCGAAGCTGCTCATCGCCGACGAGCCGACGTCCGCTCTCGACGTCACGGTCCAGAAGAAGATCCTGGACCACCTGGAGGGCCTGACCGCAGAGCTCGGCACCGCCGTCCTGTTCATCACGCACGACCTGGGCCTGGCCGCGGAGCGAGCCGAGCACCTCATCGTGATGTACAAGGGCAAGATCGTGGAGTCCGGCCCCGCGGTGCAGATCCTCAAGGACCCGCAGCACGAGTACACCAAGCGGCTCGTGGCCTCGGCCCCGTCGCTGGCCTCGCGCCGCATCCAGTCTGCGCACGAGCGTGGCGCGGAGGCGGAGGACCTGCTCGCCGAGCACGCGGACGAGGTGGAGGCATCGGCCCCCGACGTCGTCGTGGCGAAGGACCTGACCAAGGTGTTCCACATTCGTGGTTCCCGGCCGGGTTCCCACACCGACTTCACGGCGGTCGACAGCGTCAACTTCGCGCTGCCGAAGGGGCACACGCTCGCGCTGGTGGGCGAGTCGGGCTCCGGCAAGTCCACGGCGGCCAACATGGTGCTGGGGCTGCTCGAACCGACGTCGGGCACCGTCATGTTCGACGGCAAGGACGTCGCCAAGATGTCGGCGAAGGAGCAGTTCGCGCTGCGCCGTCGGGTGCAGCCGGTGTTCCAGAACCCGTACGGGTCGCTGGACCCGACGTACTCGGTGTTCCGGTCGATCGAGGAGCCGCTCGCTCTGCACCGGGTGGGCGACCGCAAGTCCCGCGAGGCCCGCGTCCGCGAGCTGCTGGACATGGTCTCGCTGCCGCAGGCGACCATGCGCCGGTTCCCGAACGAGCTCTCGGGCGGCCAGCGGCAGCGCATCGCGATCGCGCGTGCGCTGGCGCTCAAGCCCGAGGTGCTCGTGCTCGACGAGGCGGTCTCGGCGCTCGACGTGCTGGTCCAGGCGCAGATCCTGACGCTGCTCAACGACCTGCAGGCCGAGCTGGGGCTGTCGTACCTGTTCATCACGCACGACCTCGCGGTCGTGCGGCAGATCGCGGACCTCGTCGCTGTGATGAAGGACGGCAGCATCGTGGAGCACGCGACCACCGACGAGGTGTTCGACAACCCGCAGCAGGAGTACACGCGGGACCTGCTGGCGGCCATCCCGGGCGCAAGCCTGGAGATCGGCGGCTGACCCGAAGCACGTCCGCGAAGTAGAGCGCCTGTCCGAGTCTCCCTGGCGACATCAGGGGCGACTCGGACAGGCGCTCTACTTCGCGGACCAGGCGCGTGTATTCACCGGACAGTGACACGGTCGACACCTGGTGATTTCGATTCGCGGGTAGGATGGGTGGTGCTGCGAGACCGGTCCGCTTCGGGCCAGAGTCCGCGCCCCTGACCTCCCTTCTGGAAATGAGTGCTTCGTGACCGTGCCTGCAACCGCGCCGACCTCGGTCCGTGCGACCCGTTCCGACCTTCGAAACGTCGCGATCGTGGCCCACGTCGACCATGGCAAGACCACGCTCGTGGACGCCATGCTGCGGCAGTCCGGATCCTTCGGCGCCCGCCAGCACCTCGAGGACCGCGTGATGGACTCGGGTGACCTGGAGCGCGAGAAGGGCATCACGATCCTCGCCAAGAACACCGCCATCCGGTACTCCGGCCCGGCGGCCGCGGCGAACGGTGAGCCCGACGGCATCACCATCAACGTGATCGACACCCCCGGCCACGCCGACTTCGGCGGTGAGGTCGAGCGCGGCCTGTCGATGGTCGACGGCGTCGTGCTGCTCGTCGACGCGTCCGAGGGCCCGCTGCCCCAGACCCGGTTCGTCCTGCGCAAGGCGCTGGCCGCGAAGCTGCCCGTCATCGTCGTGGTGAACAAGGTCGACCGCCCGGACGCACGCATCACCGAGGTCGTCGCCGAGACCACCGACCTGCTGCTCGGCCTGGCCAGCGACCTGTCCGACGAGGTCGAGGACCTCGACCTCGACGCCATCCTCGACGTCCCCGTCGTGTACGCGTCGGCGAAGGCAGGGCGCGCCTCCACCGAGCAGCCCGCCGACGGCGGCCTGCCCTCCAGCGAGGACCTGGAGCCGCTGTTCGCGACCATCCTCGAGAAGACCCCGGCCCCGACGTACGAGGAGGACATGCCGCTGCAGGCGCACGTCACCAACCTTGACGCGTCGCCGTTCCTCGGCCGTCTCGCGCTGCTGCGCATCCACAACGGCACCCTGGTCAAGGGCCAGAACGTCGCGTGGGCCCGGCACGACGGCTCGCTCCAGACCGTGAAGATCACCGAGCTGCTCGAGACCAAGGCTCTCGACCGCGTGCCGACCGACAAGGCAGGCCCCGGCGAGATCGTCGCCGTTGCCGGCATCGCGGACATCATGATCGGCGAGACCCTGACGGACGTCGACGACCCGCGGCCGCTGCCGCTCATCACGGTCGACGACCCGGCGATCTCGATGACCATCGGTATCAACACCGGCCCGCTCGCGGGCAAGGGCGGCAAGGGCCACAAGGTCACCGCCCGCCAGGTGAAGGACCGTCTCGACGCCGAGCTCGTCGGTAACGTCTCGCTCAAGGTCCTCCCGACCGAGCGTCCCGACGCCTGGGAGGTGCAGGGCCGTGGCGAGCTGGCCCTGGCCATCCTCGTCGAGCAGATGCGTCGCGAGGGCTTCGAGCTCACGGTCGGCAAGCCGCAGGTCGTCACCAAGATCATCGACGGCAAGGTCCACGAGCCGATGGAGCGCATGACCATCGACGTCCCCGAGGAGTACCTCGGCGCCGTCACGCAGCTCCTGGCGCAGCGCAAGGGCCGCATGGAGACCATGACGAACCACGGCACCGGCTGGGTCCGCATGGAGTTCATGGTCCCGGCGCGTGGCCTCATCGGCTTCCGCACGCAGTTCCTCACCGACACCCGCGGTACCGGTATCGCCGCGTCGATCGGTGACGGCTACGAGCCCTGGCACGGTCCGATCGAGTCGCGCATGACCGGCTCGCTCGTCTCCGACCGCGCCGGCAAGGTCACGCCGTTCGCCATGATCAACCTGCAGGAGCGCGGCTCCTTCTTCGTGGAGCCCACGCAGGAGGTGTACGAGGGCATGATCGTCGGCGAGAACTCGCGCAACGAGGACATGGACGTCAACATCACCAAGGAGAAGAAGCTGACGAACATGCGCTCCGCCAGCGCCGACAACTTCGAGAACCTCATCCCGCCGCGCAAGCTCACGCTCGAGGAGTCCCTCGAGTTCGCGCAGGAGGACGAGTGCGTCGAGGTGACGCCTGAGGTCGTCCGCATCCGCAAGGTGCTGCTCAACGCGACGGACCGCGCCCGCGCGACGGCCCGCGCCAAGCGAGCCTGACCAACCTCTCCCGCTGAGTGCTGGAGATTCGCCCGTGAACGTTCGTTCAGAGGGCAGATCTCCAGCACTCAGTGTTTTTTCCGGCGGGGCGACCTCCGGCGGGGTGCTGGCCGTGCACGCGCATCCCGACGACGAGACGCTGTCCACCGGCGGCCTGCTCGCCACCTTCGCGGAGGCCGGGCTGCCCGTGTGCGTGGTGACCTGCACGCGCGGGGAACGTGGTGAGGTGATCGCCCTCCCGGGTACGACGTCGGAGGGCCGTGCCGGCCTCGAGGGCGACGGACCCGCGCTCGGCGCCTACCGCGAGACCGAGCTGGCCGCCGCGCTGTGGCGGCTGGGTGGGGGAGCCGACGGCGCCGTCGAGCACGCCTTCCTGGACACCCTGCCGCTCTCCGGCCTGCCCGCCACCGGGGACGTCCGCGCATCCGGACCTCCGGCCGAGGTGCGGTACGAGGACTCCGGCATGACCTGGGTCGCGCCCGGCGTCGCTGGTCCGGCACCGGACTCCCCGCCGACGGCGTTCGCGCGGGTCCCGCTCGACGAGTCCGCCGGCCGGCTCGCGGCCCTCGTCCGCGCACGGCGCCCCGCCGTCGTCGCCACCTACGAGCCCGGGGGCGGGTACGGGCACCCTGACCACGTACGCGCGCACCAGGTGACGGTCCGCGCGCTCGAGCTCGCGGCGGACCCGGCCTGGCGGCCCGACGGCGGAGGCGCGTCGGCGGGAGAGAGCCTGCCGCACCTCGGCGTCGGACAGTGGGACGAGTCCTGGGCGGACGTCGAGCTGTGGCAGGCCGTCGTACCCGCGGCCGAGCTGCGCGAGGCACGGGCGACGCTCGCGGCCCTGCCGGAGGCGATCACGCTCGCCGCTGCCGAGGGACTCGCGTTCGCGGACCCGGACGAGGATCTGCCGCCGTACGCCAAGCAGGGCCTGGACACGCGGTCGGCGGGACGTCAGGTGTTCGGCACCCCGGGGTACCGAACACCTGACGTCCTGCCGATCACTCGCGCGGGCCGGATCGCGCGGCTGGACGTCCGGCCGGTGGTCGGGCGGGTGATCGAGGGCATGCGGGCGCATGCCTCGCAGGTGCAGCATGCGACCGCACTGGCGCCGCCGGAAGGGCCGGTCGCCGGGTGGTACGCCCTGTCCAACAACGTGCTCGCACCGATCCTGACCACGGAGACCTATCTGGTCAGCAGTTTCTCGTCACCCGGGTGACCGCCGACAGATCAGCGCTCCTGGAGGGCGTCCAGACCGATCGCCATGGCGGTCACGAGCCGACGGTCGATGTTCGGGTCCTGGATGCTGACGACGTAGCGGTCACGCAGACCCCACTTCTTCTCCACGGTGAACGCGGGCCGGCCGTCGACCAGGAAGTCGAAGTGGTACGGCAGCCAGGCCGCCTCGACGAGGCGGCGGATGATGGCGACCGCCATGCTGCGCTCGGACCCGGTGGCCGTGCCGAACCCGGGCTGCTCGACGTGCCAGGTGGTGCGGAGCAGCGACTTGGCGAAGTCCTTGCGGAACGAGCCGACCGGGTTGCCGCCGCCGTCGACGACGTCGTAGGTGGCGCCGAGGTCCATCATCTGGCGCGCCTTGAAGCCGAGCACCGGTTCCCGCTTGGTGTCGTCGGTGTAGAGCGTCACCTGCTCGCGGAAGGCCATGCGCTTCTGCTGCGCGAACGCGTAGAGCTCGCCCTCGGAGCCGTCGGGGCGCGCGCCGTGCACCTCGTACTGGTTGACCATGAGCCGGATGCGCTGTCGAACGATGAGCTGAGTCTGTGCCTGAAGCGTATTCACCCGCCGGAGTGTCGCACATTCGCAGTCTCCTCCCAGGTGAATGCTGGACAATGGCTGGGTGAACTCACCCGGACGTCACCTCGGACGAACGATCGTGCGCACCCTGCTCGCCGTGCTGCTCGGCGTGGTCATGGGCGGCCTCGGGACCGTGGTGCACCGGTTCGGCGACGAGTCGTGGTACCTCGGGCTGGCTCTCGCGCTGGCTCTGACCGCCGCGGCGGGCGTGCTCGCGCGCGCCTGGGCCGGTTACGGCACACTGCTGGGATTCGGCGTGGGCTGGGTCGCCATGGTGCAGGCCCTGTCACTTCCGGGTTCCGGGGGCGACGTCGTGGTCCCGGCAGGGGTGCTCGGCATGGTCTGGTCCTACTCGGGGGTGGCGGTCCTCGCGGTCGTCGCGTTCCTGCCGTCCTCGTGGTTCGCTGATGTTCCGGCACGCCGGGATCGGCCTGCTGCCTGACGCCTGCGGTCCTTCGCAGGCTGGTTCAGGATGGTGGTCAGGATTGATACACAACCTCCACCTCGGGGCGTCCGGTACGCGGCCTCTGGCGGGATTCCCGCTGGATAGGATGCCCGGCAGGGCGGCCCCGTCCAGCGGATTCGCCGCAGGCCAGGTGCGCCCTTGAGGGACGCGGAGAGCCCGCGTCCCGGGTAGTTGCACGGAGCGTGCCGATGGGCCAGCCGACCGAGCGTGACGAACCGCTCGAGCCGACGTCAGACGAGAACACCGGGACGCAACCCGCCCCGGTGACACCTCCCCGCTTGTCCCGGACGCGCCCTGGCAGCGTGCCGAGGCAGGCTGCCAAGCCCCCCATACGGCCGAGCGACCCCGGGGCAGCGCAAACCTCAGTACCGGCCGGTCGATCGACCGCGCAGCCGGCCCCCAGATCCCCAGAGAAGGCCCAGCCCGTGACCCCTCCGGAGCAGTCCGAGGCCCCCGAGGCCCCGCGCCCGCCCGCCGTGCCGCCCGCAGCATCGCCTGCGGCACCCGAGAGCGCCCCCAGGGGTCCCGGAGCGGACGCCGGGGTGCCGGCCGGCACCCCGAGCGGACCCGACGTGCCCGCCCCGCCCGTGACGCCGAGCGGGCCTGAGGCTCCCGGCGCGTCCGACGCGCCGGTCCCGCCCGTGTCCTCGAACACGGCGGAGCCTGGTGAGCCCGCGTCCGGACCGGCGAGCGAGCCTGTCGCTCCCGGCACGCCTGCGCGTGACGTTCCGAGCGAGCCGGTGGCTCCGAACAAGCCCGCGGGTGTGGTTCCGCGCGAGCCTGACGCTCCGAGCAAGCCTGAGGCCGCGGCTCCGAGCGAGCCCACAGCTCCGAGCAAGCCCGAGGTCGCGGTCTCGAGCGAGCCCAGGACTCCGAGCGAGCCCAAGACTCCGACCGGACCCGAGGTCGCGGCGCCCAGCGCGTCCAAGGCTCCGGCCGAGCCTGCCGCCGCGGCACCCGTCGAGCCCAAGGCTCCGAGCAAGCCTGACGTTCCGAGCAAGCCCGCGCCGGTGAGCGGATCCGCTTCGAGCGCGTCCTCGACCGAGAGCGCACCGGTCACGCCGGTCGCCGTCGACCCCGTGCCGGTAGCAGTGCTGCAGACAGTCGTGGAGAAGCTGGAGACGCCGCCCACGAAGGCGGCCGCGACGCCGCGGAGCGGCTACACGCCACGCGTCTTCGCGTTCGACCGTCCGCCCAAGACGGCGCCCGGGGCGAACAGCGCCGACAGTGTGGCCGTCCCGCCGCAGACGCCTGCCGAGCCGGCCGAACCCGCCGCGTCCGTGGGCCAGGCTCGCGCGGCGACAGACGGGGGCAGGGCATCTAACGAGGCAAGGACCGGGACCGTCGGACCGGTCCCCGCTACACCGGCCGCCGATGCCCCGCGGCCCGCGGCGGCGGCATTCGGCGTCGCAGCCGGCGCGGCGGGCGCAGCAGGAGCGACGGCGGCCGCGGCCGGCGCCGCGGCGACCAGGCCGGCTCCCGCCGGCGCGGCTGCCGCGACACCCGCGGCTCCTGCTCCCGCACACCCCGCCCGTACCGGTCCCGCTCCGGTGGACGCCTCCACGGCGGACTCGTCAGCCGGCGCGGCGCGCTCGGCCGACCGGGACGCCACACCTGACCCGGCGACGGCTGACGAGGCCGCGCCCAGGACGGGTGCGCCCGGCAAGGCAGCGCCCGCAGAGCAGGCCCCGCACACCGCGGCACCCGGCGCGGCGTCCGCCGGAGCAGCAGCAGGCGCTGCTGCTGCCGCAGGAGCCGCTGCCGGCGCAGCCGCGAGTGCCGCCGCTCCGCCCGCAGCCACCCCGGCCACGCCGGCGGCCACCGCTCCGGCCACGGCGGCAGCTCCGCCGTCGCTCCCGCCGCGTTCGGCCAGCCCGCAGCCGGGGACGGTCGCGCCGCCTCCTGGTGCTGTTCCGCCTGGCGCGGTCCCGCCGGCGGCACCCGAGCAGAACTCCTTCCTGAAGCCGCTGACCGGTGCTATCCAGCGCGTGTCCCGTCCGCTGGCCGGCACCCGCTGGGCACCGGTGCGTCCGGACGCGGCGTCGCCGTCCGCCTCCGCACAGGAGCCAGGCGGGCCGCAGGGCCCCGCCGGGCCGGGCGGCCCCGGCGGACCGTTCGGTCCTGTCGGGCCGGGCGGCCCGGGCGCGTCCGGTCAGGGTGAGTTCTTCGGGCTCGCCGGAGACGGTGCCCCGAGCCGCGGCCCGAAGATCGCGCTGATCTCCGTGCTGGTCGTCGTCCTGCTGTTCGCGGTCTACGCCTTCATTGCGTGGGGTGTGAGCGACAAGACGCCGCGCGAGACCACGGTGGCCGGTGTCGACGTCGGCGGTATGACGCAGACCCAGGCCGCAGCCGCGATCACCGAGCAGCTCGCCCCGCGGGCCAAGGAGCCGATCGAGCTCACCGCGGGCGAGGGCAAGGCCCAGCTCTCCCCTGAGCCGAGCGGACTCGCCATCGACGCGGAGGCGACGGCGGCCGAGCTCACCGAGTTCTCGCTGAGCCCGGTGCGGATGTGGGAGCACATGTTCGGCGGCTCGGACGAGGCGCTCGTCCTGGCCATCGACCAGAAGAAGTTCGACGCCGCGGTGGCCGGTCTCGAGGAGTCGCTCGCCGTCGAGCCCGTGGACGGCACCGTCTCTTTCGTCGACGGACAGGCGGTCAAGACGGATCCGAAGGAGGGCTCGCGGATCGTCGCGAGCGAGACCTCGCGCATCATCCAGGAGCGGTGGATCCTCCAGGAGGGCCCCTACGACCTGCCGGTCGAACCGGTCGAGCCGACGATCACGCAGCAGGAGACCGACGAGAGCCTCGCCATCGCGCAGAAGGTCGTCTCGGCGCCGGTCACGGTGTCCGTCGGCGGGCAGTCGCCGGTCCTGTCGCCAGCCGTGCTGGCTGGGCTGTTCCGGTTCGAGCAGCGCGACGGCAAGCTGGTCACCATCATCGACCAGGAGGCGACCGTCGCGGCAGTCGTCGACGGTACCGACGACCTGCTGGAGGTCCCGTCCGACGCCCACTTCGAGTTCGCCGGCGGCAAGCCGACGGTCGTCGGGGGCAAGACGGGTACCACCCTCGATCCCGCCCACGCGGGCAAGGCCGTGCGGACCGCCGCGACGAGCGACGACCGCGAGACGTCCGTCGAGCTGGTCGAGCAGGACCCGAAGGAGACGGTCGACTCCCTGAAGGCCCTCGGGGTCAAGGAAGTGATCTCGGAGTTCCACACGCCGCTGACGAACGAACCCGTACGCACGCAGAACCTGGTGCGCGGCGCCGAGATGATCACCGGCAACCTCGTGAAGCCGGGGGAGACGTTCTCCCTGCTCGACGCCCTGGCGCCGATCACGCTGGAGAACGGCTACTTCGACGCGGGCGTCGTCGAGAACGGCGAGCACGTCGAGGCGGTGGGCGGCGGGCTCTCGCAGATGGCGACGACGACCTTCAACGCCGGGTTCTTCGCCGGCTACGAGGACGTGGAGCACCACGCGCACTCCTTCTGGTTCCCCCGCTACCCACCGGGGCGCGAGGCCACGATCTACGTGGGCGCCAAGGACATGAAGTTCACCAACGACACGCCCTACGGAGCGGTGCTCCAGTCCTATGTGGCGGGCGGCGAGCTCTGGGTCAGGATCTGGAGCACGAAGCACTACCGGGTCGAGCCGGGCAGCACCGGCAAGACGAACATCGTGCCCACGTCGGTGATCCACGACTCGTCGGCCGACTGCAAGCCGTACCCGGGCGGCGAGGCCGGCTTCTCGATCGGCATCACCCGCAAGGTCTACCTGGGCGACAAGCTGGCCAAGGAGAACTCCTTCAACCACACGTACAACCCGGACAACCCGGTGGTCTGTGACTAGCGCCTGTGACCAGCCGGTAGTGCCCTCCGGTAGGGCTTGGACGGCTCACCGGCGGTAGGTTTCGCACATGCTTGGACGTAGCGAGCGGGAGTCTCCCGCGCACGCGGTGCTTGCCGCGCAGATGGCGGGCTGGAACGACCCGGTCGAACTGCTGGACCTCGGCACCACGGCGGACACGCTCGCCACGGTGGCCGGCATCGAGGCACTGGCGGCGGTGGTGCACCTGGGACACCCGGAGCACCCCGCGCCAGGCCTCGAGCGTGCCCTCCTGGAGGGTGCGCCGTCGCTCATCGTGACGGGTGCGGTAGCCGTGCCCGGCCAGTGGGTGTGGGTCGGCGCGGGCTCGACCGTGGGCCAGGTGGTGGTCGACGAGGCAGGGATGCGGGACTGCGCGAGCGTCCTGCGGAGCCTCGGCGCCAGCCCGCGCCTCGTGCCGACGCGCACGACGGTCGAGGAGCGGATAGCCCTCGCGGGTGAGGGCGGGTCGCTGGTGATCGAGCGGTCCCGGGTCCCGGCGGGCTTCGCCGAGCTGCCCGACAGTGCTGCGCTCGCCGAGGGCGGACCCGTCTGGTACGGGCTCCTGGAGTCCCGTGGCGACTGGCCTGAGTTCACCGACCCTGCGCAGGTATGGCTCGCGTTCGGGCCGGCCGACGACCACCTCGGTTCCCTGCAGCCGACGCTCGCGCTCGTCGCCGACGCCGGCCTCGACCTGGACCACCTGCGCAGCCAGCCGTCGTCGGCGGGGCCGCACGTGTTCTTCACGTCGTTCTCCTGCCCGACGTCGGACGTGCTGAGCGACCTGGTCGCCGCGCTCACCGAGCGGGGCGTCGCACACCGCACCCTCGCGGTCCTGCCCGGCGAGTCGTTCGTGCCGGGGCCGGACGCGCTGACGCCACGGTGGGCATGACGGTGGGCATGACGGTGGCAGGCACCGACCGCGGCACCCGGGCCGCGTACCTGGGCCCTGAGGGCACGTTCACGCACCAGGCGGCGCTGGAGTGGGCGGGCCTGCACGCCGCGGCAGGCGGTTCGACGGGCGACGTGACCGTCGAGCCGCTGGCCACCGTCAAGAGCGTGCACGACGCCGTGGCCGACGGGCGGGCCGACGTCGGCGTCGTCGCCATCGAGTCGTCGGTCGAGGGCTACGTGGTGCCCTCGCTGGACGCGCTGCTGTCCAGCCCGGACGTCGTGGCCGTGGACGAGGTGGCGCTCGACGTGTCGTTCGACGCGTTCGTGCGCCCTGGTCACGGCGAGCTGACCGAGGTCTCCGCGCACCCGCACGGCCTGGCGCAGTGCGCCGGCTTCGTCACGAGCACCGGCCTGGCGACCGCGCCGGCGTCGTCCAACGCGGCGGCATGCCGCGATGCCGGACCGGGCACCATCGCGCTCGGGCCCACGATCTGCGGCGAGCTCTACGGGCTGGAGACGTACGCGAAGGCGGTCGAGGACTTCCGCGGCGGCCGCACCCGGTTCTTGGTCCTGACCCGGCGTAGCGCGGCCGACGCGCACCTGGCGCGATCCCGTGCGGCGGGCGCGACGGCCTGGAAGACGATGCTGGCCATCACCCCTGCGGTGACCGGCCCAGGCGTGCTCGCGCGGATCACCGCGGCGTTCGGGGACCGGGGCGTGAACATGTCGAGCCTGATCACGCGGCCGCTCAAGGCACAGGAGAGCAAGTACGTCTTCGTCGTGACGTTCGACGAGGCGCCGTGGGACCAGGGCGCCCGCGAGGTGGTGAGCGACCTGCTCGCCGCCGGCGACTCCCTCAAGACGCTCGGCCTGTTCCCGGCGGGCGCCGGCTTCCGGGCGCTCGACGGCGTGCTCGACCCGGACCACGTCCCGGTCGGCTCGATCTCGGCGAAGGACTCCGACCAGGCGCGTGAACGTGGGCTGCTGTGGTGAGCGGCTCCGGGGCTCAGCACGGCCCGGTGGGGATAGTCGGCCTGGGACTGATCGGCGGCTCCCTGGCCAAGGCGCTGCAGGCGGCGGGGGTGCCGGTCGTCGCGACCGACCCGGCGTCGAACGAGGAGGCCCGCGCGGCGGGCCTCCCGGTGGTGGACGACGTCGCGGGGCTCGCCCTGCACCGCCCGGAGATCGTGGTGCTCGCCGCGCCGCTGCGCGCCATGCGCGCGGTCGCGGGGGAGCTCGCCGAGGCGCTGGCGGGCGAGCCGGGCTGGGACCCGACAGTGACCGACGTCGGCTCGGTGAAGGCGCCGGTGCGGGAGGCGGTGGCGGACGCCGGTCTGGCCGGCCGGTACGTCGGCGCGCACCCAATGTCGGGGACGGAGCGGAGCGGGTTTGATGCCTCCTCGGTGGAGCTGATGCAGGGCATCCCGTGGGCGGTGACGTGCGCGGCGGCCGAGGCCGGCGTGGCCGCGACCGACCCCGTCCGGCTGGAACGGGTGCTGCGGCTGGTGACCGGCCCGCTCGGCGGGACGGCCGCCGTGCTCACCGACGACCTGCACGACGAGGCGGCCGCCCTCGTGTCGCACGTTCCGCACGTGCTGGCCAACCAGCTGCTCGGGGCGGTGTCCGGCGCCCCGGTGCGGGACCTGGCCCTGGGGCTCGCGGCCGGCTCGTTCCGGGACGGGACCCGGGTCGGGTTCACCGACCCGCGCCGCACCGAGGCGATGGTCACCGAGAACGCCGCCTGGGTGGCCCCGGTGCTGCGGCTCGCGGCCCGGGACCTCGAACGGCTCGCGGACGAGCTCGAGTCCAACGCGCCGACGCACTGGTTCTTCGACCGCCCCGACCCGGTGCGCGAGCTGATCGGCCGCCCGGGCGGGCAGCGCGTGACCGGCCTGCGTCCGGGTGACGGGGTCCCCCGCACCGGCGTCGGTTCGGACGCCGAGGTGGTCCCGCTGACGGGCGACTGGCCGGCGGAGCTGGTGGCGCGGTGCGCGGCGGGTGCGGTGGTGCTCCGCCTGGAGGACGGCAAGGCGCTCCTCCAGTAGTAGCAGGAGCCGGTGGCGGGGTTCTACAGTGCCGCCGCCAGGGCCCGGCCCGTCGTCCGGCCCGTGAAGAGGCAGCCGCCCAGGAACGTGCCCTCCAGCGCGCGGTGCCCGTGCGAGCCGCCGCCGCCGAAGCCCGCGGCCTCGCCGACCGCCCACAGCCCCTCCAGCACGTCCCCGGACGAGGTCAGGGCGCGGCCCGTCTCGTCGCACCAGATGCCGCCAAGGGTCTTGCGGGTCAGCACCGTCAGGCGGACGGCGAGCAGCGGCCCGTCCTGGGGGTCGGTGATGGCCCGCGGCGGGGACACGCGGATGGCCTTGTCCACGATGAAGTGCCGTGCGGCCGACGTCGCCACGACCTGCGGGTCCTTGCCGAGGCCCGAGGCGACCTGCGCGTCCCGGGCCGTGATGAGGGCGGCCAGCTCCTCGGCGTCGATGTGCCCGGCCGAACCTTCGGTGGCCTCGGTGAGGGCGTTCATCTTCGCGGCGAGCTCTGCGGGTGTGCTCGCCCAGAGGAACTCCTCCGACTGCTCCGCGAACGTCCGCACCGGCACCGACTTCCCGCGGACGCGCTCGAGCAGCAGCGGTACGGACTTGCCGGTCAGGTCAGGGTTCTGCTCGGAGCCCGACAGCGCGAACTCCTTCTCCATGATCGTCTTGTTCAGCACGAACCAGGAGTGGTCGTCCCCGCGGTTGGTCACGTGCTGCAGCGCGCCGAGGGCGTCGAAGCCGGGGAACAGCGGGCTGGGCAGGCGGCCGCCGTCGGCGTCGAGCCACAGCGGGGACGGACCGGCCAGGATCCGGATGCCGTGCTTGGACCAGACCGGAGAGTGGTTCGCTATGCCCTCGGGGTAGTGCCACATGCGGTCCTCGTGCACCAGTGTGGCGCCCGAGGCGGCAGCGACGCCGAGCATGAGCCCGTCGGTGGAGTCCGGGACGCCCGACAGCATCCGGGTGGGCAGCCGGCCGGCGTCCGCCGACCAGTGGGCGCGCGCCAGGTCATGGTTCGCACCGATACCGCCGCTCGCGACGACCACGGCCCGCGCGGTCAGCTCCACCTCGCCGGTCACCGTGCGGCTGGAGGGCTCGCCGCGGCCCACGCCGTCGTCGGCAAGGATCTCGGCGCGCACCCCCGTGACCCGGCCGTCGGTGGTGACCAGCGACGTGACCCGGTGCCGGAAGCGCAGGTCCAGCAGCCCGGCCCGGTTCGCCTCGCGCGCGGCGACGACGAACGGCGCGACGACGGCGGGGCCGGTGCCCCAGGTGACGTGGAAGCGCGGCACCGAGTTGCCGTGGCCGCCCGCAGGGTATCCGCCCCGCTCCGCCCACTGCACCGCGGGGAACCAGCGCACGCCCTTGGCGTGCAGCCACGACCGCATGTCGCCGGCGGCGAACTCGACGAACCCCTTGCCCCACTTGTAGCCGAAGCGGTCCGGACCCTCGCCGCGCTCGGCGCCCGGCGCGAACTGGGCGGAGCCGAGCCAGTCGGCGAAGGCGAGGTCGAACGAGTCCTTCACCTTGAGGCGGCGCTGCTCGGGGGAGTCCACGAGGAACAGCCCGCCGAACGACCACCACGCCTGGCCGCCCAGCGACGCGGCGGGCTCCTGGTCGAGCAGGATGACCCGCTTGCCCGCCGCCGTCAGCTCGGTCGCCGTGACCAGCCCCGACAATCCCGCTCCGATGACGATGACGTCGGTCTCGACCGGGGCGGCAACGTCGTTGTTGTGGACGGAGTCAGTCATGAGCGAACCTTAGCGGGGCGCACCCCGCGAGAGCAGCACCTGGAGGCTGAGCGCGTCCAGCGTCACCGAGGTCCGCGGGCCCGCCTCGTCCTCGGGGACGAAGGGGAAGTCCCACGAGGAGTCCCAGACGAGCTGCCAGGGCGCGCTGTCGCTGTCGGCCCGCGGGGGCAGCGTCACGTGGGCGTCGTCCAGGTGGCCGTTGATGACCAGGAGCACGTCGGCGTCACCGGCCGCCGGTCCCGGACGCAGCATCTGCAGCACACGCCGGCAGGTCTGGTTCCAGGTGGCGGGCTCCATCAGCACACCGTCGGCGGCGAACCAGAGCAGGTCCGGGTCGGACTCGTTCGGCCGTGGCGAGCCCAGGAAGAACGAGTCGGCTCGCAGCGCAGGGTGCTCCCGTCGCAGCCGTAGCAGGTACCGGGTGGTCTCGAGCAGGTCGGTCGCGGCGTCGTCCATCGCCCAGCGGAGCCACGAGACCTCGTTGTCCTGCACGTACGCGTTGTTGTTGCCGCCCTGGCTGCGGCCGAACTCGTCACCGGCCGTGAGCATGGGGGTGCCGGCGGAGAGCAGGAGCGTGCCCAGCAGGTTCCGCTGCGACCTGCGGCGCGGCGGCACGATGGCCTGCCACGGTTCGGTGGTGGCGTCGTCGCCGGTGGACGTGTGCCCCTCGATCCCGTGGTTCCACGACAGGTTGTTGTCCGTGCCGTCGCGGTTGTCCTCGCGGTTGGCCTCGTTGTGCTTGTAGTTGTAGGCCACCAGGTCGGCGAGCGTGAAGCCGTCGTGCGCCGTCACGTAGTTCACGGACGCCACGGGCCCGCGGACCAGCGGCGGGTCGCTCGGCCCGAACAGGTCGGCGCTCCCGGCCAGCCGTGTCGCCAGGTCGCGCAGTCCGAGCATCTCCTGCCCCCGTACGCCCTGCTTGGGCGCGTCCAGCCAGAAGGCGCGCGCGGCGTCGCGGAACCGGTCGTTCCACTCCGCCATGGGCGGCGGGAACGAGCCGGTCTGCCAGCCGCCGGGGCCGACGTCCCAGGGCTCCGCGACGAGCTTGAGGCCGGACAGCACCGGGTCGGTCTGCAGGGCGACCAGGAACGGGTGGTCCGGGTCGAAACCTACGGTCCCCCGGCCGAGCGTCACCGCCAGGTCGAACCGGTACCCGTCCACGCCGACGGTCTCGGCCCAGTAGCGCAGCGAGTCCAGGGCCATCTGGATCACGCGCGGCCGCCGGAAGTCCAGCGAGTTGCCTGTGCCCGTGACGTCGGCGAGGGCGGCGGGCGAGGCGCCGTCGTGCAGGTAGTAGAGGGGGTTGTCGAGGCCGCGCCAGGCCACGTGCAGGTCGTCGTCGCCGCCCTCGCACGTGTGGTTGTAGACGACGTCGAGCAGCACCTCGATACCCGCCTCGTGCAGCAGGTGCACCATGCCGCGCACCTCGTCGAGCACCGCCTCAGCGCCCTGTTCCTGCGCCGCCTGCGTGGCGTAGGCGGCGTTGGGCGCGAAGAAGCCGAGGGTGTTGTAGCCCCAGTAGTTCTGCTGGTCCTGGGCCGCCAGACGCGACTCGGCGAGGCTCTTGTGGATCGGCAGCAGCTCCAGCGTCGTGACGCCAAGGCTCAGCAGGTGCTCGACGACGGCCGGGTGCGCGGCCCCCGCGTAGGTGCCGCGCAGCTCCGCCGGGATGTCCTCGCGGAGCATGGTCAGGCCACGCACGTGCGCCTCGTAGATCACCGTGTCGGCCCAGGGCACGCGCGGCCGCGACAGGGGAGCGGGCG
Source organism: Promicromonospora sp. NPDC050249 (assembly GCF_040656015.1). Lineage (NCBI taxonomy): Bacteria > Bacillati > Actinomycetota > Actinomycetes > Micrococcales > Promicromonosporaceae > Promicromonospora > Promicromonospora sp. NPDC050249. The sequence goes on along the minus strand of NZ_JBFAKY010000031.1, from coordinate 7,845 downwards.
GCGGCAGCGGCGCGACGACGACGGAGTGCGGCACGTACGCCAGCGAGTCCCGCTCGTCCGCCGCGCCGTAGCGGTCGCCGAGCCACCAGCCCGGCTCGCGCTCCGTGGACACGGAGCCCACCACCTCGGGACCGTAGCGCAGGCGGCCGGCGAAGCCGCGGGCGTACGGGTCGACGAGCAGCTTGGCCGGGTTGTGCCGCATCCCCGCCTCGGGTTCCCACGGCCCGTACACGCGGAAGCCGTAGCGCTGGCCGGGGGCGATGTCGGGCACGTGCGTGTGCCAGACGCCGTACACCGGGCCCACCATCTCGACCCGGCGCTCGGTGTACCGGGCGGGGTCGTGCTCGTCCAGGTCCGGGTCGGTCACGTCGATGAGGCACAGGTCGACGGCGGTGGCGTGGGACGCGAGGACCGCCGCATCGATCCCGCCGTCGGGCGTGACGTAGACGCCCAGCGGCGGGACGTGGCTGCGCCTGGCCGTCGGCCGGATCAAGGGCCGGACGACCGGACGGGGCGCCGGGTCGCCCGGCGCCCGCTGTGGTTCTGCTCGTCGTGACTGCACCATGTGGCTCATCGTTGCAGGCGGGCAACCATGGGCCCAACCTCGATCGTTGTTGGCGACGGGGCGTGGTGGAATGGGCGGATGGAGCAGCTCGAGCCCGGCAGGGGATCTCTCGCCCCCGCGGAACGGCGCCGGGTCGCGCGGCACCTCCTGCTCGACGGGTTCGGGCTGGCCGCGCAGGAACGCCTCGCCGCGTCGCGCGTGGTGGTGGTGGGCGCCGGCGGACTGGGGTCCCCGGTGCTGCAGTACCTCGCTGCGGCCGGGGTGGGCACCATCGGCATCGTCGACGACGACGTCGTCGAGGCCTCCAACCTGCAGCGGCAGGTACTGCACTCGGTGGCCGACGTCGGACGCGCCAAGACGGCGTCGGCCGCCGACGCGCTGCGCGGGCTCGCGCCGTCGGCGGAGGTCGTTGCGCACTCCGAGCGGCTGACCCGCGACAACGCCGCCACGATCCTCGGCGGGTACCACCTGGTGGTCGACGGCTCTGACACGTTCGAGACGCGCTACGCCGTGTCGGACGCCGCGGCGAGCCTCGGCCTGCCCGTCGTCTGGGGCACCGTGCTGGGCTGGGACGGGCAGGTGAGCGTCTTCTGGTCGGCGGCACCCGACGGGAGGGCGATCACCTACCCCGACGTGTTCGGTCCGCAGCCGCCCGAGGGGGAGTCGTGCGCGACGGTGGGCGTGCTGAGCCCTGCGTGCGGCGTGGTGGGCTCGACGATGGCGGTCGAGGCCGTCAAGGTCCTGACCAGCACCGGAGATCCGGCGCTGGGCCGGCTGCTGGCCTACGACGCGCGCACCTCGGCGTGGGACACGATAGAGCTGGCCGCGCCGCCGTCGTCCCCGAGCGGTGTCGCGTCCGCGGAGCCGACGTCGGCCGCGAAGCCGGAGCACGAGCCCGCCGGGCCGACGTCCGACAGCCCTTGGCTGCCCGAGCTGCCCGGGGTGCTGCTGCTCGACGTCGGGCTGCGGCCGGGTGCGGTGCCCGGTGCGGTGTTCGCCCGCCTGGAGGATCTGGCGGCCGGCAACCTGCCGCCGGAGCTGCTGGACCATCCCCTCGACGGGCCGGTGGTCGTGGTGTGCGAGCGCGGGCTGCGGTCACGTGGCGCGGAGCAGCTGCTGCGTGCCGAGGGGTGGCGCGACGTCACGAGCCGCGCCATCCTCAAGTGAGCCCACCTGCTGGACACGTCCCGTTCATCTGGACGTACCGGACCTTTGGTGGGCGAGACACCGCCTGCTCCTAGGTTGACGACGACCTACCCCCCAGCTCTGACCGGAGAACCTCCGATGACGATCGCTCCTGAACACCGCACGCTGCTGACGGTGCAGACGCACGCGCGCGGCAAGCGCAGCCCCGTCACGTGCCGCCTCAAGTGCAACGACGCGTGCCTTCACCCCGCTCCCAACGAGAGCGCCAACGAGTACTTCAAGGACGTCGTGAGCTCGGTGCTGTCCCGCCGCGCGATGCTCGGCACGCTGGCGGTCGCCGCCGGTGCCGTGGTGATCGGTGCGCAGGGCGTCGGCGCGCCGTCCGCGGCCGCCGCGACCCTCCCGGAGGGGCGTTTCCCCGGCCACGGTGGCCGCGGCCTGGCCTTCGGCGCGATCGACCCGCAGCCCGTCGACGTCGACGCGCTGGTCGTCCCCGATGGCTACACCTGGGACCCGATCATCCGCTGGGGTGACCCGATCCTCCCGGGCGGGCGCACGTTCGACCCGAACAACCAGTCGCCGGAGCAGCAGGCCAAGCAGTTCGGCTACAACTGCGACTACCTCGACATCCTGCCGTTCGACGTCGGCGACGAGCGCCGCGGAACCCGCGGCCTGCTCGTGTCGAACCAGGAGTACACCAACGCGGCGATCATGTTCCCGCCGACGGAGAAGTACTGGGAGAAGGACGCCGCAGGCAACGTCACCACGACGAAGAACGCCTACGCCCGTGCCATCGAGCGCGCCGCGCACGGCATGGCGGTCGTCGAGGTCCGCCGCAAGGCCCCGGGCAAGCCCTGGACCTACCAGCGGATCAGCCCGTTCAACCGCCGGATCCACCTGGACACGGAGTTCGTCGTCGACGGGCCGGCCGCAGGCTCCGACCTGCTCAAGACGTCCGCGGACCCGACGGGCACGCGCGTGCTCGGCACGATGAACAACTGCGCAGGCGGCACCACGCCGTGGGGCACCGTGCTGTCGGGCGAGGAGAACTTCAACGGCTACTTCAAGGCCGCCGGCGTCAACCCGGCCGCCGACGCCCGCTACGGCATCGGCTCGACCACCAGCTACGGCTGGGAGGCCGACGACCCGCGCTTCGGTGGCGGCGCCGGGTTCGAGAACGAGGCCAACCGCTTCGGGTGGATCGTCGAGCTCGACCCGCACGACCCGTCCGCTGCGCCCGTGAAGCACACCGCGATGGGCCGGTTCAAGCACGAAGGTGCCAACGTCACCCTGTCCTACCGCGGCCACGCCGTCGCGTACATGGGCGACGACCAGGCGTTCGACTACGTCTACAAGTTCGTCTCCAAGGACCGCGTGGCCAAGGGCGACTCCCGCTGGGCCCGCAAGCACAACAAGACGCTGCTCTCGGAGGGCGACCTGTTCGTCGCCAAGTTCACCGGTGACTCGCCGGCCGCCGAGATCGACGGCTCGGGCGCGGTCCCGTCCGACGGCGCCTTCGACGGCACCGGCGAGTGGCTGCCCCTCGTGCAGAACGGCCGGAGCAAGGTGCCCGGCATGTCCGTCGAGGAGGTGCTCGTCTACACGCGCATGGCCGCGGACAAGGTCGGCGCCACCAAGATGGACCGCCCGGAGGACGTCGAGATCAGCCCGGTCACGGGCCGCATCTACGTGGCGTGCACCAACAACTCCGGCCGCACCCCGACCAACACGGTCGAGGGCGCCACCGAGGCCAACCCGCGCACCCACAAGGTCGTCGGCGGCGTCACCAACAACGGCAACCGCGACGGCCACGTCGTCGAGATCATCCCCTCGGGCGACCAGACCTCCACGCGCTTCACGTGGAACCTGCTGCTCGTCGCGGGCGACCCCGCCGTCGAGGGCACGTACTTCTCGGGTTACCCGAAGGAGCGCGTCTCGCCGATCTCCTGCCCGGACAACCTCGCGTTCGACGCCGAGGGCAACCTCTGGATCTCGACCGACGGTGCGCCGAGCTCCAACGCCATCGCCAAGTGCGACGGCCTGTTCAAGGTGCCGGTCGCGGGCCGCGAGCGCGGGCACGTGCAGCAGTTCCTCTCGGTGCCGCGCGGCGCTGAGACCTGCGGCCCGCTCGTCGACTCGCGGGACGGCATGGTCTACGTCAACGTGCAGCACCCGGGCGAGGACGGGACGTACGCGGCGCCCCAGTCGTTCTTCCCCGACTACGTGGCCGAGGGCGTCACGCCGGAGGCCGGCGACTTCCGCGGTCCCCGCCCCACGGTCGTCCAGGTCTACCGCAAGCGCTGACCGCCTACTCCTGACCGCCGAGGTAGAGCGTGTGTCCGGACGCACGCTCTACCTCGGCGGTCCGAGGCACGAGTCCGCACAGCGTCACACCTCGGGATGCGATCCGGGCCCTGCGGCGTTCGTAGACTTGATGACCGTGACCACCCCGCCTCCAGTTCCCGCACGCACGCCGCTCACGGCGAGCGGCGCGCACGGCGAACCGCCCCGTGAGCCGGACGGCGCATACCTCGACCACGCCGCGACCACGCCCATGTCGGCAGCGGCGCTCGCGGCGTTCGTGGCCGAGGCGCAGCGCACCGGCAACGCGTCGTCGCTGCACTCCGCGGGGCGCACGGCACGGCGCGCCGTCGAGGAGGCGCGCGAGACGCTCGCGAAGTCCCTGGGCGCCCGGCCGAGCGAGGTCATCTTCACGTCGGGCGGCACCGAGTCGGACAACCTGGCGATCAAGGGCATCTTCTGGGGACGCCGTGCGCAGGACACGCGCCGCTGCCGGATCCTCGTCTCCGCCGTCGAGCACCACGCGGTGCTCGACCCGGCGTTCTGGCTGGCCGGCCACGCCGGCGCCGAGATAGTGCTCCTGCCCGTCGACGGCGAGGGCCGGCTCGACCTCGACGCCCTGCGCGCCGAGCTCGCCGCCCACGCCGAGGAGACGGCACTGATCAGCGTCATGTGGGCGAACAACGAGGTGGGCACGCTGCAGCCGATCCGCGACGTTGTGCGCGCCGCCCGCCCGTACGGCATCCCGGTGCACACCGACGCCGTTCAGGCCGTGGGCCAGGCGGAGGTGTCCTTCATCGACTCCGGCGTGGACGCCATGACCGTCAGCGGCCACAAGCTGGGCGGCCCCGTCGGCGTCGGGGCGCTGCTCGCGAAGCGCGACCTGGCCCTCGACGCGGTGCTGCACGGAGGCGGCCAGGAGCGCGGCGTGCGCTCCGGGACGCTCGACACCGCATCGATAGCGGCCTTCGGCGTCGCCGCGCGACACGCTGTCGAGTGCCTGCCGCAGCGTGCCGCCCGGCTGTCCGCCCTGCGCGACGACCTCGTCGCCCGTGTCCGCGTCGCGGCACCCTCCGCGGTGCTGCGCGGCCCCGAGCCGACGTCGGGCGACCGGCTGCCCGGCAACGCGCACTTCACCTTCCCCGGCGCCGAGGGCGACTCCCTGCTCTACCTGCTGGACTCGGCAGGGGTGCAGGCGTCCACCGGTTCGGCCTGCCAGGCGGGAGTGCCACAGCCGTCGCACGTGCTGCTCGCCATGGGCGTCCCCGAGGCGGAGGCCCGCGGCGCCCTGCGGTTCACGCTCGGCGCCACGTCCACCGAGTCCGACGTCGACCGGCTCGCCGCCGCGCTGCCCCACGTGGTCGCCCGGGCACAGGCCGCCGGACTGGTGTCCGGCCGTTCGATCGGAGGCATGTGATGAGGGTGCTCGCGGCCATGTCGGGCGGCGTGGACTCCGCGGTCGCCGCGGCGCTCGCGGTCGAGGCGGGGCACGACGTCGTGGGCGTGCACATGGCGCTGTCCCGGAACCGGGACCAGTTCCGGACCGGTTCGCGCGGGTGCTGCTCCATCGAGGACGCCGGCGACGCCCGCCGCGCGGCCGACGTGCTCGGCATCCCGTACTACGTGTGGGACCTGTCCGAGCGGTTCGAGGACACCGTCGTGGCCGACTTCCTGTCGGAGTACGAGGCCGGCCGCACCCCCAACCCGTGCGTGCGCTGCAACGAGCACATCAAGTTCGAGGCACTGCTCGACAAGGCGACGGCCCTCGGGTTCGACGCCGTCGCGACGGGCCACTACGCGCAGATCGTGACCCGCGAGGTCGCCCTGCCCGACGGCGGGCTGCGCACCGTGCGCGAGCTGCACCGCTCGCCGAACGACGCCAAGGACCAGTCGTACGTGCTGGCGGTCGCCGGGCCTGAGCGGCTCGCCCGCGCGATGTTCCCGCTGGGCGGCTTCGCGTCCAAGGACGAGGTGCGCGCCGAGGCCGCGAAGCGCGGCCTGTCGGTCTCCGCCAAGCCCGACTCCTACGACATCTGCTTCGTCGCCGACGGCGACACCCGCGGCTTCCTGCAGTCCCGCCTGGGCTCGCGTCCGGGCTCCGTCGTCGACACCGACGGCGAGGTCGTGGGGGAGCACGACGGCGCCTACTCGTTCACCGTCGGGCAGCGTAAGGGGCTCGGGCTCGGGCGGCCCGCCGCGGACGGCAAGGCGCGGTACGTCGTCGACGTGCAGCCCGCGACGAACACCGTGGTGGTGGGACCTGCCGAGCTGCTGAGCGTGGACCGGATCGCGGGGGAGAAGGCCCTGTGGTTCGAGGGCGTCCTGGCCCCGGCGCCGCTCGCCGAGGCCGCGTCGTCGGTCGAGGCTGCCGAGACCCCCGCCGACGTCGTCCCGGACGCGGACGGCTGGTTCACCGCCGAGGTCCAGGTCCGCGCGCACGGCGCGCCCGTCCCTGCGCGGGTGCGGTCAACCGCCCCGGCCGGTGGCGCTTATGGTGACGACGTCGCGGAAGGCGGGAGACCGGCGTCGGCGGACGGGGTGGACCCGGCCCCGGCGATGGAGATCGAGCTGACCGGGGCGCCCCTGCGGGGTGTCGCGCCGGGCCAGTCGGTGGTCGTGTACCGCGGCACGCGTGTGCTGGGCCAGGCGACCGTCTCCCGAGCCTGGCGGGCTCCCGCCCCGCTCTAGCCGGCGCCGCGAGCCCTGCATATCTGAACAAGGAGAGCTGATGACCGCTGTGACCGGACACGGGCCCTGGCCCGGAGGCGAGCGCGATGTGCTCGAGGCGCAGCAGACGGCGCTCGGCGAGGTCGCCGAGCTGCCGACCGGCGTCGACGCGCTGCCGTTCCTGACGCAGCTGGAGCAGCGTGGCCCGGGCGCCGACCCCCTCGGGCGGACGGCGGTGCGGCTCGCCGAGATGCCCGTCGAGCTGGGGCCGCACGGCTGGAAGCTCACCGACAGGCCAGGGATCGACGCGCGGCGGGCCGATACGTTCTGGCGCGAGGACCTCGGAGCCCTCGCCATCGCGGCGCACGGCCACACGGGCCCGCTGACCGTGGAGATGCTGGGGCCGTGGACGCTGGCGGCCCAGCTCTGGTCGGCCCGCGGGGATCGCGTCCTTGCGGACACCGGGGCCCGCGTGGACCTGGGTCTCGCGCTCGCCGGGAGCCTGCGCACGCTCGTCGCCGACATCGTCGCCCAGGTCCCTGGCGCAGAGGTGACCGTGCAGCTCGCGGAGCCGCTGCTCGGCCAGGTGCACGCGGGCGTGCTGCCGACGTTCTCCGGGTTCTCGCGGCTGCGGGCAGTGGCGGGGCCCGAGATCGTCGAGGGCCTGGAGCCCGTGCTCGCGGCCGTGCGGGACGCCGGCGCGCGCTCCGTCGTCCACCTGGGCAGCACCTGGGTCGGTGTGCCGGCGGTGGTCCTCGCCGGCGCCGACGCCCTGGGCCTCGACCTGGCCGACGTCGGTCCGGGCGGCTGGAACGAACGGGCCTGGGAGCTGCTGGCCCGCGCGACGGAGCGTGGGACCGGGCTCTGGGCGGGGCTGCCTCCGGCGCAGGTCTCGCAGTGCGCGGGTCCGGCGCTCGGCACGCTCGCCGACCTGGTCGCCGTCCCGTGGCGGCGGATCGGCCTGCCCGCCGCGCAGCTCGCCGAGGTGACGCTCCTGGCCGCGCACCGGAGGTCGCTCGGCTCGACGGACGCCCACCGCGCGGAACTGGCCAACCTGGGCCGCGTAGCGGAGTGTTCTCGACGGTCGCCGGCTCCGGGTTGGTCACGATGGCCTCGACCTCCGCGCGGTGCGCGGCCATGCCCGCGAGGACCGCGGGCTCGTAGTG
>NZ_JBFAKY010000030.1:0-59430 GCF_040656015.1 Promicromonospora sp. NPDC050249 | reverse complement strand
CTGGGCACGTGCCGCGTTCACGCCTTCCTCCAGGGCTGCCGCGTACTGCTCCGGGTCAGGTGCACGCCAGGGAGACCCGGACAGGCGCTCTACTTCGGCGAACCCGGGTCAGTCGAGGGTCGAGGAGACCCGGATGATCTTGCGGCGGAGCCAGACCTTACGTCTGCCGCCGATGTAGAGAAGGGTCCTTGCCAGCTCCCAACGGCCGTACTCGGCCTCTTCGGTGAGCAACCGGCGGGCGTCGGGCACGCTGGTGTCCGGATCGAACGTCACGATGCGGTACTCGTACTGGCTGTGCTTGCGGAACACGGAGCCGTCTCTCGCCATCTGATGCACCGTCCTCGGGTCACGGGTGAGGTCAGTTTATGCCGGTTTCCACGCCGGGCTGGCAGCAACACACTTCGTAGCGCTCATTGTGGCCCACCAGCCGGTCAGGGCACAGTGACCGACGTCGCGGCGAGTCTCGTGGCGAGCCGGCCGACGAGCTCGCGGAGCTCGGCCGGCCGCTCGACGACCACCGTGCAGCCGAGGGCCGCGATCACCCCCGGGAGCCAGTCGAGACGCACGGCACGGATCTCGGCCCGGTACCACGTCCCCGTCGCGTCGTCCGGGGGAGGTGGGACCGGTTCGAGCACCGCGACGCTCGGCGGCAGCCGCGCCCGGATGTGCTCCTCGGTGGCGCGCACCCGGAGCGTGACGTGGTGGGTGTGGTGGGCGCGCGCGAAGCGGTCGGCCAGTGGTGGCCTCGGGTCGGGCGACGGCGGGAACGAGCCGGGGACGGCACGGGCGCCGGTGATGCGGTCGAGCCGGAACGTCCGCTCCGCCTGCCGCCGGACGTCGAGCGCCGTGAGGTACCACCTGCCCTGGTAGGCGGCCAGCTCGTAGGGATGGACCCGGCGCTCGGACGGCGCGGCGTTTGCCGACCGGTAGCGGATCTCGACCGGCCGGTGGTGCCGGACCGCGTCCGCGACCGTGAGCAGGACGCCCGCGTCCGATACCGGGGCCCTGGCAGGCAGGTCGGTGAACACCGTGGTGTCGAGCAGCGTCCGTGCGCGCCGCGCCAGCCGCTCGGGCAGGGCCCGGCTGATCTTGGCGGCCGCGGTGGCGCTCGCGGTGTCCGGGACGCCGGCCGTCGGTGCCGCCCGCAGCGCGGCGAGGGCGAGCAGCACGGCGACCGCCTCCTCATCGCTGAGCATCAGCGGCGGCATTCGGAACCCGGGCGTGACGCGATACCCGCCGTACCGTCCCCGGACCGCCTCCACGGGGACGTCCAGCTCCAGGAGGTGGTCCATGTAGCGCCGCACCGTGCGCTCGTCGACGCCGAGCCGTTCCGCGAGCTCGCGGGCGGTGCGCGTGCCGGACGACTGCAGCAGCTCCAGCAGCAGCAGCACGCGAGACGTGGGCCGGGTCATGCCGACATCATGACCGATAGCGGGCGGGTTCTGCCCGGTATTGCTCGTAACGTGACCGAAGGCGCGCGACCGCGGGCCACCCACCGGACCACAGGAGCTCACCGACCATGGAATTCGCCGCCACCCGCATCATCACCGACGACGTGCCCGGCCTCGTCGCCTTCTACACCCGGATCACAGGCATCGAGGCGCGCTGGCTCCACGAGCTGTTCGCCGAGATCGCGACGCCGTCAGGGACGCTGGCGATCGCCAGCAGCGCGACGGTGCCGCTGCTCGGGGCGGGCGCGGCAGAGGCACGGGCCAACCGCTCGGTGACGCTCGACTTCCTCGTCGACGACGTCGACGCCCTCTACCCCGTGCTCCGCGAGACGGTCGACGTGTTCGTCAACGAGCCGACCACGATGCCGTGGGGCAACCGGTCGCTGCTGTTCCGCGACCCCGACGGCAATCTGGTCAACTTCTTCACCCCGGTCGGCGCCGCGGCCCGCGACAGGTTCACGAAGTAGCCCGGCCCCGGAGTGCGCGGCACGAGGCCACCGCGGGCGACGCCCGCGGTGGCCTACAGGTTGGCCAGTAACGATCCGAATTTGCGATCCCACGTGTGCGGACCTGGCGCTACAGTTCAAGGCATGACCGTTGAACCGCGTGCCGCGCTCGATCGCCTCATTGCCGCACTCGAGGCCCATCACCACGCGGTCGCCACTCGCCGGAGTGACGACGACCCCGCCGTCGACGACGCGTACGACGTGCTTGCCGACGCCTACGAGGTGTACGAGGAGTCCCTGGCCACGGTGTTCGGCGAAGTGACGCCGTTCTACCTGGCCGACGAGGTCGACGACGACGATGATGACGACGACGAGGATCTCGAGGACATCGACTTCGACGACGACCTGGACGAGGCAGGGGAGTCCGTGGAGGAGGACGAGCCGCAGCCTGCGCAGCAGCGCTGACCCGGCACGAACGCGGGCACGGACGCCGGTACGGTCACCAGCGTTCCGGGTAACCGATCTCGGGGGCGGAGACGTCGTCGAGGGCGGCATGCACCTCGTAGGGCAGCTCCAGGCTCGCGGCCTGGAGCGATGAACGGAGTTGCGCGGGCGTTCGCGCGCCCACGATCGCCGAGGCGATGCCCTCGCGCTCCAGCAGCCACGCGATGGCCACCTCCCCGGCGGTACGGCCCAGTCCTTCGGCGGCGGTCGCCACCGCCTCGACGACGGCGGACGCCGAACCCTCCAGGTACGGCTGCACGAAGCCGGCGAGTGCCCCGGCCGCCCGGGAGTCCGCGGGGATGGCGCGCCGGTACTTGCCGGTGAGCACGCCGCGCCCGAGCGGTGACCAGGCGAGCAGCCCAGCCCCGAGCGCGTCGGCGGCGGGCAGCACGTCGCGCTCCACGCCGCGCTGCAGCAGGGAGTACTCGAGCTCGACGGCGGCCAGGCCGACGTCGGGCTCGAGCAGCGTCGCCACGCGCGCGGTGGCCCAGCCCGGGTGGTTGCTCAGCCCCACGTAGCGGGCGCGCCCCGTGGTGACGGCGATGCGCAGCGCGTTGCAGGTCTCCTCGAGCGAGGTGTTCGGGTCGGGGCAGGCGACGAGGAACAGGTCGACGTGGTCGGTCCCCATACGCCGCAGCGACTCGTCGAGGCTGTCGAGCAGCGCGCCGCGGGAGGCGTCCACGACGCGGCCAGAGCCGCCGTCGGACCGCGACTCCGAGCGGATGCCCGCCTTGGTGGCGAGCACGAGCTCGTTGCGTGCCACCTTGCCGGACAGGAGCGTGCCGATGACGCGTTCGGAGTCGCCGTCGGCATAGCTGGCGGCGGTGTCGACGAGGGTGCCGCCGGCGTCGAGGAAGTCCCGAACCTGCTCGGCCGCGTCGATCTCGTCGGTGTCGCGGCCCCATGTCATGGTCCCGAGCCCGAGTTCGGAGACCCGTAGGCCAGACCTGCCTACGCGGCGTCGTTCCATGTCGGGCAGGCTACCCGCGGCCCCGGCGGGTGCGTCCGGAGGCGCGCCGTGAGGTAGTGTCACCGCCCGTGACTCCCTGGGAAGCGATTCTTCTGGGCCTGGTCCAGGGCCTTACCGAGTTCCTGCCGATCTCGTCGTCGGCCCACCTGCGGATCGTCGGTGAGCTGATCGGCTCGGGCGATCCCGGCGCGGCCTTCACCGCGATCACGCAGATCGGCACCGAGCTCGCGGTGATCATCTACTACCGCAAGAAGATCGGCGCGATCCTCGTCGCCTGGTTCAAGGCCCTGACGGGCGCGAACGGCAGCGGCTGGCGCGCGCGCACCGGCCTGGGGGCGCGGTCCGGCTCGGTGGACCTGCGGCACGGCCGCCCCGGCTCGGGCGCGAACCACGACGCCGCGATGGGCTGGTACATCATCTTCGGCTCGATCCCGATCGTCCTGCTCGGGCTGCTGTTCGAGGAGGCCATCGAGACCACGTTCCGCAACCTCTGGATCACGGTCTTCACGCTCACGTTCTTCGGGCTCCTCCTGCTCCTTGCCGACATCTTCGGGCGCCAGGAGCGCGAGCTGACGTCGCTGACGGGGCCCAGCGCCCTCGGCTTCGGCCTGGCCCAGGCCCTGGCGCTCGTGCCGGGCGTCTCCCGCTCCGGCGGCACGATCACCGCGGGCCTCACCATGGGCTTCACGCGGAAGGCCGCGGCCGACTACTCGTTCCTGCTCGCGCTGCCCGCGGTGCTGGGCTCGGGCTTCTACCAGCTCTTCAAGACCCTCGGCGAGCCGCTCCCGGCCGGGGCGCCCGGCTGGGGCGCGACGATCATCGCGACGATCATCGCCTTCGGCGTCGGCTACGCGGTCATCATCGGGTTCCTCAAGATCATCGGGAACTACTCCTACAAGCCGTTCGTGTTCTACCGGTTCGCCCTCGCCGGGTTCGTCGTGTGGCTGCTCGTGTCGGGCACCATCGACGCGACCGGCGGCGTCGCGTAGAACACATCTCCGGCGCCCTGACGTGGTCCGGGAGCGTCGTGGGCGGCGGTTATCGTTGGTCGCGTGCACGCCTGGCCCACACCCCAAGTCCCCGAGCTTCCCGGCTTCCCCGTCTCCGACCCGGTGCGGGTCCACGACTCGACCACCGGTGAGCTCGTCGAGGCGGCACCAGGGCCGCAGGCCCGGCTGTACGCGTGCGGCGTCACGCCGTACGACGCCACCCACATCGGGCACGCGAACACCTACGTCGCGTTCGACCTGCTGGTCCGCGCCTGGCTTGATACGGGCAAGGACGTCGTCTACACCTCGAACGTGACCGACGTCGACGACCCGCTGCTGGAGCGCGCGAACGCGACGGGTGTCGACTGGCGTGAGCTCGCGGCCTCCCAGACCGCGCTGTTCCGCGAGGACATGACGGCGCTCGGCGTCATCCCGCCGCAGACATGGACGGGTGCCGTCGAGTCCGTGCCCGACGTCGCGCAGGCGGTGGCCGCCATGCTCGAGTCGGGCGCCGCGTACCGGTTGCCGCTGGAGCCGGGTGCGGGCGGCCCGACGCCGGAGCTGGGCGACGTCTACGCCGACCTCACCGCCGACCCGCGCTTCGGGACCGTCGCGCGGCAGAGCCGCGAGCAGGCGCTCGCCGACTTCGCCGAGCGCGGCGGCGATCCCGACCGCGAGGGCAAGAAGGACCCGCTCGACCCGCTGCTGTGGCGCCGTGAGCGCCCGGGCGAGCCGGCGTGGGACGGCGGCCCGCTGGGCACCGGACGCCCCGGCTGGCACATCGAGTGCGCGGTGATCGCCCGGGACGGGCTCGGCCTGGCCGCGGGGGAGCGGTTCGACGTGCAGGGCGGCGGTTCCGACCTGCTGTTCCCGCACCACGAGATGTCGACGTCGCACCTGCGCGTCCTGTGTCCGGTTCCCGAGGGCGCGGAGCCCGCCGGGGCGCGCACGCACGTGCACGCGGGCCTGGTCGGCTACGAGGGCGAGAAGATGAGCAAGTCGCTCGGGAACCTCGTCCTGGTCTCCCGCCTGCGCGACGCCGGCCACGACCCCATGGCGATCCGGCTGGCCCTGCTGGCCCACCACTACCGCACCGAGTGGGAGTGGGACGAGACCTCGATGCCCGAGGGCGAGGCGCGGCTCGTCCGGTGGCGCGACGCGGTCTCGGGCAACGGCGGCCCGTCCGCCGACGCGACCCTCGCCGCGGTTCGCGCGGCGCTCGCGGACGACCTCGACGCGCCGTCCGCGCTGGCGGCCGTCGACGCCTGGGCCGAGCTCTCCCTCGACCCCACGCGGGATACCTCCGCGGACGAGGAGGGCGCTCCGGGAATCATGGCCCGTACGGTAAATGCCCTGCTCGGAGTGCGTCTTTGAGCGGGTGGGTGTCCGGTTTGGGCCAGGTAGGCCAGCGCCACGCCAGGCGCCGGACGGGTTAGTTTTGACCCCTGCTTCCGTTTGTATTTAACCCGGGGCAGGATGGGGAGCATGACGGAGTACGAGGAAGACTTCACGGGCGAGACCCGGGTCACCGTCACGACGACGCCCCGGTGCAGCACGCGCTATCGCGTGGTGCGCAACGGACCAGGATATGCACCGGTCTATGACCGCGTAGAGGACGCCGCACGGTGTCTCGAGACGTGGGTGGGATTTCACGGTCCGGACGCCGGAGTGCGGATCGAACCGATTTCCAGCAGCGTGTGAACCCAACCGCCGAAACCGAATGAAAGAGGCCTGAGCCCGCTGGGCTCAGGCCTCTTTTGCTGTGCCGGTTTGCTGTGCCGGTTTGCTGTGCCGGTTTCTTGTGCCGGTTTCTTGTGCCGGTCAGAGCTTCTCCGGACCGCTGTCCTTGCCCCCGGTGTCGCGCCGGCGCAGGTAGCGCTCGAACTCCCGCGCTATCGCGTCGCCCGAGGCCTCAGGGAGCTCGGCGGTGTCCTTCGCCTCCTCGAGCTGCGCCACGTACTCGGAGATCTCCGAGTCCTCGGACGCCAGCTCGTCCACGCCGTGCTGCCAGGCCGCGGCGTCGTCGGGCAGCTCGCCCATGGGGACCGGCTCGCCGAGGATCTCCTCCACGCGCGTGAGGATGGCGAGCGTCGCCTTGGGCGACGGCGGGTTGGCGACGTAGTGCGGCACCGCCGCCCACAGGCTCACGGACTGCAGGTCGCGCTGTGCCGCCTCGTGCTGCAGCACGCCGACGATCCCGGTCGGGCCCTGGTAGGTGTTGGCCTCGATGTCGAGCACCGCCTGCAGGCCAACGCTGTCGGACGTGGCGGTCATCGGGATGGGCCGTGTGTGCGGCACGTCGGCCAGGAGGGCGCCGAGCGTGATCACCGTCCGCACCCCGAGGTCGTCGGCCACCTGCAGCAGCTCCTCGCAGTACTTGCGCCAGCGCATCGACGGCTCGACGCCGTGCACCAGCACCACCTTGCGCTCGCCCACCTGGGCCACCGAGATGGACGTCGTCGGCCAGGTGATGGAGCGTTTGCCGTCGTCGTCCAGCGAGATGTACGGCCGGTTGACCTGGAAGTCGTGGAACTCCTCGGGGTCGAGCTCTGTCACCTTCTCTGCGCCCCACACCTCTGCCAGGTGCGTGAGGGCCGACGTGGCAGCACTTCCCGCGTCGTTCCAACCTTCGAAGGCAGCGAGGAGCACGGTCTGGCGAGGCGAGGCCTGCTCCGGCTGCTCGTGATGCGCGTCGGTCATCCCCCCAGCCTATGGTGTGGGACGCCCGGCGTGGCCAGGGGCGCGGTCGCGTTCGCGGACGGGCGAATCGGCGGGTGAACGTCGGCGGCGGACCCGAGGTAAAGGTCAGAACACCGGGACGCCGGCGCGCAGCGCGCCGCGGACCTGGACCTCGACGCCGCGCCACGTACCGGTCCAGAGCGTGTAGCCGGGTTCCATCATGCGCTGGTCGATCGCGTGGTCGAGGCCCAGCGCGCGGGCGATGCTCTCGCCGTCGTCCAGGTGCCAGGGCTGCAGGCACACCCGCTCCGGCGTGACCGTCAGGACCTCTATCCAGTCCGCGCGAACGTGCCGCAGCAGATCGATGACATCGCCGAGACGTTCGGTGACCGACTGCGTCGCAATGGGGTTCACGAGACTCTCCGGAGCGTGGATCGGGCAGGGGACGGGCACGAGGGTGGGCATGGGGCAACTGGCTGAGACAACTGTGCGTCAAAGCACGGGACGTGCCATCGGCAGCGCTCGGGACGTTTCGGTGATAGATACGTCCCTGGGGGTATTCACGATGAGAAATCAACGACTGGTCGCAGCGATGGCTCAGGCAGGCCTGAGCCAGGTGCGGCTGGCGGCTGCCGTGGGCGTGGACCCGAAGACGGTCGAGCGCTGGGTGGCCCAGGGTCGCACGCCGCACCCGCGCCACCGGGTGGCGGTGTCCGACGCGCTGGGCTGCGACGTCGCTGCGCTCTGGGGCGACGTCGACCGGGCCGAGGCCGCGGCGCAGGAGATCGTCGGGGTGTACCCGGCGCGCCGCGCCATGCCGGCCGGCACCTGGCGCGCCTTCCTCGCCGGCGTGGAGCAGCGGTTCGAGCTGCACGCGTTCGCCGCGACGTTCCTGCCCGACCAGACCCTCGACCTGACGACGGAGATCGTCACCATGGCGGCACGCGGCGTGCAGGTGCGGCTGCTGCTCGGTGACCCTGAGGGCGCCGCCGTGGCCGTCCGCACGCAGGAGGAGGGCGGCACGGGCCTCGCCGGGCGGATCGCGCTGGTGCTGGCCTACCTGGCGCCCGCGCTCGGCACACCGGGCGTCGAGGTACGTCTGCACGACCGCACGCTGTACGCCACGACCTTCCGGTTCGACGACGACCTGCTGGTCAACACCCACGTGTGGGGCTCACCCGCCGGGGCCAACCCGCTGCTGCACCTCAAGGACGGTCCGGAGGCGTCGATGGCGCCCGCCTACCAGGCAGGGTTCGAGCGGGTCTGGACGGCCGCCAAACCTCTGGAGGCATGGCCTCGGACGGAGGACTCGGACAGGGTGGCCTGACCATGCGGTTCGACTACTTCGACGACCCGGCCGCTCCGCCCGTGAACTCCGTGGTCCCGTCGGTGACGGTGGCGGTGCAGGACGACGCCGGACGGCTGCTGCTCATCCACCGCACCGACAACGACCTCTGGGCGCTGCCCGGCGGGGGCATCGACCCCGGGGAGACGGTCCGCGAGGCCGGCGTCCGCGAGACCGAGGAGGAGACCGGGTACCGCGTGCGGATCACCGGCCTGGTGGGCATCTACACCGATCCCCGGCATGTCATCGTTTACTCGGACGGCGAGGTCCGCGCCCAGTTCTCCATCTGCATGCGCGGCACGGTCACCGGAGGCACGGCACGGACCTCGGTGGAGTCGAGCGAGGTCGTGTGGCAGCAGGTCGACAAGCTCGGCGAGCTGGAGATCCACCCCTCGATGCGGCTGCGGATCGAGCACGCGGTGGACCCGACGCGGACGCAGCCCTTCCTCACCTGAAGGGCAGCCCCAGCCGGCGCTCGATCCCGGACACGAGCCGGCGCAGCCGCGGCTCGGCGTCGTGCATGCTGCGGGACACGAGGTGGTCGGGCGGGTAACGGTCGTAGATGCGCTCGAACCGCTCGTCGACGGTCACCGGCTCACCCCGGGCCGACGTGGTCATGTCGCAGTAGGTGAGCAGGTCCAGCAGCTCGGGGGCGGGCTCGGGGAACTCGCGCCGCAGCGCGGCGTCGAGGCCGCGCTCCGCGGCTTCCACCGTGGCCTCCGTGTGGTGCGCGACGAGGCCGGTCAGCTCTGCCGGGGCCCCCAGCCGCGCGAGGTAGCGGGCGCCGTCCAGCTGGTGCAGGCCGGTGTCACGGGCCGCTGCGGCGTAGCCGATGTCGTGCAGGTAGGCGGCGGAGACGAGCAGGTCCGGGCTGCCGAGCACACGTGCGACCTGCTCGGCGCGGCGGCCGACGCCCAGGGAGTGCGCGAGGCGGTCGGCGCCGGGCTCGAAGAGCGCGGTCAGCAGTGCCTGTGCGCCCGCGGGGTCCAGCTCCCGCGGGATGGTTCCGTGCATCGGTTCACCGTAGAGCGCCGTGCCGCGCACGGCGCGACGGGACACAAAGGGCGTGGTCGGGGGACGTGTGCTGGTCTGCATCCTGAACCTCCGTCGTCAGAGCTCCGGTCGGCCGTTGACTATCCAGTCGCGGACCATCGCCGTCGTGCGGTGGTGGCCGGCGAGCGCGTCGTCGCGCGTGGCGTGCAGCTCTGCGTACTCCTCGGTGCAGTCCAGCTTGTCGTCCTCGGACAGGATGCCGTCCGGGTCGAGCCGCTCGACGAAGACCATCGTCTCGTAGATCAGCGGGGTGCGACCGTGGGCGTGGGAGTGGCCGTTGTCGTCGTCCGCCGAAGCCGTGGAGTCGATACCGGTCCAGACGGTGGAGACGTGGTAGAAGCCGATGTGGTCGCGCGCGACGTGGCCGCTGCCGGCTCCGCGGCGCAGCACCGACCACTGGTCCTGGGTGATCGGGTTGCCGTCGAGGTCGTAGTACGTCCGCTGCGAGAGTCGCTCGAAGAAATCGGGTCCGAACACGGTCATTCCTCCTCGTCGGTGCTACCGGGGTCGTCGGCCGTGGCCGCCGATCGTGGGCCAGCATCACCCAGGACGTCGCGGTGCGCGCGGCGAGGCTGTGAGTTGCGGGCTCCACCGACCGGCGCGTTTGCCCAGCCTGCGAGGCCAGCGCTCCGCTATCGTCCTGGGTCGTGACCAGGTGGCAGCGGTGAGAGCGACGCTCGAGCAGCTCACCGCCGTCGTGGCGGAGCTGGCCGGTCGTGCGGCCGGTCCGGGGCGTCCGGCGGGGTCGGTGCGCCCGGCCGCGCTGAACGGCTGGCGGACCCAGGACTGGCACGTCGCCCTGCTCGACGTCCCGCTCGACGAGCGCGCGTACGCGGACCGGTTCCAGGTGTCCCGTAGCGCGGAGATCGAGGGCCTGTGGCACTGGTGGCCGGAGCGGG
The DNA here is from genome assembly GCF_040656015.1 of Promicromonospora sp. NPDC050249. Lineage (NCBI taxonomy): Bacteria > Bacillati > Actinomycetota > Actinomycetes > Micrococcales > Promicromonosporaceae > Promicromonospora > Promicromonospora sp. NPDC050249. The sequence continues at coordinate 49,094 of NZ_JBFAKY010000030.1, read as the reverse complement.
ACGCCGCCTCTCCGCTCGACCCGCGTGCCGTCGGGTTCCTCGGGTTCTACCTGCTCACCCTGGTCGCGATGCACTGCTCGGACCGCATGCGGTTCCACGGTGACGCGGCGCCGGACGTCACGCTGGCCGGCACGACGGCGCAGGAGCTGAGCGCCGCGCTGGTGGCCGATCCCGACGTGCGCCGGGCGATCGTCGCGCTGCACGATCCGGACGCGCCGCTGAGCACACGCGGCGGAGCGCCGAGGGGTTTGCGTGCGGGCGCTCCGCCGTCCTCCGCGACCCGGGCGGAGTGGGCGGCGATCGACGTCGCGAGCCTCGAGTTCCACCGGCACGGCACGACGTCGATCATCCTCACCGGCCGGGCCGCCGCACCGTCGCAGGGCCGGACCGCCGTGTTCGCGCTGAAGTGCCTGATCCACCCGTACCGCGCGATCCCCGTCATCACGGCCGCGACGCGGGGCTACCTCGCCGAGCACGGCAGGCTCGACGCCGGGGAGGGCTCGCCGGCGGTGCGCGTGTGGGCCAGCCATGACAGCTGGATCCTCATGGACCTGATCCGTGGTCGCACGCTCGGCGAGCACCTGGCGCACCTGGCGACCACCCGCCCGCTGGCGCCGGCGAGGGAGATCCTCCGCCCCATCGACACGGATGCGCTCCGCGAGCTGGGCGGCGCCCTCCTGACCGCGCTGGCCGACCTCGAGCGGGAGGGCCGCCGGCACGACGACCTCACGCCGTCGAACATCATCGTCGAGACGGAGCGAGATCGGGGGCCGGAACCAGGTCGGTTCCGCCTGCGGTTCGTCGACCTGGGTGTCAGCCACCTGCACGCCCGGTCGATCGCGGGCCAGGTCAGAGGCGACGGGGTGTACACGGCGCCGGAGGTGCGGCGCGACGGCGTCGGGCATCCGCGTGCCGACCTCTACTCGCTGGGCGCGCTGCTGATCAGCGTCGCGGGGATCCCGCACAACGCGGACGGCACGGTGCCCGACCAGTTCTACGTTGCCGCGGTCGGCCTGGCCCGGCTGCTGGAGGACCTGACCGACGCCGACCCGCGCCGCCGGCTCCTCGTCACGCCGGTCGATCCGGCCGCCCCGACGTTCGAACAGGTGGGCCGGATCTTCCGGGACGAGGTGGCGATCCTTGAACAGGACGGCAGGGAGCGTCCGCGCGGCCGTCTCCAGCGGCTGTGGGACCTGTCGCCCGGCGCCGGGACGGTGGCCAGGCAGCGTCGGATGCTGCAGGTACGCAGCGGCCAGGTACGCGACGGCACCGGTGCGGTACACCTGCGGCAGGCGCGCCGGCTGCGGCGGTGGGCCTGGCTCTGCGCGGTGCTCCTGTGGTGCGCGACCGCGCTGGTCGTGACGTGGTGGTCACGCGACCTGGGGCTGTCCTGGCAGGCGAGGTGGTTCGAGATGGCGGACGAGGTGTCCGGCACGTCAGGGATCGGTCTGGGGTTCCTCGACGACGTCCGGGCGGACGACTACCCGATCCCCGACCCGTGGGGAAACCTCCCGGTACGCCTCGTCACGCTGACGTTCGCGCTGGTCAGTGCCCGGTTGTACCTGAACGTCCTCGCCGAGCTGAGCACCGTTTGGGCGATGCCCCGCGGGCGGGCGGCGCGGGTGCGGGCAGTGGCCGCCGAGGTGGGCCTGCGGTCCCTGGCGGTCCTGCCCGCTGTCTACGTGGTGCTGCCGACGCTCGTGCAGCGAGACTGGTGGCCGCTCGGCACCCTGGTCGGGCACGTCACCTTCGCCGTGGCCGTCCAGGCCTGCCTCTGGTTCGCGTGGGACACGAACGCGCGTGCCCGTGCCGCAGGTCTCTCGTCGGTGCCGCGGGGCGAGATCGCTACGCTCGGCCGGCTGGCGGCGTGGCAGCCGACCGTGGCGGTCTACCTGGTCCCGATCGTGGGCATCGGCACGCTGTTGTCGCTGGGGCTGGTGCACGACGAGCTGGTCTACGCGTGCTTCGTCAGCCTCATCAACCTGGGCATCTTCTACCCGAAGAGCGCCGGGACGGACGCGCCGTACATTCGCGCCGGCATGAACCGAGCGGCTCTGGCGGCAGAGCGGCTGGAGCGGCTGGAGACGGTGCGACGTCGCTGACTTCTGTCGGCCGAAGGGCGTACGGGCAAGATTCTCCGCCCGAAAGAGGGGCAAATGTCGGATTGCTCCGTCACGAATCACACCGGGAGGTGCGCAGAGGACCCCCGGTTCGGGTGAGTATGAAGTAATGCGCAACCTGCGAGATCACCGGGTACTGCTGTCTGCGGTCGGAGCGTTCGTCGTCGCCGGCGCCGGCAGCGGCATCGCCTGGTCCCAGGCCGAGCGCGGCAGGGAGCCCGCGGACGTGCTGCTCGACGCCGTGGAGCACAGCGAGTCGACGATGCGCGACTACATCGACGAGATCGCGCAGCGGTTCGACGAGATCGAGGCGACCTCCGACGCCCGGCGGCAGGAAAAGCTGGCCACCGCGCTCATGACGGACGTGCCCGCGCTGGCCGAGGACGCGCGGGCCGAGGTCCTGTCGGCCAAGGAGGACGCCGAGGCCGTGAGCCTGCCGGACGGCGGCGAGCTCGACCAGGCGAGGGACGCCTATGTGGCGCACATCGACGCGTGGATCGCCGAGTACGACGAGGCGATGGTGTCCCCGGTCGGCGTCGTGGAGATCAAGCCCGTCGTGAACCGGACCTTCGACAAGGCGGTCGCCGCGTTCGACCGGACCGAGCTCGACGCCGACCAGGCGGAGCGCGCCGAGCGGCTCCTCGCGGACTGAGCCGCTCGCCGCTCGCCTCAGTCGTGCCGGCTTCAGTCCCGCCAGCTCATGGGGGACAGGCTGAGGGCGGCATCCGCCACCCGCTTCGCGACCTCCGTGCGCAGGGCTGCGTAGGACGAGTCGATCCACTCCTGCACCCCGGCCTGGCCGCTGTGCCGGTACTCGACCGCCTGGACCAGGCACTCCAGCTTGTCGGCATCGCGCGCGCAACGCGCCTCGGGCGTCTGCTGCGCCTCGAACTCGGTCACGGCGTCGACGACCGTCGCTGCTGCGGCGGCCGGCAGGGGAGCCACCTGGTCCCGCGTGACCGCGACGTTGTCGGGCTTGGTGACGTACGGGCGGGCGGTGTGGGGCAGGTCGGTGATGCGGGTCTCCTGGGAGTCGTGCCAGAGCGCGAGGTAGGCGGCGCGTGCCGGGTCGGCGCCCTCCTCGGCGGCCAGCAGCGCGGCGAGCTGCGCGACCCGCAGGCTGTGCTCGGCGACGGACTCCGGGTCCCGTACCCCGACCTGCCACCAGCCGGAGCGACGCAGGCGCTTGAGCACGCCCATCTCGAAGGTGAAGGCGGCGATGCCGGATGCGGCGGTGTGCGTCATGGCGCTATCGTCCGGCATTCCCGCGCGGCTCGGCGGAGCGTCACGCGCGCGACCCTCGCCGGTTACCGGGCGTACAAGGTCGCCACCTACGATGTGCCGGTGCCTCGCGACTCCTCCGCAGTCCTTCCCGCCGCCGTCCTGTTCGACATGGACGGCACCCTCGTCGACACCGAGCCCTACTGGATGCGCGCCGAGCGCGAGATCGTCGCGGCACACGGTGCGACCTGGACGCACGAGGACGCCCTCGGCGCCGTCGGGCAGGCCCTCCTCACCACCGGCACCATGCTGCGCGACGCCGGCGTGCCGCTCGAGCCCGCCGAGATCGTGAGCTGGCTCGTGGCCCGCGTGAACGAGCAGCTGCGCGAGAGTGTGCCGTGGCGGCCCGGCGTCCTGGAGCTGCTCGAGGAGCTGCGCGCCGCGCAGGTGCCGTGCGCGATCGTCACCATGTCCTACCGCAGCCAGGCCGAGGTGGTGGCCGACGGCGCCCCCGCCGGCACCTTCGCTCACCTCGTCACCGGTGACGAGGTCACGCACGGCAAGCCGGACCCGGAGCCGTACCTCGTGGCCGCCGGCCTGTTCGGCGCCCGGCCGGAGGACTGCGTGGCCATCGAGGACTCCCACCCCGGGATCACGTCCGCGCTCGCCTCGGGCGCGCGCACCCTCGGTGTGCCCGCCGAGGTGCCCGTGCCGCCCCGGCCAGGCCTCAACCGGGCGGCCTCGCTCAAGCAGATCGACCTCGAGATGCTCGCGCGGATCGCGTCGGGCGAGGTCGTCGACCTGCTGGGCTGAGCTCGTCCGCTGAGCTCGTCCGCTGAGCTCGTCCGCTGAGCTCGTCCGCTGAGCTCGTCCGCTGAGCTCGTCCGCTGAGCTCGTCCGCTGAGCTCGTCCGCCGAGCTCGTCCGCCGAGCTCGTCCGCCGAGCCCTCCCGACGGTTGGTACCGCCGCGACGTCACACGGTGATGCCCAGGCGCAGCGGGATCGCACCGTCCGGGACCTCCGGAGGAGTGCCACCGAACTCCGGGCACAGCGACTGGTGCGCGCACCAGCCGCACAGCTTCGTCCGGCGAGGCTTCCACACCCCGGTGCGGGCGGCGTCCTCGATGGCCGACCAGATGGTGCGGATCTTCTGCTCGGTGTGCTCCAGCTGTTCGACGGTGGGCTCGCCGCGCAGCACCTGGCCGTCACCCAGGTACACGAGCTGCAGCATCTTGGGCAGCACCCCGCGCTCGCGCCACAGGACCAGCCCGTAGAACCGCATCTGGAACACCGCCGACGACTCGTAGCCCGGACGCGGCGACTTGCCGGTCTTGTAGTCGACAACCCGCACGGCGCCGGTCGGCGCGACGTCCAGCCGGTCCACGATTCCGCGCAGCAGCGGGCCGCCGTCGAGCTGCGACTCCACCAGGAGCTCCCGCTCCGCCGGTTCGAGCCGGTTCGGGTCCTCCAGCGTGAAATACGTGCCGAGCAGCGAACCCGCGCCCGCCAGCCAGCCCGCCCGGTCCTGCCCGTCCGGGCCGACCCCGTCCGTGAACAGCGACGTGTACCGGTCGTCCGCCTCCAGCAGCCGGTCCCACTCGCCGGGCAGCAGGTCGTTCGCCGCGGCCAGCGTGCGCTCACCCAGTGGGGCGTCGTACAGCCGCTCCAGCACCGAGTGCACCAGCGTCCCACGCGCGGCGGCGGCCGACGGGGGCTCCGGCAGCCGGTCCACCGTGCGGAACCGGAACAGCAGCGGGCACTGCATGAAGTCGTTCGCGCGGGACGGCGACAGAGCCGGCGGCCGCGACGGCGCACGCACGGCCGACACGGTGCCGACCGCCTCCGCCGTCACGTCCGGGACCGGCTCCTGGGATACCTCCGTCGTCGTCATGGCCCCAACCCTAGGTGCGGTCACCGACATCCCCGGGCAGCCATCCACAGCGTGCCGCGCCCCCGAGCGCGACAGGCCGGATAGGTTTGTCCGGTGACCACCTCGGAGCCCGCCTCCACGCCCGCACCGCCCTCCCCGCAGCGCTCGAAAGGGTTCGTCATCGGCCGCGTGGCCGGGGCACCTGTCATCGTCACGCGGTCCTGGTTCCTCGCCGCCTTCGTCCTGACGATCCTGTTCGTGCCCAACGTGCAGAGACTCGCGCCAGGGCTCGGCGCGGGCGCCTACCTCGTCGCGTTCGTGTTCGTGCTGCTCCTGTTCGGCTCCGTGTTCCTGCACGAGGCCGCGCACGCACTGGTCGCCAGGGCGCGCGGCCAGAACGTGACCGAGCTCGCCGTCACGCTCTGGGGCGGCCACACCGCCTACACCGGCGGCCTGGGCCGGCCGCTCGACGGCTTCCTGGTCGCCGTCGTCGGACCCCTGACGAACCTGGCGCTCGCGGCGGTGTTCTGGTTCGCGTACCAGGCCTCGCCGGTGCTGAACGTGCCGACGCTCCTGCTGTTCGCCGGCGCGGCGTCCAACGCGTTCGTCGGCGCGTTCAACCTGCTCCCTGGACTGCCCCTCGACGGTGGCCAGATCCTCGAAGCCATCGTCTGGGCCGTCACGGGCAAGCGCACCACCGGCACCGTCGTGGCCGGCTGGGCCGGTCGCGTCGTCGCAGTCGGTGTCCTGCTCTGGGCGCTGGTCGTGCCGTACCTGCGGGGCGTCACCCCGGACATCACGAACGTCTTGTTGTCCGCGCTGATCGGGGCGTTCCTCTGGGCCGGTGCGGGCGCCGCGATCACGAACGGCCGCCGCAGGGAGGCGGTCGACGGTCTGACCGCCGCCGGGCTCGCCGGGCCCGCCGTCCTCGTGCCGCTCGGCTCCACCGTCGCCGACGCGCTCGAGGCCCGGGCTGCGGCAGCGGGCGGCGGCACGCCGTCCCACTACGTCGTGGTCGTGGGGCACGGCGGCGTCCCCATCGCGGTGATCGACGGCGGCGCCGTCACGGCGGTCCCGGAGTCGGCCCGCGGCCTGACCCTGGTCGACGCCGTGGCCGTGCCGTTCGTGCCCGGGTCGGCCGTGCCCCCGGCGCTGTCGGGCACCGACCTGCTCACGCGGCTGGCCCAGCGGTCGGGCGGAGCCAGGCTCGTCCCGGTCGTCGACGACGGCCGGGTCACCGGGGTGCTCGACCTCGCCGACGTCGCACGGGCGATCCGCGCCACCTGACGCCCCGCCCGACGCCCCGCCCGGCTCCAGGATCCAGCCCGGCGCACGCGCTGTCCCGGCCCAGCGCTTAGGATGGTCGGTCGTGACCACACCCACCGACACCCCTGTCGCCACCGGCGCCGAGCAGCGCCGCGGCCCGTTCCGCGTGGGCGACAAGGTCCAGCTGACCGACCCCAAGAATCGCCTGCACACCATCACGCTGCAGCCCGGCGGCACGTTCCACACGCACCGGGGCTACTTCCAGCACGAGCAGCTCATCGGGCAGCCCGAGGGCTCCGTGGTGGTCAACACCGCCAACATCGAGTACCTCGCCCTGCGCCCGCTGCTGGCCGACTACGTGCTGTCGATGCCCCGCGGTGCCGCCGTCGTGTACCCGAAGGACGCCGCGCAGATCGTCGCCATGGCCGACATCTACCCGGGCGCGCGCGTCGTCGAGGCCGGCGTCGGCTCCGGCGCGCTGACGATGTCCCTGCTGCGTGCGGTCGGCGACGCCGGGCACGTGCACTCGATCGAGCGGCGCGAGGACTTCGCGGCGATCGCCAAGGGCAACGTCGAGACCTTCTTCGGCGGGCCGCACCCGGCGTGGGAGCTGTCCGTCGGCGACCTCTCCGACGTGCTGCCAGAGGTGGCCGAGCCGGGCACCGTCGACCGCGTGGTCCTGGACATGCTCGCACCGTGGGAGAACGTCGAAGCGGTCGCCTCGGCGCTCGCGCCCGGCGGCGTCGTCGTCTGCTACGTGGCCACCACGACCCAACTTTCGCGCACAGCGGAAGATCTGCGTGCGGACGGTCGGTTCACCGAGCCGGCGGCCTTCGAGACGATGATCCGCGGGTGGCACCTCGAGGGTCTGGCCGTGCGTCCCGAGCACCGGATGATCGGCCACACGGGCTTCCTCATCATCGCCCGCCGGATGGCCGACGGGGTGGTCGCACCCGAGCGGAAACGGCGTCCTGCCAAGGGTGCGTACCCCGCGACTGCCGAAGCGGAGTGGACTCCCGAGGAGCTGGGGGAGCGTGCCATATCGGACAAGAAGGTCCGTAAGGTTCGCCGTGACCTGGGCGTGGCACCTGAGGACGCGAACCTCCCGCCCGCGTGAACGGGCTGTAACGATCGCGTACCTCGGACGTCTCAAACGGGTGTTCTTACTCCCGGTGTGTCAGTGACTGTGCTTAAGGTGCTGTTCTCGGAGGCGTTTGCGTCATATGGTCGCCTCCCGGGCCCTACGAGAGGGGATGTCATGACCGAGAACACGTCAGGATACAACCATCCCGAGAACGAGTCTTTGCCAAACCGCGACTACGAGCGCCAGATTGCCCTCCTCTCAGCCAAGAACGAGCGTCTGGCGGAGGCGCTCCGGGCAGCGCGCGATCAGATCGTCGAGCTGAAGAAGCAGCTCGACGATCTCGCCAAGCCGCCGGGCACGTACGCCGTGTTCCTGGGGGCGCACACCGACGGTTCGGTGGACATCTCCTCCGCCGGCCGCAAGATGCACGTCTCCGCGAGCCCGAGCCTGGACGTCACGCGACTGAGCCCGGGCCAGGAGGTCAAGCTCAACGAGGCCATGACGGTCGTCGGGGCGGGCGAGTACGAGCGCACGGGCGAGCTGGTGACCGTCAAGGAGATGCTGGGCGGTGACCGCGTGCTCGTGGTCGGTCGCGCTGACGAGGAGCGGGTGGTGCGCCTCGCCGGCTCCTTGATGGACTCCCCGCTCCGGGTGGGCGACTCGCTCACGGTCGACACGCGCAGCGGCTTCGTGTTCGAGATCGTGCCCAAGTCCGAGGTCGAGGAGCTGGTGCTCGAAGAGGTCCCGGACATCGAGTACGAGGACATCGGTGGCCTCGGCCCGCAGATCGAGGCGATCCGCGACGCGGTCGAGCTGCCCTTCGCGCACCCCGACCTGTTCCGGGAGCACGGGCTGCGCCCGCCCAAGGGTGTGCTCCTCTACGGCCCGCCCGGATGCGGCAAGACGCTCATCGCCAAGGCCGTCGCACACTCCCTCGCCGGGATGGTGGCCCGCGCCAACGGGGGCGACCCCAACGCGAAGAGCTTCTTCCTGAACGTCAAGGGTCCGGAGCTGCTCAACAAGTACGTCGGTGAGACCGAGCGGCACATCCGGCTGATCTTCGCCCGCGCCAGGGAGAAGGCCAGCCAGGGCATGCCCGTCGTCGTCTTCTTCGACGAGATGGAGTCCCTGTTCCGCACCCGCGGTACGGGTCTCTCCTCCGACGTGGAGACCACCATCGTGCCTCAGCTCCTCGCGGAGATCGACGGCGTGGAGCGGCTCGACAACGTCATAGTCATCGGCGCGTCCAACCGCGAGGACATGATCGACCCGGCCATCCTGCGCCCAGGACGCCTCGACGTGAAGATCAAGATCGAGCGGCCCGACGCCGAGGGGGCCAAGGAGATCTTCGGCAAGTACCTCACCAAGGACCTGCCGATCCACCCCGACGACCTGGCCGAGTACGGCAACAACATGGCCGAGGCGCTCGACGGCATGATCACGTCGGTCGTGTCGCGGATGTACTCGGAGGACGAGGAGAACCAGTTCCTCGAGGTCACCTACGCGTCCGGGGACAAGGAGACCCTCTTCTTCAAGGACTTCAACTCGGGCGCGATGGTCCAGAACGTGGTCGACCGTGCCAAGAAGAACGCGATCAAGGACTTCCTGGCCACGGGGCAGAAGGGCATCCGTGTGGACCACCTCCTGACCGCGTGCGTCGACGAGTTCAAGGAGAACGAGGACCTCCCGAACACGACCAACCCCGACGACTGGGCGCGCATCAGCGGCAAGAAGGGCGAGCGCATCGTCTTCATCCGCACCATCGTCCAGAAGAAGGGCGAGGGCGCCACGCCGCGCACCATCGACACCGTCCAGAACACGGGTCAGTACCTCTGACAGCACGTCGAGGCAGGGTCCGCGTCCGTCCGGCGGGCGCGGACCCTGCCTCGCCGACGGGACCGGTCAGCGCGGCTGATCAAGTGACCGACCAGCGGGACTACTGCGGCATAGGGTGGTGAACGTGAGCGTACGTCGTGTGATGGGCATAGAGACCGAGTACGGAGTCCTGCAGCCAGGCCGTCCACTGGCCAACCCCATGCTGCTCTCCAGCCAGGTGGTGACGACCTACCGGGCGATCTCCACGCGTTCCGAGGGCCGGGGCGGCAAGGCTCGCTGGGACTACGACGACGAGGACCCGCTGCAGGACGCGCGCGGGTTCCATCTCGACCGCGCCTCGGCGCAGCCCTCGATGCTGACCGACGACCCGGCGCTGCCCGCGCCGTCGGGCCCGGTGACCGGGCAGGTGCCGGTCGTGGAGCCTGGTCTGCCCGGCCGTGGCCGACGCCGGTCCGGCTCGACGCAGGAGGTCGAGCGGCCCGCCGCCGAGGAGTACGACGACCCGAGCGCCGCGAACGTCATCCTGACGAACGGCGCCCGGTTGTACGTGGACCACGCCCACCCCGAGTACTCCTCGCCCGAGGTCATGTCGCCCGAGGACATCGTGCGCTGGGACGTCGCAGGGGAGCGGGTCATGCTCGCGGCCCTGCGGGAGCTCGCGGGCTTCCCGGGCAGCGAGGTGGTGCTGTACAAGAACAACGTGGACGGCAAGGGTGCCAGCTATGGCACCCACGAGAACTACCTCGTGGACCGGTCGCTGCCCTTCACGACGCTCGCCGAGCTCATCACCCCGTTCCTCGTCACCCGGCAGGTGTTCACGGGGTCCGGCCGCGTGGGCCTCGGCGCGACGAGCGGCACCGCCGGCTACCAGATCTCCCAGCGCGCCGACTACATCGAGGCCGAGATCGGCCTCGAGACCACGCTGCGCAGGCCCATCGTCAACACTCGCGACGAGCCGCACGCCGATCGGCAGCGGTGGCGCCGCCTCCACCTCATCCTCGGCGACGCGAACCTGATGGAGGTGCCCACCTACCTCAAGATGGGCACGACGTCGCTCGTGCTGTGGGTGCTGGAGCACCTCGACGAGCTGGCAGAGGCCGGTGTCGACGCGCGGACAGAGCTCGGCGCCCTCCGGCTGGCCGACCCGGTGAGCGACGTGCAGAAGGTCTCGCGCGACCTCGCGCTGACCGCGCGGCTCGACCTGGCGGACGGCAGGACCATGACCGCGCTGGAGGTCCAGGGCGAGGTCACCGACATCGTCCGGCGGTCACTGAAGGTGCTCGGTACGGACGCGGAATCGGACGCCGTGCTCGACCGCTGGGCGTCCGTCGTCGAACGGCTGGGCACGGATCCGGCGTCCTGCGCGCGCGAGGTCGAGTGGGTCGCGAAGCTGCGGCTGCTGGACCGCCTGCGCTCGCGCGACAACCTGGAGTGGGACCACCCGCGCCTGCACGCCATGGACCTGCAGTGGTCCGACGTGCGGCCCGAGCGGGGCATCTACCACCGGCTGCTCGCCAAGGGGGCGGTGGACCGGCTGGTCGACGAGGAGAGCGTCGCGCGAGCGGTGCAGCACCCGCCGACCGACACCCGCGCCTACTTCAGGGGTGAGGTGATGGCTCGGTACGGGAGTCAGATCTCCGCGGCGAGCTGGGACTCGGTCATCTTCGACGTCGACGGGTCGCAGGCCCTGCAGCGCGTGCCGATGCTCGACCCGACCCGCGGCACGCGCCGCCACATCGGCGCGCTGCTCGATGCGAGCCCCGACGCCGCGACCCTGCTCGCGGGACTCTCCGGAAGAAGGTGACCGTGGATGTCAGTGTCACCGCCTAGGGTCAATACATGAGGTCAGGGCCTAGGCTTCGAGACCAGTAATACGTCAGTGAATCACCAGGAGGCGATCATGGCCGGTCAGGAAAGAATCAACCCGTCACACGAGGACCGCACTCCGGACGACGACGCGGAGGCCCCGGCGCCCGCCGCAGCGGCGGCGCAGAAGGACGACGACGAGGTCGACGCCCTGCTGGAGGAGATCGACGAGGTGCTGGAGACCAACGCCGAGTCGTTCGTTCGTGGATTCGTCCAGAAGGGTGGGCAGTGACCTGAGCGCAGACCGCACCACAGGACGACTCCCGGACGCCTTCCTGCGTCCGGGATCGTCGTCCTTCGTGGACTTCCTGGCCGAGCACGCCCCTGACCGCCTGCCTGGGAACCGGGTCATGCCCGCCGGCGTGACCGACCCGGCGACCCTTGCCCCGCACGCCACCACGATCGTGGCGCTCACCTTCGACGGCGGGGTCCTGCTGGCGGGTGACCGCCGTGCGACCGCCGGGCCGATGATCGCCAGCCGCAGCATCGAGAAGGTGTTCCCTGCCGACGAGTACTCGGCAGTGGGCATCGCCGGTTCGGCAGGTATCGGGCTGGAGCTGGTGCGGCTCTTCCAGCTCGAGCTCGAGCACTACGAGAAGATCGAGGGGTCGCTGCTCTCGCTCACGGGCAAGGCGAACCGCCTGGCCACGATGCTGCGCGCCAACCTGCCCATGGCGATGCAGGGGCTGGCGGTCGTGCCGCTGTTCGCCGGCTACGACCTGGACAAGGAGACCGGCCGCATCTTCAGCTACGACGCGACGGGCGGTCGCTACGAGGAGCACGAGCACCACGGCATCGGCTCCGGCTCGCTCTTCGCCAGGGGCGCCATGAAGAAGCTCTGGCGGCGTGGGATGGACGCGGAGGCCGCTGTCCATGTGGCGGTCGAGGCGCTGTACGACGCCGCGGACGACGACTCCGCGACGGGCGGTCCCGACACCGTCCGCGGGATCTTCCCCGTGGTCGCCACGGTGTCCGCCGACGGTTACCAGCGCATCGAGGACGCGGAAGTCGCTCGTGTTGCGGAGCACATCGTGGCGCAGCGCCGAGAGAGGGGGCACCTCGCATGAACATGCCGTTCTACGTCTCGCCCGAGCAGCTGATGAAGGACCGGGCGGACTTCGCCCGCAAGGGCATCGCCCGCGGACGGTCCGTGGTGGTGCTCGCCTACGACGGCGGTATCGCGTTCGCCACCGAGAACCCCTCGCGTGCGCTGCACAAGATCTCGGAGATCTACGACCGCATCGCCTTCGCGGCCGTGGGCAAGTACAACGAGTTCGAGAACCTGCGGGTGGCCGGCGTGCGGTACGCCGACATGCGCGGCTACTCCTACGACCGGTCCGACGTGACGGCGCGGGGCCTGGCGAACGCGTACGCACAGACGCTCGGCACCGTGTTCATCACCGAGTCGAAGCCCCTCGAGGTGGAGATCGTCGTCGCCGAGGTGGGTGCCGAGTCGGCGGACGACCAGATCTACCGGCTCACCTACGACGGCACGGTGGCGGACGAGCACGGCTTCGTCGTCATGGGCGGGCAGGCCGAGCAGCTCGGCCGGCGCGTCAAGGAGGGCTGGCGCGAGGACATGTCGCTCGGCGAGGCACTGCGGCTCGCCGTGGCGGCCCTGGGTTCGGGCGAGGGCTCGGCGTCGCGCACCATCGAGGCGGCCCAGCTCGAGGTGGCCGTCCTGGAGCGGGACCGGCCCCGGCGGTCGTTCCGACGTCTGACGCGTCAGGTCCTGGCCGACCTGCTCGCCGACGGCGCGGAGCCCGCGGAGGGCGAAGCGGTGCCGTCCGACGACCTTCCGCCGTCGGACGACGTCGCGGTGGGCTCGGCGACGCCGGGCCTGGGCACGGCGGACACGGTGCCGCCGGAGACGGCTGACCCGGCCGACGCTGCCGAGACGAGCAGCGCGACCGACACGGAGACCGAGGCCGACACCACCACGCCGGACGCCGGGGCGGCAGCCCCGGCGGACGACACCACCGACGAGTCCCCGAGCGAGGAAAAGCCCGACGAGGGGCCGGGTACGTCCGGCGACTCGCCCGGCACCGACCGATAGCAGCACGTTCCGCGAACAGGGAGGGGAAGTCCATGGACCGCAGGATCTTCGGTCTCGAGACCGAGTACGGCGTGACGTGCGCTGCCGACGACGGGCGTGGCCTGTCTGCCGACGAGGTCGCCCGCTACCTGTTCCGGAAGGTGGTGGCGTGGGGCCGTTCCTCGAACGTGTTCCTGAGGAACGGCTCCCGCCTCTACCTCGACGTGGGATCGCACCCCGAGTACGCGACGGCGGAGTGCGACGACGTGCGCCAGCTCGTCTCGTACGACCGGGGCGGTGAACGCATCCTCGAAGGCCTCGTGGCGGACGCGCAGCAGCGCCTCGAGCACGAGGACCTGCCGGGCAAGATCCACCTGTTCAAGAACAACACCGACTCGGCGGGCAACTCCTACGGGTGCCACGAGAACTACCTGGTGCGGCGGTCGGGAGACTTCTCGCGGCTGTCCGACGTGCTCGTGCCGTTCCTCATCACGCGGCAGATCCTGGTCGGGGCGGGGAAGGTGCTCTCGACGCCGCGCGGCGCGGTGTTCTGCCTGTCGCAGCGCGCCGACCACATCTGGGAGGCGGTCTCCAGCGCGACCACACGGTCGCGTCCCATCATCAACACGCGCGACGAGCCACACGCCGATGCCGAGCTGTACCGCCGGCTGCACGTCATCGTCGGCGACTCCTCGATGGCCGAGCCCACCACGATGCTGAAGGTGGGTTCGACGGACCTGGTGCTGCGGCTGGTCGAGGCCGGGGTCCCGATGCGGGACCTCACGCTCGAGAACCCGATCCGCGCCATCCGGGAGATCAGCCACGACCGCACGGGCAAGCACGCCGTGACGCTGGCCAACGGCCGGACCATGACGGCCATCGAGATCCAGTCGGAGTACTACGAGCGTGCCCGTGAGCTCGTGGAGGCGAACCTCGAGGTCACGCCGGTGGTCAAGCAGGTGCTCGACCTGTGGGAGCGCGGGCTGCGCGCGCTGGAGGCGGAGAACCTGTCGCTCATCGACCGGGAGCTGGACTGGGCCATCAAGCTCAAGCTCATCCGGCGGTACCAGGAGAAGCACGGCATGGGCCTCGACGACCCGCGCATCGCCCGGCTCGACCTGGCCTACCACGACATCTCCCGCACCGAGGGCCTGTACAACCTGCTCGCAGCCCGCGGCATGGTCGAGCGGGTCACCACCGACCTGGAGGTCTTCGAGTCCACGGCCCTGCCGCCGCAGACCACCCGGGCCAAGCTGCGCGGCGACTTCGTGCGGGCGGCCCAGGAGGCCCGCCGGGACTACACGGTGGACTGGGTACACCTCAAGCTGAACGACCAGGCGCAGCGCACGGTGCTGTGCAAGGACCCGTTCAAGAGCGTCGACGACCGGGTGGAGCGCCTGATCGAGAGCATGTGACCACCAGCGGGTGCCCCGGGAGCGGCCACAGGGTCGGTCCCGGGGCACCGATTGTTCCGGGGGCGCTGTCGCGTCGTGGGAGAATCGGCTGGTGAGTTCCTGGTTACGCGTCATCGTCGGTGCGCTGGCAGCGACGGCGGTGGCGGTGACCACGGCGTGCGCACCCGCGTCCTTGCCGGTGGAGGTCGGCCCCCCGCCGACGTCCACCGCATCGCAGGCGCCGCTGCAGGTCACGGGCACGAGCGGGGCCCCGCCCACGCTCGAGTACGAGAAGCCGTTCGCCGTCGTGCAGCCGGGTTCGCGTACGGTCTGGCCAGGTACGGGGGACGTGCTGGAGCGTGACGACCCGGTGCTGCTGAACCTCTACGCGCAGGACGGCAGGGACGGCACGGAGCTGCAGAACACTTTCCAGACCGCGCCCGCGGCGTACACGATGACCGAGAAGTCGCTCGGCAGCCATCTCTTCGAGTCGCTCGAGGGTGAGCGCGTCGGGGCCCGCCTCGCGCTCATGGAGGAGCAGGACGGCGTCCCGGTGCTGCTGGTCGTCGACGTGCTGCCCACCCGTGCGTCGGGCGTCGCGGGGGAGGCACCGGGCAGCAGCCTGCCGCAGGTACGCCTCGACGACCTCGGAGCGCCGACCGTACGCGTCCCGCGCGGCGTCGAGCCGCCGTCCGAGCTGGTCGTGCACCCGCTGATCCGCGGGTCCGGGCAACAGGTGCGCGCCGGTCAGATCCTGACCGTCGAGTTCACCGCCGTGCGCTGGAGCGACGGCGGCGTGGTCGACACGACGTGGACCGAGGGCGCGCCGCCGCAGTCCGCGGAGATCGGCATCGGCAGGCTGGTCGAGGGCTGGGACCAGGGGCTGGTGGAACAGACCGTCGGCTCCCAGGTCATGCTGGTGGTGCCACCGCAGGACGGTCATGCCAACACGAAGAGCCAGCTGGCCGGCGAGACGGTGGTGTACGTGGTCGACATCCTCGACGCGCACGAGCCCGACCCCCACACACTCGATCCGCGCGAGGCGGGTACCGAGGACGAACCTGAGAAGAAGGAGGGCTGATGTCTGTCGCGATCCGCGTGATCCCGTGCCTGGACGTTGACGCGGGCCGAGTGGTCAAGGGCGTCAACTTCGCCGACCTGCGGGACGCCGGGGACCCGGTGGAGCTCGCCGGCCGGTATGACGCCGAGGGTGCCGACGAGCTCACGTTCCTGGACGTGTCGGCCTCGTCCGGCGACCGGGAGACCATGGTCGACGTCGTGCGCCGCACCGCCGAGCAGGTGTTCGTACCGCTCACCGTGGGCGGCGGCGTCCGCTCCACCGACGATGTGGACCGGCTGCTGCGCGCGGGCGCCGACAAGGTCGGCGTGAACACCGCCGCGATCGCGCGGCCCGAGCTGATCGCCGAGATCGCCCAGCGGTTCGGCTCGCAGGTGCTGACGCTGAGCGTCGACGCGCGCCGCGTCACGGGCGACGTCACCACCCCCTCCGGCTACGAGGTCACCACGCACGGTGGACGGCGCGGGACCGGGATCGACGCCGTCGAGTGGGCGGAGAAGGTAGCCGTGCTGGGGGCCGGGGAGATCCTGCTCAACTCGATGGACGCCGACGGCACCACCGCCGGATTCGACCTGGAGATGCTCCGCGCCGTGCGGGATCGGGTGCACGTACCGCTCGTCGCGTCCGGCGGCGCCGGCACGCCCCAGCACTTCGTGGAGGCGGCGCAAGCAGGGGCGGACGCCGTCCTCGCCGCGTCGGTGTTCCACTTCGGCGTGCTGACGGTGGGCCAGGTCAAGGACGCCATGCGCGCGGCGGGCATCGACGTCCGCTGACGCCAGGTCTCGACAGGCTCGACCACCGCGGACCGAGCCTGTCGGGACCCCTCCTTGACCTCAACCAAAGTCGAGGTCCTAACGTCGACGACGCCTGCGGCGAAAAACTGTCGAATCGATTCCCGTGCCGTGAGAAAATTCTGCTGTCCCCGAGGAAGCGAGGTCTTTCCGTGCCCCCAGACGCCCCGCGATCCAGACCGATGGCCTTGACCGGCTCTCGTGTGCGCCGGTCGCTCGCACTCATGTGGCGCGGTATGCGCGCCCACCCCGGCATCTACGTCCTGGCCGTCGGCGCCTCGGCGATGTTCGGCGCCCTCACCGTCGGCGTGAGCCGCGCGGTCGGCTGGGCCACCGACTCCGTCGTCGTCCCCGCCATCGCCGGCGACGAGGTCGCCCGCGACCGGGTCTGGCTCGGCGGCCTCGTGCTCGGCGCCGTCGCACTGTCGCTCGCCGTGTCCGTCGCCGCACGCCGCATCTGGGCGGGCTACGGCTTCGTGGGCATCCAGGCCGGCCACCGCACCGCACTGACCCGCCAGTACCTGCGCCTGCCTGCCTCGTGGCACCGGGCGCACCCGGCCGGCCAGCTCCTGAACCACACCACCTCGGACACCGAGGCCGCCACCGGCGTCTTCAACCCGCTGCCGTTCGCGCTCGGCGTCGTGGTCATGATCGGCGTCTCGATCGTCCTGCTCCTGACGATCGACCCCTGGCTGGCGCTCGCGGCGCTCGCCGTCATCCCCGTCACGGTGGGCGTGAACGCCGTCTACCAGCGGCACATGTCACCCGCGGTGACCCGGGCGCAGCGCCTGCGCGGCGACGTCGCCGACGCGGCGCACGAGAGCTTCGAGGCGGCGCTGCTGGTCAAGTCGCTCGGCACCGAGGACCGCGAGGAGGACCGGTTCGACGCGCGCACGCAGGAGCTGCGCGCCGCGAACGTGCGCGTCGGCATCGTCCGCTCGCTGTTCGACCCGGTGATCCAGACCCTGCCGGCGGTCGGCACCCTGCTGGTGCTCGGCGTCGGCACGTGGCGCATCTCCACCGGTGACGTCGAGCCAGGGGACATCGTCACCGCGGCCTACCTGCTCACCATGATGACGGTGCCCGTGCAGGCGTTCGGCTGGGTGCTCGGGGAGCTGCCGCGTGCCCTGGTCGGCTACGAGCGCATCGCGCAGGTCGTCGACTCGACGGGCGCCCTCGAGTACGGCGACGCCCGCCTGCCCCGGACTCCCGGCCAGCCCGGCCTCGCCGTCCGCCTGGAGGACGTCGGCGTCGACGTCCCCGCGATCAGTGGCGCCCGCGGTCGGTCGATCACCCTGCTCGACGGCGTCGACGTGAACGTCGAGCCCGGTACGACGGTCGCCGTCGTCGGCACCACCGGCGCCGGCAAGACCACGCTGGTGAGCCTCCTGGCCCGGCTGTCCGACCCCACGCGCGGGCGCGTGCTGCTCGACGGCACCGACGCGCGGACCCTTGCCGAGGGCGAGATCCCGGCCCAGGTCGCGTTCGTCACCCAGACCACGTTCATCTTCGAGGACACGGTGCGCGCCAACGTGACCCTTGCCGACGAGGGAGCGCCCGGCGCGCCGTCCGACGACGAGGTCTGGGAAGCCCTGCGGCTCGCCCGCCTCGCGGACACCGTGCGGGAGCTCGCCGGCGGCCTCGACGCGCCGCTCGGCGAGCGCGGCGCCAACCTGTCCGGCGGACAGCGGCAACGCCTCGCGATAGCGCGCGCCCTGGTGCGCAGCCCTCGCCTCCTCGTGCTCGACGACGCGACCAGCGCCGTCGACCCGCGCGTGGAGCAGGAGATCCTGCGCGGACTGGCGGACCGGGCCGACGAACGGGCCGCTGACCAGGCTGCTGCTGACCAGGCAGTCCCAGCGACAGGTGCGGACCCCGGGCAGGCGCCGGGCACCACGGTGATCATGGTCGCCTACCGGATGTCGTCGGTGGCGCTCGCCGACCGCGTCATCCACGTCGAGGGCGGCCGCGTGGTCGACGCCGGGACGCACGACGAGCTCATGGCGCGCGACCCCGGCTACCGCGAGCTCGCCACGGCCTACGAGGTCGAGACGGAACGCAGGGAGCAGGAACGGGCCGACGCCGCTGCCGCCGGTGTGCTGGACGAGAAGCTGGAAGAGGTGGCCGGATGACCGCGGCGACGGACGAGCGTGAAGCGACCGACGTGCCGGAGGACCTGCTCGATGCCGACGGCACCCGCATCGAGTCGACGAGCAACCTCGGTGTCTTCGCGACGCTGCGCCGGGGCATCGAGATCAGCCCCGAGATCGCCAGGGGGATGTGGCTGACGCTCGGCCTGGCGTCGCTCGCCGCCGTCGGCCGCGTGGTGGTGCCGCTCGCGGTGCAGCAGACCATCGACGTCGGCATCCTCGCCGACGCCGGGCCCGAGGTGGGCCGGGTGGCGCTCCTCGCGTCGCTGGCGGCGGGCGCGCTCGTGCTGGCCGGCCTGTGCGCGGCGCTCGTCAACGTGCGCCTGTTCCGCTCGGCCGAGGCCGGGCTCGCGACGCTGCGCGTCAAGGCGTTCCGGCACGTGCACGACCTCTCGACGCTGACGCAGAACACCGAGCGGCGGGGCGCGCTGGTCTCGCGCGTGACCAACGACGTCGACACGGTGTCGCTGTTCGTCCAGTGGGGCGGCATCATGCTGCTCGTCAGCGCCCTGCAGATCGTGGTGGCGACCGGGCTGATGCTCGTCTACTCGCCGATCCTGACGGCGGTGGTGTGGGTCGCCTTCATCCCGATGTTCCTCATCATCCGGTTCGGGCAGAAGTACGTGAACCGCGCCTACACGCTGGTGCGCGAGCGGGTCGGGGCGATGCTCGGCGCGATCTCCGAGGCCGTCGTCGGCGCCGAGACGGTGCGCGCGTACGGTGTGTCGGAGCGCACCGGACGGCGCATCGGTGCCGCCGTCGAGGACACCCGCCGGGCGCAGGCCCGGTCCCAGATCCTGGTCGCGGCGACCTTCTCGTCGGGCGTCCTCATCTCGAACCTCGTGCTGGCGATCGTGGTGGTCGTCGGGACGCTGCTCGGCGTGGGCGGCGGCCTGACGGCGGGCCAGCTCGTGGCCTTCCTGTTCCTGGTGCAGCTGTTCACCGGGCCGGTGCAGATGGCCACAGAGATCCTCAACGAGCTGCAGAACGCGGTGGCCGGCTGGCGCCGGGTCATCGCCGTCATCGACACCCCGGTGCAGGTGGCCGAGAAGCCGGACGCGGTGACGCAGGAGCGCGGGCCCGCCCGCGTGACGCTGCGCGACGTCCGGTTCTCCTACCCGAACGGCCCCGAGGTGCTGCACGGCGTGACGCTCGACCTGCCGCCGCGCACCAAGGTCGCGGTGGTGGGACAGACCGGGTCCGGCAAGACGACCATCGCCAAGCTCGTCACGCGCCTCATGGACCCGACGGCGGGCGCGGTCGAGCTGGACGGCGTGGACCTGCGCGACCTGGCGTTCGCGTCGCTGCGCGAGCGGGTGGTGCTGGTGCCGCAGGAGGGCTTCCTGTTCGACGGGACGGTGCTCGAGAACGCGGCGTACGGGCTGCGGGGCTCGGTGGCGTCGTCGGTCGAGCCCTCGTCGTCGGCAGAGCCTGTCGAGACCCAGGCCGCGACGCGTGCCGCCGTCGAGCAGGCGTTCGCCGAGCTCGGCCTGTCGGACTGGGTCGCCGACCTGCCCGACGGGCTGGAGACCGAGGTCGGCCAGCGGGGCGAGTCGCTGTCGGCGGGGGAGCGGCAGCTCGTCGCGATCGCCCGTGCCTACCTCGCCCAGCCGGACCTGCTCGTGCTGGACGAGGCGACGTCGGCGGTGGACCCCGCGACCGAGGTCCGCATCGCGCGGGCCTTGGACTCGCTCACGGCCGGCCGGTCCACGATCACCATCGCGCACCGGCTCTCGACCGCCGAGGCCTCCGACCTGGTGGTGGTGGTCGACGAGGGCCACGTCGCCGAGGTCGGCCCGCACGACGAGCTCGCTGCGGCGGACGGCATCTACGCCCGCATGCACGCGAGCTGGGTGGCCCAGACTCGATAGAGACTCGTCGCCGGCGCCGAACCGAACCTTGACCCCCACCAGCGCGCCGAACCGCAACCTAACGCCCCATCACCGCGCCGAACCGCAACCTGCACGTTCATTCGGCTCGATCCGGACGTGCAGGTTTCGGCTCGACACCCGGATGGACAGATAGGTTTCGGTTCGGCGCCGAAGGCGCTGGCGGACTCACGCGCGAGCTTCGGTTCGACGTCGAGCGGACTGGTCCAGAAGACCTGTACGTGGCGGTTCGGCGGCACGGCCACGCAGTGTGTCGGACGGCGAGCGACGGGCGGCCTCTGCGCGCGCCCACGGGACGGACAGCGACCGCCGACCGGGTCCATGGGACGGACGGCCACCGACGACCGCGCCGCCGCATGCCGTGCATCACGGCCGAATTCTCAGAGGCCCGGGTAGCCCTCGTCGACGGCGGCAGAGCCCTTTGAGCGCGACCACACCCGCCGTCGGGCGGCGTTCTTGCACAGGCCGGCTGCACGAGGCGCTCTCGTTTCGGTCCGGTGGCGTTGGCTGGCGGCATGGGACGACGGATCGAGCTCCCCAGCGATCTCGCGATCATTGCGGAGGCACAAGCAGGCCTGATCACCACCGCGCAGTGCCGCGAGCTCGGTGTGTCACTCACGCGTGTCGCCGGCCTGCTCGATTCGGGAGCGTGGCGGAGAGTCACGCGCGGTGTGTACGACACCGACCCGACGCCGATCGCGTCTCGTCACCCTGACCGACGGCGACGTCGGGCTGCCTTCGCGGCGAAGCTCGCGCTCGGGCCCGACTCCGTGGTGGTCGGCGCATGCGCGCTCGCCCTCCATGGTGTCTGGGGCCTGCCGACGACGCTCGAGCCGCTGGCGGCACTTCCCGGCGGGCGCCGCGCCTACTCGCGGGACGGCATCCACGCCCGGATGTTCGACGGCGGGATGACCGTCACCGAGGTCGACGGGATCGCAGTGGCGACCGTGGACTGGGCGCTCGTCCAGGCAGTGCCGGAGATGGACCGGTTCCATGCGGTCGGGGTCATGGACAACATCCTGAACAGAGGGTTCGTCACTCTGGACGAGCTCGACGAGATCCATGACAGAGCACGCGGCAGGAGGGGGATCGCGACCAGGCACGGCTACTTCGGCGAGGTGGACGCGCGGGCGGAGTCGCCGTCCGAGTCCCGGGCTCGGCTGGACTGCGTCGACCACGGCGTGCCGCCGGACGCGCTGCAGGTGCCGGTGCGCGACCTGTCCGGCGTCGTGCGCCGGGGCGATCTCGGCTGGACGTTCAAGGACGGCCGGATCCTGATCGCGGAGATCGACAGCGACGAGCACCACGACGTGGCGGCGCTGGCCGCGGACACCGAGCGGCACAACGACATCGCTGCTGTCTCGGCTGTGGTCCTGCACTTCCGCAAGGATGCGGTGTACAGGCCCGGCGGGGTGTCCGGCAAGGTCCGCGCGACGTTGGACAGGTACAACGACGGGCTGTCGCGATCGCCCGGGCCGAGGTCGTCGGACGACGGGACGTGATGCGCGCAGTGCCGATAGGTGCCGATGCGCGCAGTGCCGGACAAGCGGTCGCCGTCCGACATCGAGAGCTGATCAACCTGCGGTTCGACAGGGTGGGTCGCCCCTGAGCGTCCTGTTCGGAGTACCGACGCGTTGGCCGGCGCCGAACCGCAATTTGAACGTCCAGCGGCGAGTGCCGAACCGCAGCTTGCCCGTCGGACACCGGATCTCTCCGCGCCGAACCGTCGCCGACACGTCGATCAAGGTGTCGAACCGAAGGCTGGACGTCCATCGAGCGGTAGATCGACGTTCAACTTTCGGTTCGGCACCCGGATCGACGTGTTGGCGACGGTTCGGCACCCCGATGGACGTTCAACTTTCGGTTCGGCACCCGGATCGACCTATCGGCGACGGTTCGGCACCCCGATCGACGTTCAACTCTCGGTTCGGCACCCGGATCGACGTGTTGGCGACGGTTCGGCACCCCGATGGACGTTCAACTTTCGGTTCGGCACCCGGATCGACGTTCAGGTGTCGGTTCGGCGTGGCGGGACCGGATCGCTCCTCGACGCGGGCCGACGGCGGACATCACACCGCCGTCGGCCCGCGACGTGGCAGGATTCTCAGGTGCCCGAAGTTCTCGACCCCACGATCTCTGCCCGACTCAAGCGGGACGACGCCGGCCTGGTCGCCGCCGTCGTCCAGCAGCACGACACGGGCGAGGTGCTCATGGTCGGCTGGATGGACGACGAGGCCCTGCGCCGCACGCTCACCGAGGGCCGGGTGACCTTCTGGTCCCGGAGCCGTTCGGAGTACTGGCGCAAGGGCGACACGTCCGGGCACGCCCAGTACGTCAAGGCCGTGAGCATGGACTGCGACGGCGACGCCCTGCTGGTCCAGGTCGACCAGGTCGGCGCCGCGTGCCACACCGGCACCCGCACCTGCTTCGAGGCCGGGGGCGACCTCGGCGCCGTGGTCGGCGAACGCGACCGGCACGACGGCACGCCGCAGGACGCCAACCAGCGATACGAGGAGCACCGGTGACCCAGCTCGACACCCAGCTCGATCCCCACGGGGCCCGCGCGGCGACCGCGCCCGCCGACCTGCCCTGGGGGCGCACCTGGCCGAGCCTGCCGGAGTTCCGGGAGATGGCCTCCGACCGCCGGGTGATCCCGGTGGTCCGCCCGCTGCTGGCCGACGACGCCACGCCCGTCGGCCTCTACCGGACGCTGGCGCAGAGCAAGCCGGGCAGCTTCATCCTGGAGTCGGCGGAGTCCGGCGTCTGGGCGCGCTGGTCGTTCGTCGGCGTCGCATCCCGCGCGACCCTGACCAGCGACAACGGCCGTGCCGTCTGGACCGGCGACGTGCCCGTCGGGGTCCCGACGGAGGGCGATGTCGTCGACGTGCTCGAGGCGGCCCTCGTGGCGCTCCGCACGCCCGGCGTGGCCAACCTGCCGCCGCTCACCGGCGGTCTGGCCGGCGTGCTGGGCTGGGACATCGTGCGGCACTGGGAGCCGACCCTCCCGGCGACCGCCCCGGACGAGGTGGGCGCGCCCGAGCTCGCCCTGTGCCTCGCCACCGACCTCGCGGTGGTGGACCACCGGGAGGGGACCGTGTGGCTGGTCGCCAATGCGATCAACGCCGACGCCACGGACGAGCGCGTCGACGAGGCCTATGCGGACGCCGTCGCCCGGCTCGACGCCATGGCGGCGCAGCTGGCGGCGGCCGGGCCGCGCGTCACCTCCGTCGTCGTCGAGGGCCCCGAGCCGCAGCTGGAGTTCCGCTCCACGCAGGAGGAGTTCGAGGACGCGGTGCTCGCGGGCAAGGAGGCGATCCGCGACGGTGAGGTGTTCCAGGTGGTGCTGTCCCAGCGCCTCGACCTGGACTGCCCGGCCGACCCGCTCGACGTCTACCGGGCGCTGCGGACCATCAACCCGAGCCCGTACATGTACTACTTCCACCTGGCCAAGCCGGACGGCGCCGAGTTCGCCGTGGTCGGCTCCAGCCCAGAGACCCTGGTGAAGGTGGACGACGGCCACGTCACCACCTACCCGATCGCCGGGTCCCGGCCGCGCGGCGCCCACCCCGAGGAGGACGCAGAGCTGGGCGAGGAGCTGCTGGCCGACCCGAAGGAGCGGGCCGAGCACATCATGCTGGTCGACCTGTCGCGCAACGACATGGTGAAGGTGTGCGAGCCCACCAGCGTCGAGGTCGTCGAGTTCATGAAGGTGCGCCGGTTCAGCCACATCATGCACATGTGCTCGACGGTGGTGGGCCGGCTCCGCGCCGGCCGCAGCGCCCTGGACGCGCTGCGGGCGACGTTCCCGGCAGGCACGCTGTCGGGGGCGCCCAAGCCCCGGGCGATCGCCCTGATCGACGAGCTCGAGCCCGCCTCGCGCGGCATCTACGGCGGGGTCTGCGGCTACTTCGACTTCGGCGGCAACATGGACATGGCCATCGCCATCCGCACCGCGTACATCGCGGACGGCCGCGCCAGCGTGCAGGCCGGCGGGGGCATCGTCGCCGACTCGGTGCCCGCCCTGGAGTACGCGGAGTCGCGCAACAAGGCCGCCGCGGCGGTGCGGGCGATCCAGCTCGCGTCCCGGCTCGCCCCGCTGGGGAAGACCCCGCCGAGGAAGACCCCGCTGCGGAACAACGGGGACGACAAGTGACGCGCACCCGCACCGTCCTCGCACTGCTGGTCCTGGGCGCGCTGACGTTCGGCACCGGCTCGCCCACCTGGGTCACGACCACGGTGACCACTGCCCTGGAGCCCGAGGTGGCGGTAGCCGCCGCAGGCACCTCGGCCGCGCCGGGGGTCGGCGCAGGGGCGCTCGTGCTCCTGGCCGCCGGCATCGCCTGCGCGCTCACCGGCCGGGTAGCCCGGTACGTGGCCCTGCTGGTCGCGGCTGCGGCCGGGGTGCTGGTGGTGGCGAGCACGCTCGTCGTCGTCGGCGACCCGACGCCCGCCGCCACCGCCGCCGCGTCCGCGACGAGCGGCGTCACCGAGCTCACGTCACCGGTGACGCTCACCGCGTGGCCGTGGGCCGCTGTCGCCTCGGGTGTGCTCGCCGTGGTCGTCGCGGTCTGCGGCGCGATCGCGGCGCGCGGCTGGACGGCGACGTCGGGCCGGCACGAGCGCGCGGACACCGCGGCGTCGGGCAGCGCCACCACCGGCACGAGCGCCGGCGCCACCACCGGAACCTCCGCCGCGGACGACGGCACCGCCGTCGGACCCGACGACGAGATCGACCCGCACGACGCCTGGGACGCGCTGTCCCGGGGCGACGACCCCACGGGCCGCTGACCTGACCTGGAACGGTTAGGCTGAGCGCGTACCGCACGACACGAAAGGCACCCACCCGCGATGACCGAGAACAAGTCCGAGATCGCCTACCTGCCGCCGGGCGTCCCGCCGAACAACCATGGCCACACCGTCGCCGCCTGGGTGACGATGGCCGGCATCACGCTGGGTGCGCTGATCGCCTCGTGGGGTGTCATCGTGGCGCAGTCCTCGTCGGCCTGGCTGGTGATCTTCGTGCTCGGCTTCGTGGTGATCGGTGCCTCGCTGATCGTCGGCCTGGTGCTGCGCAACCTGGGCATGGGCCAGAAGAAGGTCCAGCGGTAGCACCATGACGACCACGGAGACGACCACCGACCTCACGATGCCCGCGCGGCCTGCCGCGTACCCCCGGAACAGTTTGGGGGCCTGGTCGCTCGTGCTGGGCATCGCGTCGGTGGTGCTCCTGCTGGGCGCCATCACCGGAATCCCCGCCATCATCATCGGCAACCAGGGCCGCCGGGCCGTGCGCGCCGGCGAGGCGGACAACGAGCGCATGGCGATGACCGGCGTCGTGCTGGGCTGGATCTCGCTCGCGGTCCTTGCCGTGGTCATCGTGCTGGTGATCGCCCGCTTCCTGGCGGGTGGGCCCGATTCCTGAAGTTTCCGGCGAGGTCTCCGACCCCTCCACCCCCAGCAGCGCCCGGCCCGCCGTCCTCTCGGCGCTCCGGGCGCCGCTGCTCACGGGCGCAGCGGTCGGCGCGGCAACGCTGCTGCTCGCTCTGCGCGACCCCCACGTCCGCGGCTCCTACGGGTTCTGCCCGCTGCTGGAGCTGACGGGCCTGGCCTGCCCCCTGTGCGGCGGGCTGCGCGCCACGCACGACCTGGCCCATCTCGACCTGGCCGGCGCCTGGTCGGCGAACGCGCTGTGGACGGTGACCGCCCCGGTCGTGGTGGTCCTCTGGCTGGCGTGGCTCGTGTCCGCCGCACGCGGCCGGCCCGTCAAGGGCCTGTCCAGCACCGCCGGCTGGGTCACCCTCGGCGTCGCGCTGGCGTTCTTCGTGGCACGCAACCTCCCGGGGCTGCAGCCTTACCTGACTCCCTGGGTCTGACCCGGTCCGACCCGGCCCTGGGCCCGGTCAGGTGATCCCCAGGGAGTCCTCGGACCACTCCCGGCCCGGGATCTGACGGGACGTCGTCTCACGGTCCGGGAGTGGTCAGGACCACACCCTGGATCCGCCTACGATGGCCATGGGGCGATCGCCCCGGCAAACGTACGAGGCGTAGCACGAGGGCAGAGCAAGGGCACGGGGAGGCTCATTACATGTCGGTCCTGGAGGACATCGTCGCGGGGGTTCGTGAGGACCTCGCGGAGCGTGAGGCACGTGTGCCTCTCGACGCGCTCAAGGAGCGTGCCACCGCGGTGCCCGGGGCCCTCGAGTGCCTCGGTCGTCTCAAGCAGGCGGACGCCGTCTCGGTGATCGCCGAGGTCAAGCGCTCGAGCCCCAGCAAGGGCTCGCTGGCGCAGATCGACGACCCGGCAGCGCTCGCCGTCGAGTACGAGACCGGCGGCGCGTCCGCCATCTCCGTGCTCACCGAGCAGCGCCGGTTCAACGGCTCGCTCGCCGACCTGGACGCCGTGCGTGGCCGGGTGGACGTCCCGGTGCTCCGCAAGGACTTCATCGTGACGCCGTACCAGGTGTGGGAGGCGCGTGCGCACGGGGCCGACCTGGTGCTGATCATCGTCGCCGCCCTGGAGCAGACGGTGCTCGAGTCGCTCGTCGAGCGCGTGCACTCGCTCGGCATGACCGCCCTGGTCGAGGCGCACAACCTCGAAGAGGTCCGCCGCGCCGTCGGTGCGGGCGCCCGGGTGGTCGGCGTCAACCACCGCAACCTGAAGACCCTCGAGCTGGACCGCGGCCTGTTCCGCAGCCTCGCCGAGTACATCCCGGACGACGTGATCAAGATCGCCGAGTCCGGCATCCGTGGCCCGCACGACGTGATGGAGATGGCCCGCGCCGGCGCCGACGGCGTCCTGGTGGGCGAGGCCCTGGTGACCGACGGCGCGCCGCGCGCCTCGGTGGCCGACCTCGTCGCAGCGGGCTCGCACCCGTCGCTGCGGTCCGTCCGTCCGGCTTGAAGGGATCCGAGGTGACCTCCGTGAAGCTTTCCGACGTCTCCGGCCCGTACTTCGGTCAGTACGGCGGGCGGTTCGTGCCCGAGGCGCTCATCGCCGCGCTCGACGAGCTCGACACCGAGTTCCGCAAGGCGGCCGACGACCCAGAGTTCGCCGCCGAGCTGCAGCGCCTGCACCGGGAGTACACCGGCCGGCCCAGCCCGCTGACCGAGGTGCAGCGGTTCGCCGCGCACGCCGGCGACGCGCGGGTCTTCCTCAAGCGCGAGGACC
Organism: Promicromonospora sp. NPDC050249; assembly: GCF_040656015.1. NCBI lineage: Bacteria > Bacillati > Actinomycetota > Actinomycetes > Micrococcales > Promicromonosporaceae > Promicromonospora > Promicromonospora sp. NPDC050249. The sequence continues at coordinate 21,326 of NZ_JBFAKY010000030.1, read as the reverse complement.
TCAACCACACCGGCTCGCACAAGATCAACAACGTGCTGGGGCAGGCCCTGCTGGTCAAGCGCATGGGCAAGAAGCGCCTCATCGCGGAGACCGGAGCCGGCCAGCACGGCGTCGCCACGGCCACCGCCGCCGCCCTGATGGACCTCGAGTGCGTGGTCTACATGGGCGAGGAGGACACCCGGCGCCAGGCCCTGAACGTGGCCCGGATGCGCCTGCTCGGTGCCGAGGTCGTGCCCGTGAAGATCGGCTCGCGCACCCTCAAGGACGCGATCAACGAGGCCCTGCGCGACTGGGTGGCCAACGTCGAGACGACCCACTACCTCCTGGGCACGGTCACGGGTCCGCACCCGTTCCCCGAGATGGTGCGCCAGTTCCACCGCATCATCGGTGAGGAGGCGCGCGAGCAGATCCTGGAGCGCGCCGGCCGCCTGCCCGACGTCGTCGCGGCGTGCGTGGGCGGCGGGTCCAACGCGCTGGGCATCTTCAACGCGTTCCTCGACGACAAGGACGTCGAGCTGCGCGGCTTCGAGGCCGGCGGCGAGGGTGTCGAGTCGGGCAGGCACGCCGCCCGGTTCAGCGGCGGCGCGCTCGGCGTGCTGCACGGCGCCAAGTCCTACCTGCTGCAGGACGACGACGGCCAGACCCTGCCCAGCCACTCGGTGTCGGCGGGCCTGGACTACCCGAGCGTCGGCCCGGCCCACGCCTGGCTGCACGACCTGGGCCGCGCCACCTACGAGCCGGTGACCGACGACGAGGCCATGGAGGCGTTCCGCCTGCTGTGCCGCACGGAGGGCATCATCCCGGCGATCGAGTCGGCGCACGCCCTCGCGGGCGCGCTGCGCGTCGGCAAGGCGGCGGCCGAGCAGGGGCGCACCGGGCCGGACGGCGAGCCGCTCCTGATCCTCGTGAACCTGTCCGGTCGCGGGGACAAGGACGTGGCGACGGCGGCCCGGTGGTTCGGCCTCCTCGACGAGGGTGTGGCAGCGGAAGAGCTCGAGCGGCAGGAGGGCCGGGGATGAGCACTGTGACGGAGCCGGCCACCGGGCCGCACACCGGACGGCAGTCGGGCGACCTGATCGCCCACCTGCGCGAGCAGGAGAACCGGGCGGCCCTGGTGGGCTACCTGCCGGTCGGCTACCCGACCGTCGACCGGTCGATCGAGGCGCTCAAGACGCTCGTGGACCACGGCGTCGACGTGATCGAGCTCGGCGTCCCGTACACCGACCCCGTGCTGGACGGGCCGGTGATCCAGCAGGCGGCGCAGGGCGCGCTCGACGCGGGCGCGCGGGTCACCGACGTGTTCCGCGTGGTGCGGGAGCTGACCGACTACGCGCCGCACGTCCCCGTGCTGGTCATGACCTACTGGAACCCGGTGCTGAAGTACGGGCCGGACGCGTTCGCACGCGACCTGGCCGCCGCGGGCGGCGCCGGGCTGATCACGCCCGACCTGATCCCCGACGAGGCCGCCGACTGGCTCGCCGCGAGCGAGGCGCACGGGCTGGACCGCGTGTTCCTCGTGGCCCCGAGCTCGACGACCGAGCGGCTGCGCCTCACCGTCGACGCGACGCGGGGCTTCGTCTACGCGGCGTCGCTCATGGGCGTGACGGGGGAGCGGACCCAGGTGGGTTCGCGCGCCGAACAGCTCGTCATCGACACCCGCGCGGCCCGCGCGATCAACGTCTGCGTGGGCCTCGGTGTCTCCACCGGGGCGCAGGCGGCCGAGGTGGGTCGCTTCGCCGACGGCGTCATCGTCGGCTCCGCTCTGGTGCGTCCGCTGCTCTCGGACGGTCCGCTCACGGACGCCGACTGGGCTGTCCGTCTCACGAATCTGGCCGAGGTGACGGAAGACCTCGCCGCCGGGGTACGGTCGGCGCGCGCTACCGCGCCCACCGATACACCCGATGCCGCCGTGCCCGGCGGCGTGACCACTTCCGGAGAGGCTCTGTGACGCTGCTGACCGCACTGCCGGCTGCTCTGTACGTCGAGCTGCCTGCGTTGCTGCCCGCTGCGCCCGTCACAGGGATCGTCACAGAGATACCCAGCCCCTCCGAGCACACCTGGTACCTCGGGATCTTCCCGCTGCGTGCCTACGCGCTGGCGATCCTCGCGGGGATCGCGATCGCCCTCTGGATGACCGCCAGGCGCTGGAAGGCGCGCGGGGGCAACCCGGAGGACGTCCTGGAGGTCGCGTTCTGGGCGGTGCCGTTCGGCATCGTCGGGGGCCGGATCTACCACGTGCTGTCCTCGCCCGACCGGTACTTCGGCGAGAACTTCTCGGGCGGGGGCGACCCGATCACGGCGCTCTACGTCTGGGAGGGCGGCCTCGGCATCTGGGGCGCGATAGCGCTCGGCGCCGTCGGGGCCTGGCTGGGCTGCCGGCAGAAGGGCGTCAGGCTCTCGTCCTTCGCCGACGCCGTCGCGCCGGGTCTCCTGGTCGCGCAGGGCGTCGGCCGGCTCGGCAACTGGTTCAACCAGGAGCTGTACGGGCAGCCCACCGAGCTGCCCTGGGGCCTGCGCATCGATGCCGAGCACGTGGTGTCGAACCCTGCGACGGGCGTGGCGTACCCCGAGGGCACGCTGTTCCACCCGACGTTCCTGTACGAGCTCCTGTGGTGCTTCCTGATGGCCGGGGTTCTGCTCTTTCTAGACCGTCGGTTCAAGTTGGGTCATGGGCGGGTATTCTGGGCGTACGTCCTGCTCTACACTCTCGGACGGGTCTGGATCGAGATGCTCCGCATCGACGATGCGGAGCTGGTGCTGGGGCTACGCCTCAACGTCTGGACGTCGATCCTCCTGGGCCTCGCGGCCCTGGTGGTCTCGGTGGTGCTGGCTCGGAAGTTCCCCACCAGGGAAGAGTCGGTACGGCTGCGGCCGGAGGGGGACGATGCGTCGGCCGGGAGTCCGGCCGACCCAGAGCCTGACCCAGAGCCTGACCCAGCAAGTGCAGGGACCGGTGCGGCAGCCGCCGAGCCGGAGGAAGTAAAGACAGCAGCAGTGGAGAAGTCCGACGCGGACAGCTCCGCGCGCACCTGAGGGGCACGGCGCCGGGACCACCGGCCGACGAGCCCCCTGACCGACCGGGCCGCCGTCGTCCCGGACCATCGCAAGGAACTGCGCCCGGCTACGGCCGGGTGCCTGTGAGGACCCATGACCAAGCCGTTGCCGACACAACAGGTGGGGATGCCCGCACAGGGCCTGTACGACCCGGCGGCCGAGCATGACGCGTGCGGCGTCGCCTTCGTGGCGACCCTGCGTGGCACGCCCGGGCGAGACATCGTCGATGCCGGTCTGACCGCCCTGCTGAACCTCGACCACCGCGGCGCGGTGGGGGCTGAGGAGGACAGCGGCGACGGCGCCGGGATCCTCACCCAGATTCCCGACGCGTTCATCCGTGACGTGGTGGGCGTCGACCTGCCGCCAGCGGGCATGTACGCGATCGGTACGGCGTTCCTGCCCACCGACGACGCGGAGCGCGACGCCGTCGTGCGCCGGGTCGAGGCGCTGGCCGCCGAGGAGAAGCTCGACGTCCTGGCATGGCGCGACGTCCCGGTGGACGCCGGGATCGTCGGCCCGACGGCGCGCGCCTCCATGCCGGTGTTCCGGCAGATCGTCGTGGCCGACCCCTCGCGGGGCCTGTCCGGGATCGACCTGGACCGGCGCACGTACCGTCTGCGCAAGCGTGCCGAGATCGAGCTGGGGCTGTACTTCGCCTCGCTCAGCGCCCGCACGCTCACGTACAAGGGCATGCTGACCACCGCGCAGCTGGAGCCGTTCTTCCCGGACCTGTCCGACCCCCGGTACGCCACCGAGCTCGCCCTGGTCCACTCGCGGTTCTCCACCAACACGTTCCCGTCGTGGCCCCTGGCCCAGCCGTTCCGGCTGCTGGCCCACAACGGCGAGATCAACACGGTGCGCGGCAACCGCAACTGGGTGGCGGCGCGCGAGGGCACCATGGAGTCCGAGCTGCTCGGTGACCTGAAGGCGCTGCAGCCGGTGTGCTCGCCCGGGGCGAGCGACTCGGCGAGCTTCGACGAGGTCCTCGAGCTGCTGCACCTGAGCGGGCGGTCCCTGCCGCACTCCGTGCTCATGATGGTGCCGGAGGCCTGGGAGAACCACTCCAGCATGGACCCGGCCCTGCGGTCCTTCTACGAGTACAACGCGAACCTCATCGAGCCGTGGGACGGCCCGGCCTCCCTCACGTTCACCGACGGCACCCTGATCGGCGCCGTGCTGGACCGCAACGGCCTGCGCCCCGGCCGCTGGTGGGTCACCGAGGACGGGCTGGTCGTGCTGGCCTCCGAGGCCGGCGTGCTCGACATCGACCCCGCGACGGTGGTCCGCAAGGGCCGCCTCGAGCCCGGCAAGATGTTCCTCGTGGACACCGGCTCCGGCCGGATCATCGAGGACGAGGAGATCAAGTCCGGCCTCGCGTCGATGCACCCGTACGGCGACTGGATCCGCGAGCACTCGGTCCGCCTCGAGGACCTGCCGGACCGGGAGCACGTGGCGCACAGCCCGGCTTCGGTGCGTCGTCGGCAGCGGGCCTTCGGGTACACCGAGGAAGAGCTCAAGATCATCCTGTCGCCGATGGCGACCACGGGTGGCGAGCCGCTCGGCGCCATGGGCTCCGACACGCCCGTCGCGGTGCTCTCGCAGCGCCCCCGACTGCTGTTCGACTACTTCACGCAGATGTTCGCGCAGGTGACCAACCCGCCGCTGGACGCGATCCGCGAGGAGCTCGTCACGGCCATCGGTAGCGCCATCGGGCCCGAGCCGAACCTGCTCGCGGACATCCCCGAGCACGCGCGCAAGCTCGTGCTCGGTTTCCCGGTGCTGGACAACGACCAGCTCGCCAAGGTCGTGCACGTCGAGCGCGACAAGGAGCTGGAGGGCGTCTTCCAGGCCGAGACCATCCAGGGCCTCTACGACGTCTCGGGCGGCGGCGCCGCTCTCCTGACCCGGCTCGAGGAGATCTTCGCCGACGTCGACCGGTACGTGGAGGAGGGCGCGAGCTTCCTCGTGCTCTCGGACCGCGACGCCAACTCCGAGCTGGCGCCCATCCCGTCGCTGCTCCTGACCAGCGCCGTGCACCACCACCTGGTGCGCAAGCACACGCGCAACCGGGTGTCGCTCGTGGTCGAGGCCGGCGACGTGCGCGAGGTGCACCACGTCGCGCTGCTCATCGGCTACGGCGCGGCCGCCGTGAACCCGTACCTGGCCATGGAGACCGTCGAGGACCTGGCCCGCCGCGGCTACCTCGACGTCACGCCGGAGAAGGCGGTCGCCAACCTGATCAAGGCGCTCGGCAAGGGCGTGCTCAAGGTGATGTCCAAGATGGGCATCTCCACGATCATGTCCTACCGCGGCGCCCAGATCTTCGAGGCCATCGGCCTGTCCCACGACCTGGTCGAGGACTACTTCACCGGTACGACGTCGCGGCTCGGCGGCATCGGCCTGGACGTCATCGCGGCAGAGGTCGCGGCACGGCACGCCGAGGCGTACCCGCCGTCGGGCAACAAGAAGCCCGGCGAGCGGCTCACCACGGGTGGCGAGTACCAGTGGCGGCGCGACGGCGAGGACCACCTCTTCGACCCCGAGACGGTCTTCCGCCTGCAGCACGCCACGCGGTCCGGCCGGATGGACATCTTCCGGCAGTACACGCGGCGCGTCGACGAGCAGTCGAACCGCCTCATGACGCTGCGCGGCCTGCTGCGCTTCAGCCCCGACCGTGAGCCGGTGCCGATCGACGAGGTCCAGCCGGTCAGCGAGATCGTGAAGCTGTTCAACACGGGCGCCATGTCGTACGGCTCCATCTCGGCCGAGGCGCATGAGACGCTCGCGATCGCGATGAACCGCCTCGGCGGCCGGTCCAACACGGGCGAGGGCGGCGAGGACCCGGAGCGCCTGTACGACGACGAGCGCCGCTCGCGCGTCAAGCAGATCGCGTCCGGCAGGTTCGGCGTGACGTCGGAGTACCTGACCCACGCCACGGACATCCAGATCAAGCTCGCGCAGGGCGCCAAGCCCGGCGAGGGCGGTCAGCTGCCCGGGCCGAAGGTCTACCCGTGGGTGGCGCGCACGCGGCACTCGACGCCGGGCGTCGGGCTCATCTCGCCGCCGCCGCACCACGACATCTACTCCATCGAGGACCTGGCGCAGCTGATCCACGACGCGAAGAACGCCAACCCCGATGCGCGCGTGCACGTCAAGCTGGTCAGCGAGTTCGGCGTCGGCACGGTCGCGACGGGCGTCTCCAAGGCGCACGCGGACGTCGTCCTGATCTCCGGGCACGACGGCGGTACCGGCGCCTCGCCGCTCACGTCGCTCAAGCACGCGGGCACGCCCTGGGAGATCGGCCTGGCCGAGACCCAGCAGACCCTGGTGCTCAACGACCTGCGCGACCGCATCGTCGTGCAGGTGGACGGCCAGATGAAGACCGGCCGTGACGTGATCGTCGCCGCGCTGCTCGGGGCCGAGGAGTTCGGCTTCGCGACCGCGCCGATGGTGGTCTCGGGCTGCGTCATGATGCGCGTCTGCCACCTGGACACGTGCCCGGTCGGCGTCGCCACGCAGAACCCCGAGCTGCGTGCCCGGTTCACCGGCAAGCCCGAGTTCGTCGTGAACTTCTTCGAGTTCATCGCCCAGGAGGTGCGCGAGCACCTCGCGGCGCTCGGGTTCCGCAGCCTCGAGGAGGCCGTCGGCCAGGTGCAGGTGCTCGACACCCGCAAGGCCGTCGACCACTGGAAGGCGCAGGGGCTCGACCTGACCCCCGTGCTGGCCAAGCCGCAGCTCAAGGAGGGCTCCTCGCTGCGGCACACCACGCTGCAGGACCACGGCCTCGCCCGGGCGCTGGACAACCAGCTCATCACGGCGGCGGCCCCGGCCCTCGAACGTGGTGAGGCGGTGCACATCGAGCTGCCGATCCGGAACGTGAACCGCACGGTCGGCACGATGCTCGGCCACGAGGTGACCAAGCGGTACCGCGGCGCCGGCCTGCCCGACGACACGATCTCCGTCACGCTGACCGGTTCGGCCGGCCAGTCGCTCGGCGCGTTCCTGCCCCGCGGCATCACCCTGCGCCTGTTCGGGGACGCCAACGACTACGTCGGCAAGGGCCTGTCGGGCGGCCGTATCGCCGTCCGCCCGGACAAGGCGTCGGTGCTCGACGGCGCGAACGTCATCGGCGGCAACGTCATCGGCTACGGCGCCACGTCCGGAGAGGTCTACCTGCGCGGTCGCGTGGGGGAGCGGTTCGGCGTGCGCAACTCCGGTGCCACCCTCGTCGCGGAGGGCGTGGGCGACCACGCCTGCGAGTACATGACGGGCGGTACCGTGCTGGTGCTCGGGCCCACGGGCCGGAACGTCGGCGCAGGCATGTCCGGTGGCACCGCGTACTTCCTGGACCTGCGGGTCTCGCGCGTCAACCAGGCGGCTCTCGAGGCGGGCGAGCTCTCGCTCGAGGCGCTGACCGACGCCGAGTGGGAGACCGTGCGCGGGCTCCTGGAACGGCACCATGCGGAGACCGGGTCGGCCGTCGCGGCCGAGCTGCTCGCCGACCCCGCCGCGGCACGCGGCCGGTTCACCCGCATGCTGCCGCCCGGCTGGGCGCGTGTGCGCCTGGCCCTCAGCGAGGCGGAGGCCGCAGGCGCCGACGTCTCCGGAAAGACCCAGTGGGACCCGTCCGTCTGGGACCAGATCATGGAGGTGGCACGTGGCTGACCCCAGAGGATTCCTCAAGGTCACCGAGCGGGAGCTCCCGCCGAACCGGCCCGTCGAGGTCCGGCTGCGCGACTGGAAGGACACCCACGCGCACCGTGCGGAGGGACAGCCGTTCCTCAAGGAGCAGGCCGGCCGCTGCATGGACTGCGGTGTGCCGTTCTGCCACCAGGGCTGCCCGCTGGGCAACCTGATCCCGGACTGGAACGACCTGGTGTGGCGCGGGCAGTGGGCCGACGCGATCGACCGTCTGCACGCCACGAACAACTTCCCGGAGTTCACGGGCCGGGTGTGCCCGGCGCCGTGCGAGTCGTCCTGCGTGCTGAGCATCAACCAGCCGGCGGTGACGATCAAGAACGTCGAGGTCTCGATCATCGACGAGGCGTTCGCCCGCGGCCTGGTCACGCCGCACGTGCCGGAGCGGCTCACGGGCTCGACGGTCGCCGTCGTCGGCTCCGGGCCCGCGGGTCTCGCTGCCGCGCAGCAGCTGACGCGCGCCGGCCACACCGTCGTCGTCTACGAGCGGGACGACGCCGTCGGCGGCCTCCTGCGCTACGGCATCCCGGACTTCAAGCTCGAGAAGCTGCACATCGACCGCCGTCTGGCGCAGATGGAGGCCGAGGGCACGCGGTTCCGGACCGGCGTGGCGATCGGCACGGACATGAGCTGGGACGCCCTGCGCCGCCGGTTCGACGCCGTCGTGGTCGCCACGGGTGCCACGGTGCCGCGCGACCTGCCCCTGCCCGGGCGGGACCTGGCCGGCATCCACTTCGCCATGGACTACCTGACCCCCGCCAACCACGCGGTCGCTGCCGGTACGCCGGACGTCCTGCCGGAGGGTGCGCCGTCGGCCGAGGGCAAGCACGTCGTCATCATCGGCGGCGGCGACACCGGCTCGGACTGCCTCGGCACCGCGCTGCGCCAGGGCGCCGCGAGCGTCACCACGCTCGCCATCGGCAAGATGCCGCCGACCGAGCGCCCGGCGAACCAGCCGTGGCCGACCGACCCCATCCTGTTCGAGGTCTCGACCTCGCACGAGGAGGGTGGCGAGCGGACCTACCTCGCCTCGACCGTCGAGTTCCTGCCCGACGCCGACGGCAACGTCCGCGCCCTCAAGGTCGCGGAGACCCAGTACCTGCCCGACGGCCGCCGTGCGGCCACCCCGGGCACCGAGCGTGAGATCCCCGCGGACCTCGTGCTCGTGGCCATGGGCTTCACCGGCCCCGAGACCGGCGTGCTCGAGGAGCAGACCGGCATCGAGGTCACCGAGCGTGGCCTGGTCGCCCGCGGCGAGGACTACGCTGCAAGCCTGCCCGGAGTTTTTGTGGCCGGCGACGCCGGTCGCGGGCAGTCCCTCATCGTGTGGGCCATCGCGGAGGGCCGCGCAGCGGCCGCCGCGGCTGATACCTACCTGCAGGGCAGCACCGAGCTGCCTGCCCCGGTGCGTCCGCGCACGTTCGCTCTGCGGTCGTGACCCGAGAACTTCACCGGGAGTTGTTCACCCCCACAGGGCGCTGCGGCGCCCACCTGCCTAGGCTGGAGACATGCGCAGAGCCAAGATCGTGTGCACCATCGGACCCGCCACGGAGTCGCCGGAGAAACTTCGGGAACTCGTAGACGCCGGCATGAACGTGGCGCGGATCAACCGCAGCCACGGCGAGCAGGAGGCGCACGCGGCGGTCTACCGTCACGTGCGTGAGGCCGCGAAGGCGGCCGGAAAGTCGGTCGCCGTACTCGTCGACCTGCAGGGCCCCAAGATCCGGCTCGGCCGGTTCGCCGGGGACGAGAAGCACTTCCTGAACAAGGGCGACACCTTCACCATCACCACCGAGGACATCCTCGGTAGCCGGGAGATCGTGTCGACCACCCACAAGGGTCTGCCGAACGACGCCAAGATCGGCGACCCGCTGCTGATCGACGACGGCAAGGTGCGCGTGCGCGTCACCGCCGTCGACGGTCCGCGGGTCGTCACCGAGGTCGAGGTCCCTGGCCCCGTCTCGAACAACAAGGGCATCAACCTGCCCGGCGTCGCTGTGTCCGTGCCTGCCCTGTCCGACAAGGACGAGTCCGACCTGCGCTGGGCGCTCCAGCTCGGCACCGACTTCATCGCGCTGTCGTTCGTGCGGTCCGCCAAGGACTACGAGGACGTCCGCCGCGTGATGGAGGAGGAGGGCCGCACGGTCCCCGTCATCGCCAAGATCGAGAAGCCGCAGGCCGTCGACAACCTGGCCGAGATCATCGCCGCGTTCGACGGCGTCATGGTGGCGCGCGGTGACCTCGCGGTCGAGATGCCCCTGGAGCAGGTGCCGCTCGTCCAGAAGCGGATCGTCGAGATGGCGCGGCGCAACGCCAAGCCGGTCATCGTCGCCACCCAGGTGCTCGAGTCCATGACGACGTCGCCGACGCCGACCCGCGCCGAGGCCTCGGACTGCGCCAACGCGGTGCTCGACGGTGCCGACGCCGTGATGCTGTCCGGTGAGACCTCGGTGGGCGACTACCCGATCATCACGGTCGAGACCATGGCCCGGATCATCGAGGCCACGGAGGAGGCGGGCCGGGAGCGCATCGCGCCCCTCGGCTCCACGCCGCACACCCGCGGTGGCGCCATCACGCGTGCCGCCGCCGAGATCGGCGAGACGCTCGGGGTCAAGTACCTCGTGACGTTCACGCAGTCCGGTGACTCCGCACGCCGGATGTCCCGCCTGCGCTCGTCGATCCCGCTGCTCGCCTTCACCCCGGAGCAGCACGTCGCCAACACCCTCGCGCTGACGTGGGGTACCACCGAGTACCTCGTGCCGAAGGTCGAGAACGTCGACGCGATGGTCGACCAGGTGGACCTGACCCTGCAGGACCAGGGCCTCGCCGAGAAGGGCGACCTGGTGGTCGTCGTCTCGGGTGCGCCGGTCGGCGTCCCGGGCACGACCAACTCGATCCTGGTGCACCGCATCGGTTCGCACACCGACGGCCGCAGCGCGAACTGAAGCTGGTCCTAGCAAGCTGAGTGCGTGATCTTCGCCCTGCAAATCCGATTTGCAGGGCGAAGATCACGCACTCAGCTTTCGTGTGTTCGGGGTCGGGGGAGATGTCGCTATTGTTCCTTCTCGTGTCCCGCACCTCCTTTCCCTGGACCCGCCTCGGCTTCGCCGTCCTCGTCGTGGTCTCCCTCGGTCTCGGGTGGTGGGGCCTCGCGCTCGACACCAGCCACCAGCCGGACCGCACCTGGTACGACGTCGTCTACCACGACCTGCAGCTCTTCGTGATGGGTGCCGACCCCGCCAGCGGTGGCGGACCGCTCTCCTGGCAGCTCCAGGTGGCGCGGTTCCTCGCCCCGGCCACCGCGGTCTACGCGCTGTTCGAGGCCGCCCGCGCCCTGTTCACCGGGGAGATCCGCCGGTTCAGGGACCGCCGCGCTCGCGGTCACGCGATCGTCGTCGGCGAGACCGACGCCGCCGACACCGTCACCGCGGCCCTGGAGGCGGCAGGCCACCGGGTCCTGCGCACCCCTGACGCCTCCGGTCTGCACGACGTCGGCCTCACGGGCGCGACGGTCCTGTACGCGTGCGGCGAGGACACGGACGAGGCGACGGCCAACGTGCTGGCCGTCGCGGAGGCGGAGAGCGCCGTCCGCGCGGCGGGCAGGGGGCCCCAGCGCCTGTACGCCCACGTCAGCGACCCGGACCTCGGCGTAGCCCTCCAGGCGCGGCACCTGAGCTGCGCCGAACCGGGCGTCGACTTCTTCACGCTCGACGTCATCGCCGCGCAGGCGCTCGCGGTGCGCGAGGTGCGGCGCATGGTGGACGCACCGGGCGGTCCCGCCCCGCTGACGCAGGTGCTGGTCGTCGGCTCCGGCGAGTTCGCGAAGGCGCTGGTGGTCGGCCTGGCCCGCGAGTGGGAGCTCGCGGGGGACGGCGTCCGGCTGGCGGTCGACCTGCTCGCGGACGACGCCGAACAGGTGGTCGAGGCGCTCCGGACCCGCTGGTCGCCCGTGGCGGAGAAGATCGAGCTGCGCGTCGCGCCGGCGCTCGGCACGGGCAGCCTCGGGGCGCCGGACGTGGTCTACGTCTGCCACGCCTCGGACGGCAGATCGCTGCGGGTGGCCCTCACCGCGACGAAGCTGTGGCACGGCGGCCCCGGGTCGCTCGTGCTCCTGCTCGACGGCCTGGCGGGCCTGACGGGTGCGTTCGGCACCGAGGCCTCGCGGGTTCTCGACAATCTCGACGGCCGCCTGCGGACGGTGACCATGCGCGACCTGCTCGCCGACGTCGAGCGCGAGGAGGCCCGCGCCCACGCCGACATGTACGAGCGGATCGCGCGGGCCGTGCACCACGTCTACCTGCGCAACCAGCGCGAGCGCGGCGTCCGCTGGGGCGAGGTCCCGGCGATGGTCCGCTGGGAGGACCTCTCGGAGGACCTACGGGCCTCCAACCGGGGCTGGGTGGTCGGGCTGCCGGCGCGGCTGTCGCGGATGGGCGCGACCATCGCGCCGCGCGACGGGGCGCCAGAGGTGGTGTTCGAGGGCGCCGAGCTGGACAAGCTCGCCGAGGCGGAGCACGAGCTGTGGGAGTCGGTGCGGGTGGACCAGGGCTGGCGGAGCGGTCCCGTCCGGGACGACGCCGCCAAGGTGCACCCGATGATCGGCGTGCCGTGGTCCGAGCTGCCCGAGGAGAACCGGGAGAAGGACCGCGACGTGGTGCGGCTGCTGCCCGAGATCCTCGCGGAGTTCGGGCTGGAGGTCGTGCGGTACGACGAGCGCCCGGTGCCCGCCGCGATGACCTGACCGTCCGGGGGACGGGCGCGTCACCTGGCAGGATGGCCGTTGCTCCCCGCTCCGGCGGGGCACTGCCCGTCCATCGGACCTGTGCCGGAGAGGTGTGAACGATGAAGGTGTGTCTTGTCACGGGAGCCTCGTCGGGGATCGGGCTCGCGACAGCGCTCGACCTGCTCGGCGCGGGGTACGTGGTGTACGGCGCCGCGCGGCGCGTGGAGCGGATGGACGTCGTCCGCGCGGCGGGCGGGCACGTCGTCCCGACCGACCTGTGCGACCCCGATGACCTCGACCGGCTCGTCGAGACGGTGATCGCGGAGCAAGGGCGGATCGACGTCCTGGTCAGCAACGCGGGGACGGTCCTGCACGGCGCGGTCGAGGACGTACCGCTCGGTGTGGCGCGTGAGTACCTCGACCTGAACCTGCTCGCTCCGGCCCGGCTGGCGCAGCTCGTGCTGCCGCACATGCGCGCGCAGGGGTCCGGCACGATCGTCAACGTGTCGTCGGTGGCCGGCCAGATCGCGATGCCCCTCGGCGGTTGGTACTACGCGGCCAAGCACGGGCTCGAAGCGCTCTCCGACACGCTCCGGATGGAGGTCGGGCACTTCGGGATCGACGTCGTGATCATCCAGCCGGGCATCATCCGTACCGAGTTCGGTGACCACGCCGCCGAGCAGCTCCGCGAGTTCTCCGGCCAGGGTGCCTACCAGGACATGGCCGCCGGCATGGCTGGACGCATGGGGTCAGGACCTGACCAGCAGGGCTCCGAGGCCACGGTGGTCGCCGAGGTGGTGCGACAGGCCATCGAGGCCGACCAGCCGGAGACCCGCTACGCCGTCGGCCTCATGGCGGAGGACCTGCTGCGCCTCGGCCGGACGCTGCCGGACCGCGCGTTCGACGAGATGATCCTGCGCTCGGTCCGGTGAGCTCTCCGTGGTGAGAATGTTGTGCCGGGTGTGGGACTCGAACCCACATGTCCTCTCGGACAGCGCTTTTTGAGAGCGCCGCGTCTGCCTGTTCCGCCAACCCGGCCCGCCGGGACGTGAAACATGTCCCGGCGGACATCGAACCACACCCCTGGTCCAGGCCCCAAGCCCGGGTACGCGGGACGTAGGATGTACCCCGTGACCGACGAGAACACCGAGAAGCTTTCCCTGGATCTGCCCCCGATGATCGACGCCGAGCCCGAGGCAGCTCCCGCCCGCCCTTCCCGCCGCGCCGTGGTGGCCGAGGACGAGGCCCTCATCCGTATGGACGTCGTGGAGACCCTGCGCGAGGCCGGGTTCGACGTCGTGGGTGAGGCCGGCGACGGCGAGACCGCCGTGAACCTGGCGATCGAGCTCAAGCCCGACGTCGTGGTGATGGACGTGAAGATGCCCGAGCTGGACGGCATCTCGGCGGCCGAGCGCATCGGCAAGGCCCACGCGGCTCCTGTGGTGTTGCTCACGGCGTTCTCGCAGACCGAGCTCGTCGAGCGCGCCCGCGACGCCGGTGCCATGGCGTACGTGGTGAAGCCCTTCACCCCGGCCGACCTGCTGCCCGCCGTGGAGATCGCGATCTCGCGCTACTCGCAGATCGGTGCGCTGGAGGCGGAGGTCGCTGACCTCACCGAACGCTTCGAGACCCGCAAGCGCGTCGACCGTGCCAAGGGCCTCCTGATGACCAAGATGGGCCTGTCGGAGCCCGAGTCGTTCCGCTGGATCCAGAAGACGTCGATGGACCGTCGCCTCACCATGCGCGAGGTCGCGGACGCCGTCATCGAGCAGGTCGGCGCCTGACGCGAACCTCGCTCTAGAGCGGGTGAAATTGCGGTTCGCGTGTTCTCTGTCGGCCGGGTGAGGACTAGTCTCTCCGCTCAGCCGGGCCCTCGGTCCGGAAGCCCAGATCCCGGAAGGAGACAAGCGTGCTCGCTATACGCCCTGCCCGCGAGGACGACCTGCCGGCCGTCGCCGCACTGGCCGCCGAGGCGCGCGACGACTCGCCGACCGGGGCCCAGCTCGGAGCCCAGGACACCGGTCGGCTGCTGGAGCACCTGAGCGTGCTGCTCGCCGCCGGCGGACACGTGCTCGTCGCGGAGCAGAACGGCCAGGTCGCCGGTGTCGTCCTGGGCCGGGTCGTCGCGGCGTACCTCTTCGCTCCTCGCGCGAGCCTGTACCTCGACATGGTGTTCGTCGCGCCGCGGGCGCGTCGCCACGGCGTCGGGCACGCGCTGCTCCGCGCGGCCACCGATCTCGCGGCGGAGCACGGGTGCGAGGACATCTACTCCGCGCCGGTGCCCGGTAACCGCGGGGTACAGCGCTTCCTCGCGCGGCTCGGGTTCGCCCCGGCGGCAGGCCACCGTGTGGCGTCGGTCGTGGCGCTCCAGCGCCGTCTCGCCACCGACGCCGCGGCGCGGGACGGCGCGCACGCCGGCCGCCGGTTCGCCCGCGTAGGCCTCGAGGACCTCATCGCCCGCCGGCGTCGCGCCCGCTCCGTCCTCGAGTCCGGGCCCATCGACATGCGCCCGGTGGGCGGCGGCGCGCCGTCCCGCCGCCCGGCGAAGGCCGGCTGAGCGTTCAGCTCTGCTCTGCCTTCTGTCGGCTGAGCGCGGCATTCCGCTCCGGGCGAGTGCCTCGTTCCTCGGCCCTCACCCTGCGCTGCACTCTGCGCTCAGCCGAGGATCATGCAGGTGAGGCGGGCCGTGCACACCCGCTTGCCCGCCTCGTCGGTGATGGCTATCTCGTACGACGCCGTCGTGCGGCCCAGGTGGACCGCCGTCGCCGTACCCGTGACGTAACCCTCCCGGGCGCCGCGGTGGTGCGTGGCGCTGACCTCGATGCCCACCGTCTGCTTCCCCGGGCCCGCGTGCGCCTGCGCGGCGAGCGAGCCGAGCGTCTCGGCGAGCACCACCGAGGCGCCACCGTGCAGCAGCCCGGCCGGCTGGGTGTTGCCCTTGACCGGGATCCGCCCGACCGCGCGGTCCGGCGCGAGCTCCAGCAGCTCCATCTCCATTCGCTCGAAGAGCGTGCCCGTCGTCTCGGCTCCGGCGTACAGGGCCTTCCAGTCGATCGCGGGTTCGTCGATCGTGGGCTCGGAAGGCGCAGCGGAAGCGCTCGTGTCAGTCATGCGGGCTATGTTGTCAGGCGTGACCTCCACCGTGCCAAGCCGTACTCCGGACAAGCCTTCCTCGGGCCGCCCCCGTCTCCTGCTGATCGATGGCCATTCCATGGCCTATCGGGCGTTCTACGCGCTGCCCGACACCCTCGCGACCAGCTCAGGACAGATCACCAACGCCGTATACGGCTTCACGTCGATGCTGACGAACCTGCTGCGCGACGAGCAGCCCACGCACCTGGGCGTGGCGTTCGACGCGGGCCGCGTCACCTTCCGCACCGAGCGGTTCCCCGCGTACAAGGGCACGCGGGACGCCACGCCGGACGCGTTCAAGGGACAGGTCCCGCTCATCAAGGAGGTGCTCGACGCGCTGCGCATCTCCTCGATCGAGCTCGCCGGCATCGAGGCCGACGACATCCTGGCGACGCTTGCCGTGCAGGCCAGGGCAGCGGGCATGGAGGTGCTCGTGTGCTCGGGTGACCGCGACACGCTGCAGCTGGTGAACGGCGACGTCACCGTCCTGTACCCCAAGAAGGGCGTGTCCGAGCTGGCCCGCATGGACCCGGCAGCTGTCGAGGCCAAGTACGGCCTGCCCCCCGAGCGCTACCCGGACCTCGCGGCGCTCGTCGGCGAGACGAGCGATAACCTGCCGGGCGTACCCGGCGTCGGCCCCAAGACCGCCGCCAAGTGGATCACCGCGTACGGCGGCCTGGCGGCACTGCTCGACGCCGCCTCCGATGTCAAGGGCAAGGCCGGCGAGAGCCTGCGCGCGAACCTGGACCAGGTCCGGGTCAACCGCGAGCTGAACGCCCTCCTGACCGACGTCGAGCTGCCGCTCGGCGTGGCAGACCTCGCCCTGGAGGGCTTCGACCGGGAGGCGGTGCACCTCGTCTCGGACACCCTGCAGTTCGGCCAGCTGCGCGACCGGCTCCTCGCCGTCGACCCCGCGGGCGCCGCCGCAGAGGAGGCGCCGGTGGCCGGCGGGGTCGAGCTCGACCTGGCCGACGTCGCCCCTGGCGCCCTCGGCGCCTGGCTCGCCGCCCGCTCGGAGCGCGTGGGCGTCGACGTGGCCGGCACGACCGTCGCGGGTGGCGGGGACGCGTGGGCCGTGGCCGTGGCCGAGCCGAACGGTGAGGCCGCCTACCTCGACCTGACGCAGCTCGGACCCGACGACGAGAAGGCGCTCGCGGCCTGGCTGGCCGACCCTGCGGCGCCCAAGATCCTGCACGGGGCGAAGGCCGCAGCGCACATGCTCGCCGCGCGGAACATGGACCTCGCGGGCGTCGCCTTCGACACCGAGCTCGCCGCCTACCTGTGCTACCCGGACCAGCGCGGCTACGACCTGGGCGATCTCGCGGTGCGGCACCTCGGCCGGGAGCTCAAGGTCGCACAGGCCGAGGGCGCCCAGGGTGCTCTGGACCTGTCGCTCGAAGGTGAGTCCGAGGGGCAGGCGGAGGCCGTGCGGGCCCACGGCGTGGCAGAGCTCGCGACCGCCCTGGAGGGCGAGCTCGCCGACCGCGGCGCCACCCACCTGCTGGACGACGTCGAACTGCCGCTGTCCGGCGTGCTGGCGCGGATGGAGCGCATCGGCATCGCCGCCGACACGGAGTACCTGACCGGCCTGGAGAAGCAGTTCGCACAGGGGGTCGCCGACGCCGCCGCCGAGGCGTACGCCGTGATCGGCCGCGAGGTGAACCTCGGCAGCCCGAAGCAGCTGCAGGAGGTGCTGTTCGACCAGCTGGGCATGCCCAAGACCAAGAAGATCAAGACCGGGTACACGACCGACGCGGCGAGCCTGCAGGACCTGTTCGTCAAGACCGAGCACCCGTTCCTTGCCCACCTGCTCGCGCACCGCGACGTGTCGCGCCTGCGCACCACGGTCGAGGGGCTGCTCAGGTCGGTCGCCCCCGACGGGCGCATCCACACCACGTTCCAGCAGACCATCGCAGCGACGGGCCGCCTCAGCTCGACCGACCCGAACCTGCAGAACATCCCGATCCGCACGGAGGCGGGCCGGCAGATCCGGCGCGCGTTCCAGGTCGGCGAGGGCTACGAGTCGCTGCTGACCGCCGACTACAGCCAGATCGAGATGCGGATCATGGCGCACCTGTCGGGCGACGAGGGCCTGATCGAGGCGTTCAACTCGGGGGAGGACCTGCACCGGTACGTGGGCTCGCGCGTGTTCGAGGTGGAGCCCGCAGGCGTGACCGCGGAGATGCGCTCCAAGATCAAGGCCATGTCGTACGGCCTGGCCTACGGTCTGAGCGCCTTCGGCCTGTCCCAGCAGCTCAACATCGCCACGGGCGAGGCGCAGACGCTCATGGACGACTACTTCGAGCGGTTCGGTGGCGTGCGCGACTACCTGTCAGGAGTGGTCGAGGAGGCGCGGGCGACCGGGTACACCGCGACGATCCTCGGCCGGCGCCGCTATCTGCCCGACCTCACGAGCGACAACCGGCAGCGCAGGCAGATGGCCGAGCGGATGGCGCTCAACGCGCCGATCCAGGGCAGCGCAGCCGACATCATCAAGCTCGCGATGCTCAAGGTGCAGACCGCGCTGGACGAGCGCGGGCTCTCCTCCCGCCTGCTGCTCCAGGTGCACGACGAGCTCGTGCTCGAGGTCTTCCCGGGCGAGCGCGAGGCGGCTGAGGAAGTGCTGCGCAGCGAGATGGGCGCCGCCTACGAGCTCACCGTCCCGCTCGACGTCTCGGTGGGCACGGGCGCCACCTGGCACGAGGCAGGCCACTAGCCCTCTCCACGACGTAGAACCTCGGCGAAGTAGAACCAGGGCGAAGGAGAGCTCCAGCGGCTCATGACGGATCGCTCGGGTTCTGTCTCGCCAGGGTTCTCCTTCGCCAGGGTTCTCCTTCGCCAGGGTTCTCCTTCGCCAGGGTGCTACTTCGGCAGCTCGGTGACGAAGACCGCCGTGCCCGGGAGGTAGCGGCCGCGCTCCGGGCCCCAGCCGCCCCAGACCTGGTCGTTCCACTCCGGCCACTCCGGCTCGACCAGGTCCGTCAGCCGCAGGCCCGCTGCGGCGACGTCGCGCACGTGGTCGCCCACGGTGCGGTGGTACTCCGCGTACAGGACCCGGCCGGCGGCGTCGGCCTCGACGTACGGGCGGCGGTCGAAGTACGAGCGCGACGCCGTCAGGCCGCGCAGGGTCGGGTCGTCCGGGAACGCCCACCGCAGCGGGTGGGTGACGGAGAACACCCAGCGGCCGCCGGGCCGCAGCACGCGGGCGACCTCCCGGTGCACCGGGACGGCGTCGGGCACGAAGGGCAGCGCGCCGAAGGACGTGAACACGACGTCGAACGAACCGTCCGCGAACGGTAGCGCCCTGGCGTCCGCCTGAACCCGCGGCACGACGACGCCCGTGGCGGCGTCGAGGCGCTCCGCACCCGCCAGCATGCCCGCCGAGTAGTCGGTGGCGACGGCCCGGGCCCCGCGGGAGGCGAGCCAGCGCGAGCAGTGCGCCGCCCCGGCCCCCACCTCCAGCACGTCGCGCCCGTCGATGTCGCCCAGGAGGCCGGCCTCCGCCTCGGTCAGGCCCTCGGGGCCCCAGCGGAAGCCGGCGTCGCCGAGGAAGTCGCGGTGCTCGTCGAGGTACTCGTCGGCATTGGCGTCCCACCACGCCCGGGCGGCCCCGGCGTCGTCGGGCAGGTCGCGGTAGCCGAAGGACACGGGCTGGTCGTCGCTCACGAGGCAATCATCGCGCCTGTCTGCTTCCTATGGTTTCGTACGGCTGTGTCTATGAGTCGCGGGCGAATACCACAGCAGCAGCCATAACAAAAGGGTCACGATTGGATTCCGGTCAGGGAAGCGAAATACGCAGGCAACGAGAAGGCTCCTAAGGTCAGGCGCAAACGTCTGCGTGTCGTCGTGTCCCGAACCCGGGCTCGCCGATGCGCTCGAGGAAGGAGAGTGCCATGCGTCGACGCGCTACGCGCCTTGCGGGCGGCGTCACCCTGGTGACTGCGCTCGCAGTGGCTCTGAGTGGATGTGTCGCCAGCGAGCGGGACCCCGAGGGCAGCGGCGAGGGCAGCGGCAAGGACACCTTCGTGTTCGCCGCGTCCGCAGACCCCGGATCGCTCGACCCCGCGTTCGCCAGTGACGGCGAGTCGTTCCGGGTCGCACGCCAGATCTTCGAGGGCCTCGTCGGAGTCGAGCCCGGCACCGCCGACCCCGCGCCCCTGCTCGCCGAGAGCTGGGACATCAGCGAGGACGGCCTCGAGTACACCTTCCACCTCAAGGAAGGCGTGAAGTTCCACGACGACACGGACTTCGACGCCGAGGCCGTGTGCTTCAACTTCGACCGGTGGGCCAACTGGACCGGCCTGGCCGCGTCCGAGTCGCTGTCGTACTACTACACGCACGTGTTCGGTGGTCAGGGCGAGAACGGCAAGTACGACTCGTGCGAGGCCTCGGACGCCGCGACCGCGGTCGTGAAGCTGAAGAGCCCCCTGCCCGAGCTGGTCCCGGCGCTCTCGCTGCCGTCGTTCTCCATGCAGTCGCCCGCGGCGCTCGAGGAGTTCAAGGCGGACGAGGTCGGCGGTGCCGAGGACGCTCCCGAGCTCTCCGAGTACGCCACGGCGCACCCGGTCGGCACCGGCCCGTACACGTTCGGCGAGTGGAAGGCCGGCGAGTCGGTCACACTCAAGGCGTTCGACGGGTACTGGGGCGAGATCAAGGACGTCAAGAACATCGTCTTCACGGTGATCGCCGAGGGCACCGCGCGCCGCCAGGCGCTCGAGGCCGGCGACATCGACGGCTACGACCTGGTCGCCCCGGCCGACGTCGACGCCCTGAAGGAGTCCGGCTACCAGATCCTGGACCGCGAGCCGTTCAACATCCTGTACCTGGGCATGAACCAGAAGCAGAAGCCGCTCGACGACATCCGCGTCCGCCAGGCGATCGCCCACGCGATCGACAAGGAGGCGCTGGTCGCCGCCGCGCTGCCCGAGGGCACCGAGGTCGCCACGCAGTTCGTGCCCTCGATCGTCTCCGGCTTCAGCGAGGACGTGACGGAGTACGAGTTCGACCAGGACAAGGCGAAGAGCCTCCTGGCGGAGGCCGGGCAGGAGAACCTCGAGCTCGAGTTCAACTACCCGACCGACGTCTCGCGTCCGTACATGCCGGACGCCGCGGCGATCTACGAGGCCATCTCGGCAGACCTCGAGGAGGTCGGCATCACGGTGAAGGCGACCCCGGAGCCGTGGAGCCCCACCTACCTCGACACCATCCAGGGCAGCGAGAACCACGGTCTGCACCTGCTCGGCTGGACGGGTGACTACAACGACACCTACAACTTCATCGGCACCTTCTTCGGCGCCGAGTCGTCCGAGTGGGGTTTCAACGACCCCGACCTCTTCAAGAGCCTGAGCGACGCGCGGTACGCCGACGTCGACCAGCAGGAGGCCCAGTACAAGGCCGCGAACGAGGCCGTGATGGAGTTCCTGCCTGGCGTGCCGCTCGCCAGCCCCGTGCCGTCGCTCGCCTTCACGGAGCAGGTCCAGGACTACCCGGTCTCGCCGGTGCAGGACGAGGTCTACAGCGTCATCACGTTCTCGGAGTAAGGGAACCCGATGACACACCTAGGGCGCATCGCGCCTTAGGGTGAAGTGCTCAGGTCGGGGGGGGGGGCCGCCCGCCCCCCCCCCCCCGGGCGCGGGGAAGAATGGTATTAACGGATGTGTGGGGGGTGGGCCGCCCAGGGAGGAGCGTGGGGGGGGGGAGAACGCAGGGGCAAGGGCGG
>NZ_JBFAKY010000029.1:0-63186 GCF_040656015.1 Promicromonospora sp. NPDC050249 | reverse complement strand
GACGGCAACACCGTGCGCCTGACCGGGCAGACCCGCGCCTCGGCCGGAGACCTCATCCTCACTCGGCGTGGACGGACCAGGCCACTCGTCTGTGACGCCGTAGGTCAGGCGGGCTTGGCGGCGGCCGGCCGGCGCTTGGGCGGCGGGCGCAGCGCGCGCACGAAGTCCTTGTACGCCTCGGCCACCTCGTGCGTCGGCCCGTCCATGACGAGCTGTCCCTGGTGCACCCACAGCGTGCGGGTGCACAGGGCCTCGATCGTCGAGATCGAGTGGCTCACGAGGAACACCGTCCCGGCGTTCTCGCGGACCTTCTCGATGCGGGCCTTGGACTTCGCCTTGAACGTGGCGTCACCGGTGGCCAGCGCCTCGTCGATCATGAGGATGTCGGGCGAGGCCGACGACGAGATGGCGAACCGCAGGCGGGCCCCCATACCGGACGAGTACGTCCGCATCGGCATGTAGACGAAGTCACCGATGTCCGCGAACTCGACGATCTCGTCGAACCGCTCGTCGACCTGCTTGGGCGTCAGGCCGAGGGCGAGGCCACCGATCATGATGTTGCGCTCACCGGTCAGGTCCGGCATCAGCGCCGCGTTGACGCCGAGCAGGGACGGCTCGCCCGACACGTAGACGTGGCCCGACTTGGGCGGCATGAGCCCGGCGACCGCGCGCAGCAGCGTGCTCTTGCCGGAACCGTTGATCCCCACGATGCCTATCGACTCGCCGTGGTTGACGCTGAAGGAGATGCCGCGCACCGCGTGCACCTCGCTCACCGCACCCACGTGCTGCCGGCCGGACCGGATCAGCCGGCGCAGCAGGCTCGGCTTCTTCCGCTCCACCTCCACGACCGTCCCGCCCGTGGAGGCCGAGGCCACGCCTCGCCCGCCGAACACGCGGTAGGCCACGTGCAGGTCGTCGACGACCAGGCACGGGTCACCGATCTTGGTCCTGGGGGCCTCGCCGTCCAGGTCCTCCGGCTCGAGCTCCAGGTCGAAATCCAGGTGCGCGTCTGCCTCAGTCACGTCCGTACTTCTCCTCTCCGCGCCAGAAGACGATGAACCCGACCACGAAGAACAGCAGTGCCCACGCACCGCCGCAGGCCCACATGAGCCCGTTGTCCGGCGGCATCGTCGACTCGTTGGTCACCACCGAGCGCATCAGGTACAGGTATACGGCCACGGGCTGGTAGGTCAGGATGTCCGCGACGATCTCCGTGGCCACCGGGCCGAACCTCAGGTTGTCCACGTAGTGGCTCACCGGGAAGATCACGCCCGACCCGAACATCAGCAGCCGCATGACGAAGCTGACGATGTTGTCGAGGTCCGGGGTCGAGGCCACGAGCCGGGCCATGATGAACGCGACGCCGGTGTTGAACACCCACATCATCGCGAGCGCGGCCGGGATCAGGAGCCACCACCACGTGACGTGGATCATCTCGTTGTCCGGCACGAAGCCGCTGATCAGCGCGATGCCGCACATGACGACGATCGCGGGCAGCAGGGTGGCGAGCTGCGACAGCACGGACGAGATGGGCAGCACCGCACGCGGGAAGTGCAGCGAGCGCAGCAGCGACGTCTTGCCGCTGATGGACTTCGAGCCGCCGCTGACCGAGGCCTCGAAGAACCGGAACATGAACGTGCCGATCACGATGAACGCGATGGTGTTCTCGAGGCCACGGTTGATGCCGAGCAGGAGCCCGAAGACCAGCACGTACATGGTCGCGTTCAGGACGGGGTTCAGGATCGCCCAGAGCTGGCCCAGGTAGTTGCGCTGGTTGCGGGCGTACGCCGTGGAGGTCGCCATGACCCGGATGAACGACCTGCGTCGCGCCAGCTCGCGGATGTACTCGCCGAGCGGCGGTCGGACGTTCAGGGGGCGCAGGCCGTACTTCTGGGCGAGCGCCTGCCGCTGCGCCGACGTCGTGTCCGGCACGATCGCTGGCGGCGGCTGCGGCTTCGCGCCCCGGGCCGGAGCGGCCTGGGGCTTCGCCGCATCAGTCGTAGGTGTGCTCACGATGCGAGAGATACCTGTCTGTCGGGTCACGGCCGGTGTTACACCGGCCCTGACCAAGATTCTAGTCGGATGCAGGATCGTATCGGTCCGGGCAGAAACCATACCGCACAGGTCGGGATTCCAGCGGCAGGAACGGCGCCGTCCGGCGAGGGGCACGTGAGACACTGCACCCCGTGCGTCAGCCACGTCCCATCCCGCGAACCACCCCGCGAAACTCGGCTCAGCGCGTCGCCGGAGCCCTGGTCGAGTCGCCCCTGCAGCTGCTCTGCACGCTGGAGGCGCACGCCGCCGGGCTCGGTGGCGGACAGCTGCACGTCCACGTCCGCGACGACGTCCCCGCGCTCGGCGATGCGCTCGCCGCCGTGCGGAAGTTCGACCTCCCGTCCGGCGTCACCTTCGACCTCGCCGGGCGGCGGACCGCCCTCACGGCCCGCGAGCCGATCTGGCTGGTCGGTGACGCCTTCTCCGGCCTCTTCCAGGTCACCGCCACGCTGCGCCGCCCCGAGCAGGTGGTCCTGGTCGACGACGGCCTGGCGACCCTCGAGCTGGCCCGCCTGCTCGCCCGCTCCGCGCCGCTGGTCCGCCTGGGCGGCCGCGCGCTCGGCGCGCGCCGGCGGCTGGGCGCCGTGGCCGCAGGCCGCCTGCGCTCGCTGGCCGCCGACGGCCGGGTGGTGATCTTCACCGCGCTGCCGATCGAGGCGGAGCTGTCCGATGCCCTGCGCTCGCAGGGCTTCGACGTGCGGCACAACGGCTTCACCTGGCTGTCCCGGCAGGTGGTGTCGGACGCACCGACGGAACCCACAGTCGTCGTCGGCTCCGCGATGCCGGCGGACGGGCTCGTCGCCACCGACGCCTACCTCGACTGGGTACGCGGCCTGGCCGCGGACGGGCCGCTGCGCTACTTCCCGCACCGCAGGCAGACCGAGCCGGTGCTCGCGCGGCTGCGGCAGCTCCCCGGCGTGGTCGTCGACGCGCCGGGCGCCCCTGTGGAGCTGCGCCTGCGCGGGCTGTCCGCCGGCCAGCGCGTCGTGAGCCTGCCGTCCACCTCCGCCGTGCTGCTCACCACCGTCCTCGGCCCGCGCGGTGTGGAGGTGACGCCGCACGACGTGCCCGACTCGTGGTGGTCGCCGGACGCCTCGGCCGAGCTGCGGGCCCACCTGCGCAGCGTGCTCGAGCTCGCCCGCGCCGCACGGGGGACGACATGACGGGGCCCGGGTTACTGGGCGCCCCAGACATGAGAGACTTCGCGGCGTGGTTCTCCTGAACAGCGACGAGCACGCCGTCCCCGCGTCCATCCGTGTGCTCGCGGTCGCGGACAGCGACTCCTATCTCAAATGGGCCTGCGCGACGCTCGACCGCCTCGGCCCCGCGGACGACACCGGCCTGAGCCGCTCGGCGATGATCGTCAAGACGCCGATCGCACCCACCACCGGGCAGATCGCGGCGGCGGTCGCGGGCTCGTCGGTGGTGCGTCCCTCCGTGCTCTCCCTCCGTGAGCTGGGCAGACGCATCCGCGAGGACGTGCCCGACGTCGTGCTGATCGCCGCTACCGGACCGGTCGCGGAAGTCCTGGCGCGCGTCATCGTGCGGGCGACGGGTGACCGGCGCCCCGCGCTCGTCACCGGGCTGCCCGGCATGGCGCTCCCCGCGACGCGCGAGGGCACCGCCAGGCGCCGCTGGTGCGACGCGTTCGTGGTGCACAGCCGCCGCGAGATCGAGGCGTACCGGGAGGCCTTCGCCCTGCAGGGCGTCGCGCCGGACGTCCCGCTGGCGCAGCTGCCGTTCCTCGAGCACACGTCGCAGAACCTCGGCACCGAGGCCGTCAAGCGTGTCGTGTTCGCGGCGCAGGCCAAGGTGCCCGACAACCAGCCCGACCGGGTCACCCTCCTGGACCGCCTCGCCCGGCTCTCGGAGGACGGCTTCGAGGTGATCGTCAAGCTGCGTGCGCGCAAGGGCGAGCGGCAGACGCACAACGAGGCGTTCCCGTACGACGACCTGTGGGAGGCGGAGCACGCACGACTGGGTCACGACCGTGCGGCGCTGCACTTCGTGGACGGCCCCATGGCCGAGTGGCTGCAGCCGGGCACCGCGCTCATGACCGTCAGCTCGACGGCGGCCATGGAGTCGCTGGCCCTTGGGCTGTCCACCGCGATCATCGACGACTTCGGGGTGACCCCGGAGCTCCTGAACGAGCCGTTCACCGGCAGCGGGTGCGTCATGTCCGTGGCCGACGCCGCCGAGGCGTTCCGCGCCGGCGGTCCCGACCCCGACCCGACGTGGCTCGACGAGAACTACCTGCACGGTGGTGAGTCGGAGCTGCCCGCGAGCGTCCGCCGGCTGGCCGGACGGCGCGCCGCAGGCGACCTGACGGAGCTGCGGGACGTCAAGCCGTGGCAGCGGTCGCGGTACATCCGGATGGCGCTGCAGATGTACCTGCCGAAGTTCCTCTACGACGTGGTCCGGCTGTCGACCCGGCCCGTCCGGCTGCTCTTCCTCGACAAGAAGGCCTGACCGGCGAGCCGGTCCGGTGGGGGTCCGGGTCAGACGCCGTCGTCGACCCGGACCCGCTCCGTCAGGCCGCGCAGGAAGCCCGCACCCCACGCCATGTGCATGATGACCATCGTGGCGGGCAACCGCAGCGCGGAGCTCAGGTCGAGCCGCGGGCGCCGGGTCGCCGCGTGCACGGAGGCCCCGACCACGCCTGCGAGGTAGGTCACCGGCGGCACCAGTCCCGCGACGAGCAGCGGGACCAGACCGGTGACCGCGCCGGCCACCGCTGCCAGCACCGAGATGCCGAGCACCAGCACCGCCGTCGGCGGCGCGAGATAGCGCAGGCTGGCCGTGCCCGGGTTCCGCCGGACGACCTCGCGGCGCCACATACCGGTGCGCCAGAACTGCGTGGCGACGGCGCCGAAGGTCCGGCGCGGCTTGTACTCGACGACGAGCGACGGGTCGAACCAGAGCAGGCTCCCGCTGTTCCGCAGCCGCAGGCACAGCTCCCAGTCCTGCGCGCGCACGTACAGCGGCGAGTACCCGCCCACGCGTTCGAGCGCCTCACGGCGGAACGTGCCCAGGTAGACCGTCTCGGCCGGACCTGCGCTGCCGCCCGTGTGGAAGGACGCGGCGCCGAGACCAGCGGGGTGGCTCATCGCGCGCGCCACGGCCTTCTGCACGGGGGTGTCACCGACGGGCAGCATACGCCCGCCCACGCCGTCGGCCCCGGCGGCCCGGAGGGCCTCCACCGCGCGCCGGACGTACGTGGGCTCGGCGACCGTGTGGCCGTCCACCCGCACGAAGATCGAGTGGCCCTCGGGCATCCGTGCCAGGCCCGCGTTGAGGCCGAGCGGCTTGGAGCCCGTCGGGTTGTCCACGACGGTGACACGGCCCGTCTCGGCCGCGAGCTTCTCGGCGATCTCGTGCGTACGGTCCCGCGAGGGACCCACCGCGAGCACCATGTGCAGCGGGTGCGGGTAGTCCTGTTCCAGGATCGACCGCACCATCGCCTCGAGGTACGGCTCCTCGTCACGTACGACGGCGACCACCGTCACCAACGGCATGCTGGCCGCCTCTACCCGCTCGGGCACGAGGCCCCCTCTCGTGGACACGATGCCGGACCGCGCCGGCCCGGGAGTTTCCCGGTCCTGGGTACATCAGAGGCGGGCACCGCGCGTGCGGCGCCCGCCTCCGACGAATGAACAGTTCGCGGGCCCGGACCCCGTCGGGTGTCCGAGCCCACGTCGTGCGCTCGGCTCAGGCGCGTCTGACGCGCCTGAGCCTGGGGTTTCGCTTCGGGCAAGTGCCTCGTTCGGCCCTCACCCTACGCTGCGCCTTCGGCTCAGGCTCCATCTTCCGCGCCTGAGCCTGCGCTGCGCCTTCGGCTCAGGCGTCGACGCGACGGAGCCGCGACATCGGCGAGAACTCGCCGGGCATGACGCGCTTCTGGCCGTCGCCGAGCGCCTTCTCGAGGATGCGGATGTCGCGCACCAGGTTCTCGAGGCCCTTGGGCTCGAGCGAGGAGGCGTGGTCCGAACCCCACATGGCGCGGTCGAGCGTGATGTGCCGCTCCACGGCGACGGCACCGAGTGCCACTGCCGCGATCGAGATCTGCAGACCGGTCTCGTGGCCCGAGTAGCCGATGGGCACGCCGTAGCGCTCCTGCAGCGTCGTGATGGTGCGCAGGTTCGCCTCCTCGGGGGGAAGCGGGTAGGTCGAGGTGGAGTGCAGGATCACGAGCTTGCTCGTGTCCAGGATCTCCACGGCGGCGTCGATCTGCTCGAGCGTCGACATGCCGGTCGAGAGAATGATCGGCTTGCCGGTCGCGGCGAGCGCACGCAGCATCTCGTGGTCCGTCACGGAGGCGGAGGCCACCTTGTGGGTCGGCACGTCCATCTTCTCGAGGAAGTCCACCGACGGCGCGTCCCACGGGGAGGCGAACCACTGCACGCCCTTGTCCTTGGCGTACGCGTCGATCTCCGTGTACTCGGGCTCCTCGAACTCAACCTTGTACTTGTACTCGAGGTACGTCATCTCGCCCCAGGGCGTCTGACGAATCTTGTCGCGCTGGTCCTTCGGAGTGCTGATCTCCGGAGTGCGCTTCTGGAACTTCACGGCCTGGCATCCGGCCTCGACCGCGACGTCGATCAGCTTCTTGGCGATCTCGACGTCACCGTTGTGGTTGATGCCGATCTCGCCGATCACGTACACGGGCTGGTCGGCGCCCACCTGCAGGTCGCCAATGGTGACCGGCGCGGGCTGCGCGTTCGTCGCGCTCATAAGAAGGTCCTTCCGAAAGGGTCGAGCACAGGGTAGTGCTGTTGCATGTCGTCGGGACTAACCGGTGACGACGGGGGTCTGGACGGCTGCCGTACTAGGGGCAGCTTCACCCTGACGCCCAGCGAGTATACGGTCACAGATCTCGCGAACCGCACCGTTCCCGCCCTCCCGGGAGAGCACGAGCCTGGCTTGCGCCTTCACCTCCGGGCGGGCGTCGGCGACGGCGACGGGCCAGCCGACGACGGCCATGGCACCCAGGTCGTTCACATCGTTCCCGACGTAGGCGACGCGTGCCGGGTCGAGGCCCTGCTCGGTGATCCAGGCCCGCAGGGCCGACGCCTTGTCGTCGACACCGTGCATGACCTGCACCTTCAGCTTGTCGGCACGGGACGCGACCACCTTGTTGGTCTCCGTCGACAGGATGAGGATCGGCAGGCCGGTCCGGCGCAGGCGGGCGACGCCCATGCCGTCACCACGGCTCACGCGCACCTGCTCGGTGCCGTCCTGGTCGACGAAGGCGTGGTCGTCGGTGTGCACCCCGTCGAAGTCCGTGACGAGCGCGTCGACGTCGAGCGGTGCGGGGACGGCGTCGTCCACCTGGTCCACGAGCTGACGCGCGAGCCAGAGGTCACGCGGCTCGTCGATCTCGATGGCCCACTCGGAGGCGACCGGCTGGATGCCGACGTCGCCGAAGAACCGCGTGCTGCCTCCACGGAACCCGGCGGTCCTCATCACATAGAAGGCTCCGGTCTCCCGGTAGTGCGGCGCCCGCTCCTGCCGGCGCGGCCGGTATTCGGTGGTGTGTCCCACAGGACTCGCCACGCCGTCGTCGAGCCGCCACTGGAAGTCGTGCGTCTCGGAGACGGCCACCACGACGTCCTTCTCACCGGTGGCGACACGGCGGATGGCGGTGTCGAGGTCCTCCGGGTCGATGAACGGCGACGTGCACTGCACCAGGACGGTCACCGGCGGGATCTCCTGGGGCGGCAGACCACCGTCGCCTGCCTCGACCCGGTCGAGCACGTGCAGCAGCGCGGACTCGGACGACGCGGTGCCGCCGGCGATCTCGGCGGGGCGCGCGACGACGCGCGCACCGTGCAGCCGTGCCTCCGCGGCGATCTCGTCGTGGTCCGTCGAGACGATGACCTGGGCCACCGACGGCGCGGCGAGCGCCGCCTGCACCGCTCGTCCGACGAGGGTGATCCCGTCGACGCGGGCCAGGTTCTTGAGCGGGACGCCCTGTGAGCCCCCGCGCGCGGGGATGATGACGATTCCCGGTCGCCCGCTGGGCGTCTCCGGACCGTTGTCGATCGGTAAGGACATCGTGTTGGGTACCTCGTTCGCCGCGACCTCGCTGGCCCCTCGCGGGTCGTGATCATAGAGAGGATGGGCTCACGGGACCGGCGCCAAGACTAGTGCACCACGGGGCCACGGCCTTGACAGCACCCGAGCCGTTTCAAGGCCCTATGGTTGAATACCGACGTGACCGGCCCGGTCTGCGGCCTCTCGACCGGGCGACGCGACAACAGCCGCCGAAGCCACTGACAGGACTGCACACCACATGAGTTCACCCGCGCGTCCCCGCGTATCGGTGATCGTTCCCGGAAAAGACGCCGAGAACTACATCGCCGACACGCTGACGAGTCTCACCCGGCAGATGCCCGACCCGCACGACCTCGAGGTCATCGTCGTCAACGACGGGTCCAAGGACGCGACCGGCGACATCGCCGAGAGCTACGCGTCCCGGCTGCCGAACCTCAAGGTCCTGACCAACGCCAAACCCTCCGGCCTGGCGAACGCCCGCAACCAGGGTCTGGCGGAGAGCACCGGACGGTACGTCGTCTACCTCGACTCGGACGACTGGCTCGCGCCCCGCAGGCTCGAGGTCCTCGCCGATGCCATGGAGGCCTTCCGTGTCGACTTCGTGCGTTCGGACCACACCACCGTCGACGGCCGCAAGCGCAACATCGCGCGCGCCCCGCAGGCACGTCGTGGCGTCGTCCTGAACCCGCGGGACTCGATCCTCCCGGCCACGGACTCCACGATGGTGGACTACCCCTACGCGTGGGCCGGCATGTTCGACCGCGCGATCGAGCAGGACGGGCTGCTGACCTTCCCCAAGGGCCTGCACACCGCGGAGGACCGGCCCTGGATCTGGCAGCTGTTCCTGAAGTCGCGCTCCTATGCGGTGGTCGACGCACCGACGCTCTGCTACCGGCGCTCCGTGTCGGGTTCGCTCACCTCGACGTACGACCGCCGCCAGCTCGACATCATCCCGGCGCTGCGCACGACGCTCGACCTGATCCTGGCCGACAAGGAGGCCGAGCGGTTCCTGCCCAAGCTGACGCGGACCACGTTCGCCCTGGTGGCGCACCACATGTCCCGCAGCCGGAAGATGACTCCGGACGTCCGGCGCGACCTGAAGGCCGGCGCACGGGACCTGTTCGCGGCGATCCCCCCCAACGTCCTCGCCCACGAGGTCCGGTACCTGAAGCGCGAGCGCGAGCGGCTGCTGCACGGCCTGCTCCCCCACCTGTCCAAGGACGTCTCGTTCGAGCCTGCCGAGGAGGCAACACGATGACCCAGCTTGTCGTCGCATCAACCCTCTTCGGCGCCGCGACCGCCGCCGCAGCCGTCGACGCGGGCCTGCTCGGCACGCCGGACGGCGAGCGCGTGCTGCTGATCGTGAACAACGCCCCTGCACCGGAGCTCACCCCGGCCCTCGACGAGATCGAGGGCGCTGACCCGGTGCTGCGCCGGTTCGACCGGACGGTCCACCTGACGGACCTCATCGCACCCACCCACCCGTCGGGCTGGAGCCCTGGTCAGCGGGAGCGTCCGGCGATGGAGCGGCTGCTCCGGAAGTACTGGGGTCTCGGCGACGGGCCCGTCGACATCGTGGCGGAGTCGGTCTGGGTCAACCCTGCGCAGGCCCTGGCCCGCATCTTCCACTCGAGCCCCGTCACCGTGTACGCCGACGGCCTGATGAGCTACGGCCCGACGCGCAGCCCTCTGCCGCTCGACGTCCGGCAGCGGCTCGAGGGCCTCCTGCACCTGGACCTCGTGCCGGGCCTGCGGCCGGTGCTGCTCTCCGAGTACGGCATCGACCCGACGGTCATCCCCAACGAGTCCTTCCGCGGGATCATCGAGGAGATCGCCGCCAAGTCACACCCTGCGCCCGAGGGGGAGCAGCCGCCGACGGCGCTGGTCGTCGGCCAGTACCTCGCCGCGCTCGGCCTGATGACCCGGTCCGACGAGACGCGCCTGCACGAGCGCATGATCAGTGCGGCCGCCAAGTCCGGCGCCAAGCACGTCAGGTTCAAGCCGCACCCGTCGGCTCCGCCGTCGCTCACGGCCCCGCTCGCCGACGCCGCCACGGCGGCCGGCGTCACGTTCGAGATCATCGACGACCCGCTGCCGGCGGAGGTGCTCCTCGCCGGTCGCCCCTACGTCGCCATGGTCGGCTGCTTCTCCACGGCGCTCGTGACGGCGCGCACCGTGTTCGGTGTGCCGTCCGTCGCGGTCGACACGGGCAGGGTCCTGAAGCTGCTCACGCCGTACGAGAACAGCAACCGCATGCCGGTGACGATCATCGACGCCCTGCACCGCAAGGACACCCCGTACACGGATCCGGCGCGGCTGCAGGAGCTGGTCGGTGCCGTCGCGTACTGCATGCAGCCGAGGGCGCACGAGGCGCACCGCGACACCACCATCGAGTTCCTCGCCGGACTCTCCGAGGGTGAGCGGCGCCGCTACATCAGTGACTCCCGGGTCGGTGCCCTGCGCCTACCGGGCGCACCGCGCAAGAGCGCGGTGGTCGAGGCGGCCACCGACGCCGCACGGGCGGTCCTCCGGCACCCGGCACTCGGCTGGGTGGACCAGCAGACGCAGGGCTCCGAGCTGCGCAAGAAGCTCGCGCGCAAGGTCCGGGGCTGACGCCGTCCGCGGGCCGGGCCGGGAGACCGGCTCGGCCCGCGGGGTTCAGCCGCCGATCCCGATGGCCTCGGCGAGGTACGGCTGGAGGGAGCGGGCGTACGTGTCCGTGACGTGGTTGCCGTCGCGGTAGACCAGTACGTTCCCGACCACCGCCGGGCAGCGCTCGCTGTCGCAGTAGTAGTCGGTGAGGTCCACGAGCTCGACCCTGCCGGACTCCTCGACCGCTTGCCGCAGCGTCCGTGCGCCCGGCTGGTCGAGTGCCTCCGCGCGGGAGACGTCGCATCGCGCCGGGTCGGCCTGGTGGTCCGCCACGCACTCGGTCACGTCACCCCGTGGCCGGGGTGCGTCCGCGATGACTATCACCCGCGAGCCGGCGTCCTCCAGCTCGTCCCAGACCTGTCGGAGGCCCTCGACGCCCGGCGGCCGTCCCGAACCGGACGGGCGGAACTCCGAGCCCGAGTAGAACGTGGTCACGACGACGTCCGGCGGGTCCGCCAGCAGATCCTCGAGCGTCGCCTGGTTGGCCTCGACGCAGGCCGGACCGCCCGGCAGGGTGCGCGGCTCGAGCGCGAACGGGCAGGAGTTGTGCAGGTAGGTCCGCACCCGCCACCCGTTCTTCTCGGCGATCGAGACGAGCGGGGTACCGAGCATCCGCATGTGCGAGTCGCCCACCAGCGCGATCGTGTGCTCGCCCGTCGTGTCGCCGAAGGTGCAGCCCTTGGTGACGCCGTCCGCCTCGCCCGACGTGCAGCCGTTGCTGAACATGGGCGCGAGCTCCTTGCCCAGGTCGGCGACGTTCGGCACGAGCACCCGCTCGTCGGTGACGTACGCGGGGAAGATGCCGTCGTGCACCGCCTCGGCGCCGAAGCCGGAGCCTTCGGCGATCGTGACGACGTCCGCTCGTTCCACCCACTCCTGCTCCTCCTGCGCGGCGCGATAGCCGGGGACGAGCGCCACCACGCTGGTGACCGCCATCGCCACCGCGGCGGCGACCAGGACCCTGGTGTTCCCGCGCCGCGCCCAGCGGGCGGTGCGGAGCGGCTGCTCCACCAGGGTGTAGCTGGCCTGTGCCGCCACGAGCGCGAGCGCGAGCAGACCCACCGACTCGAAGGGCCTGGGGTCGCGGTCCGCCCACGCGACGAAGAACACGATCACCGGGAAGTGCCAGAGGTAGGCCGAGTAGGAGACGTTGCCCAGCCACTGCACCCAGCTCCGGTCCACGAGCCACGTGAGCGAGCCGGCGCCGTGCGTCCGGCCCGCGGCGATCACCGCGACGGTGCCGAGGACGGGAACGAGGGCCGCGACACCGGGGAACGGCGTCTCCGAGGACATCAGGAACGCGCCCGCCGCGATGGTCCCGAGGCCCGCGAGCGCCAGGAACGCCCTGGCGAGGGCGAACCGCTCGGTGTGCCGGAGCACGACGGCGAGCATGCCGCCGGCCCCCAGCTCCCACAGGCGGGTGGTGGTGACGAAGTAGGCCGACGGGTCCTGCGCCTGTACCTCGAGCACGCTCCAGACGAACGAGGCGGCGACGAGTACGCCGAATCCCGCGAAGACCCAGCGGCCTACCCGGGGCCGTCGGCCGGCGCGGGCGGTCCGCACGGCCAGTGCGGCCATCACGACGACCACGAGCGGCCACAGCAGGTAGAACTGCTCCTCGACCGCGAGCGACCAGAAGTGCTGGAACGGCGTGGGCGCGTTGTCCGCGGCGAGGTAGTCGACGGAGTCCCTGGCGAGCAGCCAGTTCTGCACGTAGAAGATGCTGGCGAGGGCCTGGCGCTGGAGGTTCAGCCACTCGGACGACGCGATCACCCAGGTGGAGACGGCAGAGGTGAGGCCGATGACCAGCAGGCCCGCCGGCAGGATGCGGCGGGCACGGTTCGCCCAGAACCGCGCGAGGGACAGCCGGCCCGTCTCCCGGACCTCGCGCAGCATGTGCCCGGAGATCAGGAAGCCGGAGATCACGAAGAACACGTCGACGCCGATGAAGCCGCCAGGCACGAGCCGGGGCTCGAGGTGGTACACGATCACCAGCGCCACTGCGAGCGCCCGGAGGGCCTGGACCTCGGGAAGGAACTTCCGCTGGGTGCTCGCACGGCGGGACCGGCGGCGGTCGGTGGTCGGTCCCTGAGAAACGTCGAGCAAGATATTGGACAAAAGAACGGCTACCCCTCGAATCGCGGAGCGCTGCGGCAGCTCCCTCCGTGAGGGTAGGTCGCCGGAACTGGGCTCGCCCACACAGTTGACCCGGCAGACCGATAAATCACCCGCCAGGTTGGTCACACGCCCCGGGTGCCGACCCCGCACCGGTGATGCATGGTGGCACCGGGGGGTGTTCGACATGACGGCTCGATCTGCAGGCCTGCGGGCTCGTCTCGCCGCTGCGGCGGTGACCCTGGTGCTGCTGTGCACGGCTCCCGGAATCACGGCTGCCGCGGCCCTCCCGGACGAGTTCCTCCTCCACGGTTCCGGGTACGGCCACGGCGTGGGGATGCCCCAGTACGGGGCGTACGAGATGGCGCGGCGGGGGCACGGCGCGAGCCGGATCCTGCGGCACTTCTACAGCGGCACGGCGGTGGAGGCACGGGCCACCCCCACTCTCATCAACGTCCAGGTCTTCGGCCCCGACCCCTACGGGTACTCCGGTCACGACGACCCGGCGAAGACCGACATCACGGTCCGCGAGGGGCAGTGGCTGCTGCTCGCGGGGAGCAGGCTCCTGGCGTCCGGATGGGGCGGGACGATGCACGTCTCCGCGCAGGGTGGCGACGCCGTCGTCTGGGCGGAGGGCAAGCGGTACCAGCGCGAGAACCTGATCCTGCGCTGGTCCGGCACCCGCTACCACCGGCCGTCCGCCGCGCCGGCCGTCGTCGACGTCGTGGGCGCCCAGGGGATCTACCGGCACGGTCAGATGGTGCTGTCGGAGTCGCGGGGTGGCGTGAACGTCGTCAACCAGCTGCGGCTGAACTCCGAGTACCTGTGGGGGCTGGCGGAGATGCCGAGCTCCTGGGGCACCAGCGGTGGCAAGGAGGCCCTGCGCGCGCAGGCAGTCGTGGCGCGGTCGTACGCGCTGCTCAAGAGGGACAGGTGGAAGTCGGTGTGCGGCTGCCACGTCGTCGACGACGTGCGGGACCAGAACTTCGTGGGCTGGCAGGACACCGCCGCCGCCTACCGCGGCGCCTGGATCGGCGCCGTCAGCTCGACGCAGCTCTCCCCCACCCGGGCGGTGGTGCTGACGTCCGGCGGCCGACCGGTCGAGGCGCACTACTACTCGTCCAGCGGCGGCCGGACCGCCAACTCCGAGGACGTGTGGTCGTCCGCGCTGTCCCACGAACGGTCGGTGGCCGACCCGTACTCCGCCGCGGCTCCGGGCAACCGGTACGCGAGCTGGGTGCGGGTCCTCACGCAGGCCCATGCGCGCGCCCTGTTCGACCTGCCGGACGTCACGGCGGTGTGGGTGGTCTCGCGGTACGAGAGCGGCCAGGTGCGGACGCTGCGGGCGAGGTCGTCGAACGGGCAGACCGGCACGCTCACGAGGTCGGCGGACCAGGTCCGCGCCGCGGTGAGCCCGCACTCCAAGGGTGGTCTGCCGTCGTCGTGGATCAAGCGCGTCAGTACGCGCTGACACCTCGTCGCGGGGACGCGCACGGCCTGAGCCGTCCCGGCCGACGACGGCGGCGCCGTCGTCGGCCTCGGGGTCAGAGCGGGCGGGCGTCCGACTCCAGCAGCACCGGGACACCGTTGCGCACGGGGTAGGCGAGCGGCCGCTCGGGGTCGGTCGAGTGCAGCTCCGGCTCCCCGTCGGGCCCGACGGCGTCGACCAGCGTCGCGCCGGTCACGGGGCAGCGCAGGATCTCGCGTACCCAGGGCTCCAGCGCGTCGATCTTGTTCGTGCTCACAGTGCCTCTTCTTCCTCGGCAGGGCCGGCGGTCTCACGCACGAGCGACAGGACGTCGTCGCGCACCTTCTCCATGATGTCCTCGTCGGCGGCCTCGACGTTGAGCCGCAGCAGCGGCTCGGTGTTGGACGCGCGCAGGTTGAACCACCACTGCGGGTGGGCCTCCCAGTGGGAGACGGTCACGCCGTCGAGCGTGTCGACGACGATCCCCGGGTAGGCGGCCCGGTAGGCGTCGAGCACCCGGTCGGTCGCGGCAGCGGCGTCGGACACCGTCGAGTTGATCTCCCCCGAGCCGTAGTACGGCTCGAACATCTCGGCGAGCTCGGACATCGTGTGGCCCTGGGTGCTCAGAGCGGCCAGGACGTGCAGGGCGGCCAGCATGCCGGTGTCCGCGAACCAGAAGTCCCGGAAGTAGTAGTGCGCGCTGTGCTCCCCGCCGAACACGGCGCCGTGCTCGGCCATCTGCGCCTTGATGAACGAGTGGCCGACGCGGGTGCGCACCGTCGTCGCCCCGGCCGAGGACAGCAGGTCCGGGACGGCGCGCGAGGTGATGAGGTTGTGGATCACCGTGGGCGTGCGGCCTGCGGCGAGCTCCTTGGTCACCTCGGCCAGCCCCACCAGGGCGGTCACGGCCGACGGCGAGACGGCGCCGCCGCGCTCGTCCACCACGAAGCACCGGTCGGCGTCGCCGTCGAACGCGAGGCCCAGGTCCGCCTCGTTCGCCACGACCGCCGCCTGCAGGTCGATCAGGTTGGCCGGGTCCAGCGGGTTGGCCTCGTGGTTGGGGAACGAGCCGTCGAGCTCGAAGTAGAGCGGCACCAGGTCCAGCGGCAACCCGGCGAGACCCGCGGCGTCACCGAGGACCGCGGGAACCGTGAGGCCCGCCATACCGTTGCCCGCGTCGACCACGACCTTCAGCGGCCGGGCCGCGGACAGGTCGACCAGCGACCGCAGGAACCCGGCGTAGTCCGCGAGCAGGTCCCGGTTGATGATCTCGCCGGTCTCTGCCGCCGACCGCACCGGCACCGGGATCGCGCCGTCGAGGTAGCCCTGCGCCAGCTCCCGGATCTCGGCCAGCCCGGTCTCCTGCCCGACCGAGCGGGCGCCCGAGCGGCACAGCTTGATCCCGTTGTACTGCGCCGGGTTGTGGCTCGCGGTAAACATGGCGCCGGGCAGGTCAAGCTGGCCCGAGGCGTAGTACAGGCCGTCCGTGGAGCACAGCCCAATGAGCGTCACGTCCACCCCAGCCGACGTCAGACCCCGGGCAAAGGCCTCCACCAGCTCCGGGCCCGAATCCCGCATGTCCCGGCCGACCACCACCCCCGGCCGCCCGGGCTCGGCCGGGACGCCGGCATCGGGCATCACCACCACCCGCGCGAACGCGGCCGCCAGGGCTTGTACCACCTGCAGCGACAACTGATCGGGAACGACACCGCGCACTCCGTACGCCTTGAACAAAGGCCTCAGGTCGATAGCCATAACTGACAGCCTACGGCTCCCCGCGGTCGGTCAGGTGGACTTGATCTACTGTCCCGTGCAGTCAGCTCCGGATCGGAAGGCACTTCTCATCGATCCGCGGGCGCTGTCAACGGTAGTGCGCTGCCGGAGCAGGGTAGGTGCTCTGGCGAGTTCCGTTACCTCGACTGCTCACTCCTGGAGACGGCTCGTCGAGTACCTGACTCAACCTGGGTCTCTCGAACCTCCGAGATCAACTGGGGCAGCAGCGCTTCGGTCTCTTCACAGTTTGCGACGCTCCTGGTTATCAGACCGAGCGGAACTACTGGGTAATCATTACCACCCGGCTCCAACCTGTCCCCAATGAACAAGATTTCCTGATAGGAGACATTCAAAATCTTCGCGAATTCACGCATCCCGAAAGCCTTGTCAATCCCCTTACGCGTGATATCAATTGATGTTGATCCGCCGGAACGCACCTCAAGATCCGGTAGCCTACGCTGAATGCTCTTGCGAAGCTTCTCGCGCTTTCGCCCGTTAGGGTCCCAAGTTTTCTTTAACTGCACCGGAGCTTCCTGGCCCAACGCCGAGTAAGTTATTTGGGATCCTCGATCCTCGATCCTCGATCCAAAGACGTCACTGTCCTGCTCCCACAGACCAAGCCGTTTCGCTTCCGATTCGATCGCGGCGAACGCCGCGATCTTCGCATACTCGTCGAGGTCTTCGGCATAGACAAGCACCCAACCGTCAGACTCGTAGCGATAATAGCGAGTGCCGCAGGTGGGCATGAGATGAAGGTCGAACAACGAGTCTGCCCCATCAGGCAATCTCCGAAGAAGTTGATCCTCGAACTGTTCGTACCGCCCTCCAGAAATGATGCATACAGGAACGAGTCTCACCAGGTCCATGAGAAGCGTTGCCATCTCCGAAGAGATGGGCGATTTAGAGTGTGCAAGGGTGTCATCCAGGTCGAATGCAACAGCCGAAATCATCTTAGGCGCGCTCGCCCTCTCGTGGCCTCGAGGTCCGTGTAGATGCACGGATTCGTGCAAACTGAGATTACTGTAGCAGGCCAAGCAGGGTCGTAGCCATGCGCCGATATCACCCTGTCGAGGGCCTCAGCTTTCTCGAGGCCAGGCAGGACCATAATTGTACGCTTCGGCCATTCAAGGATCTCACGCATTCCTATAGTAACACCACGGCGAGGAACATTGGCCACCTCTCCGAAGTGAGGGTAGGTCCGAAGATTATCGCGGCGCGTACTCTCAGGCAACAACACAACGCGGGTTTCAGATTCCAATGAGGTTCCGGGGCTATTGAATGCGATATGGCCGTCGCCAGAGCCGGAGGCCAGAAGCATAAGGTCGACGTCGCCCGCGCCGAGTCGATCCCAAATATCTGTCGGATTCTTCGGGCTCGGTACGAGAAGACGGTCCGTGACACCTCCGTCTTGGAGCGTTGCCCAAAATTTGGGAAGGTGCTTCTTCACGAACTGGTAGACGCTATGGGGTTCCGCGCAAGGGCACAGCGCGAGTTCGTCGTCCCTGCAGTACGCGTCCGGCATGAGAAGCCGCAAGTTGACGAAGGCGGTCGTCGGCAGGACACGCAACGCACGTAGCACGGGAACACACGATCGCCCAGATGGAAGACACAGCGTCCAGAACGCGGCTCGCCGGATTCGCGCATCGACCAGCCCTCTAACGATGTCCCAGGCGATCGCACGACCCAAGCCCTGTGGGGACGCGTACGCGACGACCTTCATGAACCGATAATACCGATCTAGTCGACATGCGCCATATCGTTGTAGTGTGAAGTCCTGACCGGTCGACACGGGAGCGGCATGACTGACCATGGCGCACTACCACAAGATGATGGCCACCGATTCGGGGGCAGCCCCTCCGCAGATTCAGCTGCCGACAAAGCCGATCTGCAGGCAGAAAACCACGAAACCGCTACCGAGCAGCACCCATCGCTGTCACCGAAGACACGCCGCCAGCAGCGACGGCTCTTCAGAGCACGCTCTGAGATGCCCGACATGGGTGCTAATCAGCTGAAAGCGAATGTGCCGCAGAATGGCGTCGGCTCTCTGCAAGCCTTCGACGCAGCTCGTAGGCGGGAACTTTGGCACGTCTACAGCACACCAGATACCGTGACTCTAGACGTTGAAATCGTCGAAGCACCCACGACTTACTCCACGCTCGTCCCGGTTCAAATAACCACGACTCTTTCGGAACTAACCATCCACCTCTATTACCCTTTGGAAATTGTCGCTGGTCACGCCATCACACGCGCACCTGTCACTTACGTACGCGTCTCCAGTGAAGACGAACGTGCCGAATTCGATGTCTCTCAAGGGAGCGAGTCAACGGTTGTCAGGCTGATGAGCAAGCAGGCTTCCACCCGGCAGGTCACGATCGAAATCGATCTGGACACCGCATTCGTGAAAGAAGAATTTTCGGGATTCTCCGATAACTGGCAGTTAGGTCTCGGACTAAGATTCGATACCGCCGCCCGTGTGGTGATGAATCTAGATCACCCAGAACACTTCGCGCTCCGCGCACGCCTGGACAATTCCGAATATCACACGCTTGCCCAGGGCATTGCACCTGGTCGCGTGCGAAAGCTGGGCTTCTTCCCGGGCTCCGAAGTGTTGTTATCATATCGCTACGGGCTGGCCGATCAAAGCATGTTTCTGAATCTCGCCCGACTTCCGTTTGGCGCAGCATTTGGATGCCTGAATGCCGGGCTGTCGATAGCATTTATAATGGCAGGTCTGGAAGATCTGGGCGCCACCACCCTGGCATTCTCCCTCCTCCCCCCGCTCGTTCGGGCCATCACTGAACGTCGTTCAGAGTACCGATCAGCCGATATCCACGACCGTCGAGCGACCCTGTGGTTGAGCGGCGCGCCTACACTGATCTACTTCCCAATCATTCTGTTCGCGATTCTGACCATTACCGACTGGGCGGGGCTGCGCGAACTTGCTCAGATCTTGGCGTATTCAGCAGCAGGTGGACTTGCATTGCACGGGTCTCTTATTGTTCTCGCGGTGAGGCAGCAGGTCATACCCGAGCATTACTGTGACATGTGCGGCAATAGAATAGTGTGGAGGAGAAGACAGCATTTGGATATACTATCCCGGCGAACGCTGTGCCGAAGCTGTGGTCGAGAAAGAGGAATTACCCGTGGCTATCGGTAAGCAATCAGACATAGGCCTAGCAGGCTCTATAGTCCGGTCGGTGGCGCAATTCTTGCGACCTAGGCTGAGTTCACGTGATTTTGTGGCAATGGCGTCTGCGGTGACCAAGGACAAAGGCGATGGCCACCTCGCCCACCGGATTG
The DNA here is from genome assembly GCF_040656015.1 of Promicromonospora sp. NPDC050249. NCBI lineage: Bacteria > Bacillati > Actinomycetota > Actinomycetes > Micrococcales > Promicromonosporaceae > Promicromonospora > Promicromonospora sp. NPDC050249. The sequence goes on along the minus strand of NZ_JBFAKY010000029.1, from coordinate 43,769 downwards.
ACACCTATGCCGAGGACATGCTGATGAGCCTGCTCAGCGAAGCTGACTATCGCGGCACGGTCTTCTCTGAAGAGGCCGGAGTCGTTGTGCTGGGCGACGATCAGAGGTTATTCGCTACCGATCCATACTGCAATACGAGTTTGACCTTCCGAGGCATACGAGAGTCAGCAGTTACAGGATTTGAGATCGATGAGGGCGGGGCCTTCATATCCGCGGCAGTCGCAGATCTCCAGTGCTGGCGTTCGCTGGTATTCGTACGAGGAGTAGGGCTGTCGATGGTCTGGGAGGACGGCGGCGCATGTCCTGTGTCACTCAGTTCGACACAGAACCTGGCGGACGCCACGGTAGTGATTTCGTTGATGAAGAGGCATCGGCGCTCCTACCTCCAATCAGGTGTGGCGAAGGAGTGCGGACTTCTGCTTACGGTCGACGGTGGAATTGTTGCCGCACGAATTTGTGCCGGCGACGTGGACGCATTTCTCGACCACAAGATCGGTCAACCAGCCTATGAGGCGCTTCCGTATCGGCTCGTTGAACTCGCCGGAGGCACTGTAACCGACGCCGACGGATTACCTGTCGATTGGGAGCAAATTTGTTCTGACCTGCGGCGTGGGGTAGTTCGCAGACAGCGACTGGTCGTAGCCGGGAACCGCAAACTTCATGACGAGATGATGGCTCGACTGGATGAGTGATCGCCGAACGCAGCCTGTCGTGGTGTCAGACCAACCCAAGCCCAGGTAGGGCGTGTTCGGGGCGTCGAGTAGCCATGCAGGCCCTCCCGTCTGACCGACAGTTCGCCCAGCAGCGGCAGTCGCGTCCGGCATCCGCAGTCGTCGTAGGGATATCCTTGCGCGGTGCTCGCAGTCGCCCAATTCCATGCCCCGCTCCCGCTGACCAACACGATCCAGCGGTACGACTGGGGGTCCGTCGAAGCGATCCCGAACCTGCTCGGCGCCCAGCCCGACGGTGGCCCGCAGGCCGAGCTGTGGCTCGGCGCGCACCCCAGCGCGCCGTCGGTCAGCGTGATCGAGGACGAGGACGTCGCGCTGGACCGTCTGGTCCGTGAGGCGCCGGTGCAGACGCTCGGCCACCGCGTGGCGGAGCAGTTCGGCCCCCGCCTCCCGTACCTGCTGAAGATCCTGGCCGCGGGCAAGGCGCTCTCGCTGCAGGTGCACCCCTCACCGCGGCAGGCCCGGGAGGGCTTCGCGCGCGAGAACAAGGCGGGCCTGCCGCTGACGTCGCCGAAGCGGTCCTTCAAGGACGACCAGCACAAGCCCGAGATGATCGTCGCGCTCTCGCAGTTCGAGGGGCTCGCGGGCTTCCGCACGCCCCGCATCATCCTGGACGTGCTGGACGGCCTGGCGGGCGACCTGGTCGACGGCGTCCGCACCGCGCTCCAGCACGACCGCAGCCACGACGGCATGCGCGAGGCGTTCAACCACCTCCTGTCAGCACGTGCCGATGAGGCCTGCGCCGCCGACATCCAGGTCACGCTCGACTCCGTCCGGGCACGGCTCGAGGCCGGCTCCCCGTTCGAGCGCGCCGACCGCACGGTGGTCGACCTCGCCGAGCAGCACCCCGGCGACCCGGGCGCCATCGCCTCCCTCATGCTCAACCGGTTCTCGCTCGAGCCGGGCGAGGCGGCGTTCACGCCCGCCGGCGTCGTGCACGCCTACCTGTCGGGGCTCGGCATCGAGATCATGGCCAGCTCCGACAACGTGCTGCGCGCCGGGCTCACCACGAAGCTCGTCGACGAGGAGAACCTCGTGGCCTGCACGGTGTTCTCCCCGCAGCAGCCCTCCATCCCGGAGATGACGACGTCGGGCAGCCGCGGACAGGTGCACACCTACCGGGTACCGGTCACGGAGTTCGCGCTCACCACCGCCGACGTCGACCCCGCCGAGCCCGTGACGCTGCCCGCAACGGGGCCGCGGATCCTGCTGTGCCTGGCCGGCGAGCTGAAGCTCGACGCAGACCGCTCGGAGGACGGCCCGCAGCGCCTGGCGCAGGGCGAGTCGGTCTTCGTACCGCACGACGCGGGGAACCTGACGCTCACGGGCGCGGGCCACGCGGTCTGCGCCTGGGTCCCGTAACCAATTCGCCGAAGTAGAGCGTGCGTCCAGACACACGCTCTACTTCGGCAGCCTCGCTTCGGTGAAGTAGAGCGGGTGTCTGGACGCACGCTCTACTTCGGCGACGGGGTCAGGCCGAGTTGTCGTCGTCGGCGCGCAGGACGCGGAGGTGGCCCCGGCGCGCCGTTTCCGTGACTGTCGGCGGCTCCGCCGGACGGCGCACCTTGCCGGCCTCACGCACGGCGTCGGCGAGGGCGGACAGGTCGTCCGGGCTGGGCCCGGCGTCCTCGAACTCCGGCATCAGGCGGAGCACCTCCCACCCGCGCGGTGCCGTCAGCCGCTCGGCGTGCTCGGCGCACAGGTCGTAGCTGTGGGGCTCGGCCAGGTGCGCAAGCGGACCGAGTACCGCCGTCGAGTCCGCATACACGTATGTGAGCGTCGCTACGGCCGCGTTTGTACAGGCCGAGCGCGAACACTGTCTCACCGATCTCACGCGCCGAGACTACGCCCTGACCGGGCACAACGTGCCGAACACGCCGGACGATCACGGGCGTAACGACCCGGGTCGAGCTGGGGTGGGCGGCCTCCGACGGAATCACCATGCAGTTGCTGCCAGGATCATGCCAGGCGTGGCAGCAGGTGCATGGTCAACCTGGCTGTCTGCTCCCGCGGGCCAGCCAGAGCCCCACGCCCGCGAAGGTCAGGTCGACAAGAGTCAGGACGACCCTGCTGACGAGCACCGCGAGGGCCGCGGCGGGGGCGGGCAGCGCACCCGCGAGGACCGCCGCCAGCACCAGCTCGCGCACGCCCGCGCCGGCCGGCGCGACCACGAACAGGAATCCGGCGGTCCACGCGAGCGCCCAGCCGCCTGCCGCCAGGGCGAAGGTGCGGACGGTGAGGGGCAGGCCGAGCCCCGTGCAGAGCACCCAGAGCTGCAGTCCCGCGACGAGCCACCCGGCCACCGACCAGGCCGTGGCGCGCGCCAGGCCGCCCCACGTCATCGGGTGCTCCAGCGCGGCGCGCCCCGTGAGCCGGACGGCCGACCCGATCAGGCGGTTGAGCACCGGCGGCGCCAGCACCAGCACGACGACGGGCGCGGCCCACACCACCCAGGACCACGCGCCCAGCGCACCGGCGGACACGAACGGCAGCGCCACCGCGCCCACGGCGGCACCCGAAGCCACCGACACCGCCACGGCGACCAGCATCGACGCGGCCGACCTGCTGCGGGGCACGCCGTGCCCCGCCCCGACCTCGGCGGCGGCCACGACGTTCCACACGCCGCCGGGCACGTACTTGCCGAGCTGGCTGACGCCGAACACGGCGACCGCGCTCCGCAACGACAGGGGCGAGCCGAGGTCCGCCAGGACCGCGCGCCAGGCGAGCAGCGTGCACCACACGTACAGGGCGCCGAGGACGACGACAAGGACCGCCTCGGTCCCGGACAGGTCCGTCGCGGCGCGCGCCAGGGCCTCCCGGTTGCCCAGCACGTACCAGACGGCCAGCCCGAGGGCGACGGCCAGGAAGCCCCACCGCACCCACCGCGACCGCAGGGCAGTCAGCGCGCCACGGACGACCGGGCGGCGGGCGGCGGGCGCCGTGGTGTCTGACGCCGTCGGGTCCGATGCCCCCGTGTCTGACGCCCTCGGGTCTGACGCCGTCGTCCCCGCGCCTGCCCTCGTCACAGCACTCCCCTGCGCCGCAGCTCGGCGACCAGTGGTTCGGTGACGACCTGCGGGCGGATCCGGTCCCGGCCGCGTGCCGCGCGTTCCCGGGCAGCGGCCAGCACCGCGGGGTCGCAGAGGTCCACGAGCTCGGCCGCGAGCGCCCGGGGGTCGGCCGCCGGGACCAGCTCCACGTGCTCCCCCACCGCCCTGCGCTGCGGCGGGGTGTCCGAGGTGACCACCACGCAGCCTGCCGCGAGGCCCTGGTACACCTTGTTCGGCACCACCCGCACGCCCTTCGGGGTGTCGCTGAAGATGCCCAGGCAGACCTGGTGCCGGGCGACGAGGCCGGGCAGCTCGTCGGCCTCCACCCAGTCGTGCCAGGTCACGCCCGGTGTGCCCGCGAGGATCTCGCGCGCCCGGGGTAGGTCCTGGCCGGTACCGACCATCGTGACGCGCAGCGCGGCACCCGCTGCGACGGCGTCCCGCACCGCCTCCGCGATGACGGGTGCGCCCTGCAGCGGTGTGTACAGCCCGAAGAAGACGACGGATAGCGCTTCGTCGGCCGACGGCGGGACGGCCGGCGGGGAGGCCGCCGTCCGCCAGGCGTCCGGTGCGCCGACCAGTACGACGACGCCCTTGTCCGGGTCCGGGAGCATCTGCCGGTGCTCCTCGGTGTCCGTGACGACGAGGTCGGCGCACGCGACGGCCAGCCGGTCCAGCCCGGTCAGCAGCCGCACCCGCAGGCCAGCGGCCCCACGGTCGGCAGCGGTGTCCCCGGCGAAGACCAGGTGGTCCAGAACGATCAGTGAGCGCGGGTGGAGCAGGCGCGCGAGGACGACGTCGAAGTGCCCGAGGTAACCGACGAGCACGGCATCGGGCCGGCCCTCCGCCCGTCGCTGCCGCACGGCGTCGCGCACCAGGCCCGCCCAGCACCGCAGCAGCCGAACAGCGAGGGCGGGCAGCCGCCACGGCTGCTGGAGCATGCGCACCCGCTCGGCGGTGGAGAACCCGAGCGGCCGGTTCAGCTCGGTGACCTTGCCGCCGTGGGCGCGCAGCCCTGCGATCAGGACGGCGATGCGGGGGTGGCGCGCGGCGTCGTACGTGCCGAAAGCGATCACTGGACGGTTGCCGGGAGGTCGGCGGACCCCGTCGGCCGGGCGTTGTCCAGCGGACCGGTCCGGTCGAGCGGGCCCGGCTCGTTGCCGCCGGACGGCCTCCGGTGCTCCGCGGCCGCCGATCCGACCGGAGCCGCCGTCGTGCCGTACTGCACGTCCTTGAGGCGTTCCAGCGTCTCCTCGAGCAGTACGCGGTTGGTGCGCTGGAGGTCCGCCAGCACGAGCAGGGCGAAGCTGAGCAGCGCGCCGACGAGGGAGGTCGCCCCGAGCACTATCGACTGGAGGTGCTGCCCGCCGGTACCCGCGACGAGGAGCGCCGCGTACCTGGCGAACGGGATCGCCGCACCGAGCGCGAAGATCAGGCCGAGCGTGATGAACACGGTGTGCGGCTTGTACATCACGTAGGACCGGCTGATCGCCTGGCCCGACTTCATGATGTGCTGCCACATGCTCGTGAAGAGCCGGGACTCCCGGGTCTTCGGATTCGTGGTGACCGGGAGGCTCTGGATCCGCAGCCGCTTGTGGCCGGCCTGGATGATCGTCTCCATGCAATAGCTGAACTGCGTGACGACGTTGAGCCGCATCAGCGCCCCGCGCGAATACGCACGAAAGCCGCTCGCGGCGTCGGGCAGATCCGTTCCGGCGGCGAAGTTGACGACATTGCTGCCGAGCTTCTGCAGAGCCTTCTTCAGCGGGGAGAAATGCTCTATCGTCCCGGTCTGCCGGTCTGCGATCACTATGTCCGCGTCGCCCAGCACCACGGGCATCACGAGGTCGCCGATCCGTTCCTGCGGGTACTGGTTGTCACCGTCGGTGTTCACCACGATGTCCGCGCCGTGCCGGAGCGCGTAGTCGACGCCGTCGCGGAACGACCTGGCCAGCCCCATGTTGCGGGTGTGGTGGACGAAGTGCCGCACACCGAGGCGGCGCGCCAGCTCGACCGTGCCGTCCGTGGACCCGTCGTCGACGACCAGGATCTCTATCTCGTCGATGCCCGGAATGCTCCGTGGAATCGTGGCAAGCACCTGAGGAAGGGTTTCTTCCTCGTTCAAGCAGGGAATCTGCACGAACAGCTTCATGGCCCTGTGCTTTCGGTAGCAGGCTCTCGGTGAGCGATTGCGGGAAGCGGTTGCGGTAAGCGGTTGCGAAAAGCAGGAGCGGCGTCACGAGCGTAAGCACGCCAGATGACCACCGTATGAACATCACGTGCCATTCAGTGACTGTTACCCGCCCGTAACCGGAGCGCCCGGATACGCCCGTCCGGCGCGGCTACCCTGCTCGCGTGACCCGACCTCGCGCGGTTCCGGTCGTCGTGTGGCTGGTCGTGCTCCTGCACCTGGCGGTGATGCTCGGCCAGACCACCGTCTTCCCCAACGTCCGTTCGCCCGACGAGCGCCAGCACGTGGACCTGATCCTCCAGGTGCGCCAGGGCGACGCCTGGCCGTGGCCCGGCCCTGGCACCGCCTACGTCACGCAGGGCGTGACGGCGGGCGGCTTCGTCGATGCCGACAGCCTCGACGGGCCGCTGCACCTGGCCGACCGTCAGGACGTGCCGCCACGCGGCGAACGGCCCTCGTACGCGGATGCCGGCGGCACGGCCCCGCTGACCGCCGAGGAAGCCGACGGCGTCGTCGCGCCGGTGCTCAACCAGCTGGTCCAGCACCCGCCGCTCTACTACCTGCTCGGGGCGGGCGTCGTCGGCCTGGTGCCCGACTGGCAGGACCGGCCGCTGGACCAGGTGTGGCTGCTCCTGCGCTGGTGGAACGCGCTGCTCGCGCTGCCGCTGCCGCTGCTGCTGTTCGCCGCCGCACGGCGCCTGCGACTGCCCGAACCGCTACCGGTGGCCGCCGCCCTGGTCCCGCTCGCCGTGCCCGAGCTGACGCACCTGGAGTCGGCGGTCAACAACGACAACCTGCTGGTCGTCCTCGGAGCGTGCGCCACGCTGCTGGTGATCCGGGTCCTCACCGGTGACCTGAGCCGCCGCACCGCCGTCCTGCTCGGGCTCGTCACGATGCTCGCCCTGCTGACCAAGGGCTTCGCGCTGATGTTCCCCCTGTGGATCCTGCTCGCCTACCTCGTCGCCGCGTACCGGTACCGCGCACGTCTCCGGGCCGCCGTGACCTCGCTGCTGGTGGTCGCCGTCGCCACCCTCCCCGGCGTGGCCTGGTGGGTGCGCAACGTGCTGGTGCACGGCATGCTCCAGCCGCACGGCACGCACGCCACCCCGCCCGACCTCACCCCGGTCTACGGCTGGGCCGACGGCGGCCTCACGTGGCTGGGGCGGTTCACCGAACGCATGATCACGCTGTTCTTCGTGCAGGACCACGCGGCCACCCGCGACCAGGACGCGTCGTGGTGGATGGCCCGCGTCGGGCTGGTCGTGATCCTCGCCGGTCTCGTCACGGCCCTGGTGCGCAGGCCGATACCCCGGCTCGACGCGCTGGTGCTGCTGTTCCCGATACCTGCCCTCGCGGGGATCGTCGCCCGCGGCTCGTGGGAGCAGTTCGCGGCGTTCCACGAGCTCGGCGCCGCCCAGCAGGGGCGGTACCTGTACACCGGCCTCGTGGGGCTGATGGTCGTCGCGTTCGCCGGGGCAGCGGTGCTGCGTCCCGCGTGGCGCCGGACGGTGCCCGCGGCGCTGCTGGTGCTCGCCGGCGGCATGCACCTGGCGTACCAGTACGACGTCTGGCACCTGTACTGGATGCCGCACGACGCCGGGCCGGGCGCCTTCGCCGCCGCTCTCGCCGCCGTGGGCCACTGGTACGCGTTCCCGAGCGCCGTGCTGGTCGTCGTGCTCGTCGCGGGCGTGGCGCTCGGCGTCGCCGTCGCGATCTCGCTCACCCGGACCGCCGTCGGCGAGCAGCGCCCGGAGCGCGCAGCGGGTGTGGACGCCGAACCCCGCCAGGCCGCATGAGCCGCGCGCTCAGCCGGGTCGCGGACCGGGTCAGGCAGCTGGTCCGGCAGCTGGCCGAGGGCCGCGCCGAACGCCTGGCGCTCGGCTGCGCGGTGCTCAGCGGGATGCTCCTGGCCCTGATGGTGGCGCTGGCCGACCCGCCATACGCGACCGGCGACGAGGCCCCGCACGTCGACTACGCCTACCAGGTCTGGCACGGCGAGCTGCCCGTGTTCGAGGAAGGTCTGGAGCTGCCGCCCGAGGCACCGGTGCTCGCCTGGATCGCCCCCGTGCAGTGGACCGCCCAGCACCCGCCGCTGTACTACCTGCTGGTCGCACCACTGGCTGGACCCCTGGCGGACGCCGGGCACACGATCGCCGCCGTCTACGCCGCGCGCGCCGTGAACGTGCTGCTCAGCGGGGTCTTTGTGCTCGCGGTCGGGTGGAGCGCCCGGCGCCTGGCCCGGCCGGGCAGCGTGCTGCCCCCGCTCGCCGCCTTCCTCGCCGGCGCCATGCCCGCCGCCGCGCACGTGGGCGGCGGCGCGTACAACGACCTGCTGGCCGCCGTCCTGGTCACCGTCCTGTTCGGGCTGGCGGGCACCGCGATCCGACGCGGGCTCGACGCGCGGCTGGTCGCCCTGATCTCTCTGGTCGCCGCCGCGTGCGCGCTCACCCGGCTGTCCGCCGCCCTGATCGCCGCCGTGGTGGCGGGCGTCGCCCTGGCCGCTGCGGCCATCCGGGCCGCGCAGGGCCGGGGCAGGTGGGGGCCCGTGGTCGCCCTCGTGCTGGCTGCCCCGGGGGCCGTGCTGGCCAGCAGCGGCTGGTTCTACCTGCGCAACCTCGCGCTGACCGGCAACATCACCGGCTCACACTTCGACTGGGCCCTGGCGAACCAGAACCGGACGGAACGCCCGGTGTGGGCGGTACTGGCCGACCCGGTCACCTGGGCCCGCCTGCCCGACCTCTACTGGTGGGCCGGGCGCCTGCCGCCGAGCACGCCGCTCACGGTCACCACGCTCGTGGTCACCGCGGCGCTGCTCGTCTGGACGCCCCTGGTGATCGCGCTGGTCACGGCGGTCCGACGCCGCACACCGCTGGTCGAGGCGTCGCTGGCCGGCGCCCTGCCGGTCGTCGCAGTGCTCGTCTCCGTGTCCGTGCAGGTCGGGTACGCCTCCAACAGCGGCGGCGTCTACCCGCGCTATCTGCTGGTGGTCGCGCTGCCCCTGTGCCTCGGGATCGCGGCGGGCCTGGCGGTACGTCCCCGGCTGCTCCTCCCCGCCTGGACCGCGCTGACGCTGCTCGACCTGGCAGTCTGGCTGACCCTCGAGCTGGTCACACCCAAGGGGCCGGGCTTCTACCCCGCGCTGCCGCTGCCCGCGGCAGTGGTCGGCGTGGTGGCCACGCTGGCCGTCGCGGGCTCGGCGGTGCTCGCGCTGCGCGCGGTCCGGGAGATCGACACGGCACGCGAGAACCCGACGGCGGCCGCCACCGCGGCAACCCCCACGGCCAGCGTCATGGATCCGACCAGCACGAGCTGAAGGCCGGTCAGCGGGCTCCACCCGGCCCAGCGGGCGGCGGCGTCGGCCACCGACTGGCCGGGCCCCTGGTAGAAACCCCAGAATCCGTAGGCCAGGCCGCTCGCCGCGACCGTGCCCGCCACACCGGTCACCCAGGGCACCGCCCGGTGCAGCAAGGTGCCACGCAGGGCGTACATGCCCAGCGCGGTCCCGCAGCCGAGCGCCAGGAGTCCGGCGAACAGGTACCGGCCCTGCACGGCGGAGATCCATCCGTGCGCCGAGTAGTCCGGCCAGGCGTTGACGAGCACCCCGCACCAGAGCGCCGCCGGCTGCAGCAGGAGCACCGCCGTGGCCCGCCGCGCGGGACCGCGCACCACGGCGCACGCGCACAGGACCGCGACCACGATCGCCGCGGACCAGAAGACTGCGTCGGGCACCCGGATCTCCAGCCAGCCGAAGTTGCCGAAGAAGGACCGGGTAAGGCTCGTCACGACGACCCGCAGGAAGTACCAGAGGCCCTGCGGCTCGTCCTCGGGGACGAACCGGTCCGGGATGCCGACCGGCTGCACCGTCCCCAGCACCAGCAGGTTGCGCAGCCACCACCAGCCGCCGACGACGAAGGCCGCACCGACCGCGATGAGCGCACCGCCCACGCGCCGGCCACGCGGGCCGGAGGCCAGCAGATATGCCGCGACGACCACGGGCAGCGCGAACGCCGCCATGACCTTGGTGAGCAGCCCGACACCGACCACCACGCCGAGTCCGGCCGCCGTGCGTCGGCGCAGGTCACCCGTCAGCACCCGGGTGCACAGATAGGCGGTTGCCGCGCCGCTCAGGGTCACGAGCGCGTCGTTCGTGACGCTGCCCAGGATGTGCCCTGCCTGCGGCACGAACAGCGTGAACGACGCCGCGACCAGTGCGGCGGCACGCGAACCGGACAGCCGGCGCGCGGCCGCGGCGGTCAGCAGCGGCAGCGGTAGCACCAGCCCGACGTCGAACAGCCGCAGCACCAACAGCTGCACGTCCCACCGGGCCTCGGCCGTGCCCGTCGCGTGCAGCACGCCGGCCGCCAGCACGTAGTACAGCGGCGGGTGCTGCGTCATCTGGTCCACGGTCTCGGGGTCCAGGCCCCTGGTGTCGGTGCCGGGGGGCAGCGGGTCGGCCAGAGCGTTCGCGCCGGTGACCATGCTGCGCTCGGTGTCCCGGAGGGGCGGCACGGTGACGTACGGGGGCAGGTCGAGCCGGTCGAGATGCCGGCCGGGCACGTCCGTCGCCAGGGCGGCCTGGTCGCGCGCCTCGTCGACCGCCGGCCCGACGAGCGCCTCACCGGCGGCCGGCCAGCCGCCGCCGTACGCGAGGCGCAGCACGCTGTTGACGTGCTGTGGTTCGTCGGGAGCCCGGAACGCCGGGGTGAGCACCGCCCAGAGAACACCTGTCAACGTGACGAGAGCAGTGATCAGGGCCAGCGCCCGGCGGTACGCCGCCTCGGCGGGATCGTCGCGCACGAAAACAGGATAGGGGTGCTCAACCGCTGTCTCCCGTGCTGGTGGACACCGTGCTGGTGAACACTTGGAGGTCGGTAGCTCAGCACCAGGTCGGCACGGGCCCGTCACCGTGGAACGACGGACCGTGGCGGTGGCGAACCGGAACCCCGATCGGACGTATCGTCGGTAGGTGCCTCCGTTCTCTCCACGCGGCCGGAACCGGCGGTCGGACCGCGGTCCCGGCCCCGCCGGCAGCTCGTCCGGCAGCTCGTCCGGCAGCTCCAGCAGCGCCGCCGGCTCGGCCGGCAGCCCGGCCGGTATCCCCAAGGCCTCCCAGGCGGACCTGCTCCGGCTCGCGGCGACCCGCTCCGGCGCCGTCGGCCAGCCGGGCGACACCTCCGGCGAGGCGGTGCGCCCCCGGCGCCGGGACCGGCGCGGCCGCGGGCTGCGGGGCCCGATGTTCCCGCCCGGGACCCCAGCGCACCGCACGCGGGCGCAGCGGTTCGACGACTTCGTGCTCGACGTCGTCGAGGACCTCGACCGGACCTGGGCCGCACAGCTGCGCGGCACCGAGTTCGCCGTCGAGGACGTGCCGCCGTCGGACCCGGCGCCGTGGGAGGACGGCGGTGTGCTGCTCGGCCGGTTCTTCCCTGCCGAGGCCGGCCGGCCCGGACGCGTGGTGGTCTACCGCCGGCCCGTCGAGGTGCGCGCCCTCGACCGGGAGGACCTCGCCGACCTGGTGCGCGACGTCGTGGTGGAGCAGGTGGCGCACATGCTGGCCCGCACCCCGGAGGAGATCGACCCGAACTTCGGCGACCGCTCCTGACCCTCGCCGGCTGATCGGCGGCCGGCTGGTCGGCCCGCCGCTCAGCCGGCCGCGTCGACCCGGCGCACGTGCACGTCCCCGCCCGCGGCGAGCGGCGCCGTCGGCGAGAGCACCGAGAACAGGGTCGTGTCACCGGCCTCCGCGATGCCCACCGACCAGATGACGCCCGCCTGCCCAGCGTGCTGCTCCGCGACCACCGCGACGGTGGGGCCGAGCTTCTCCAGCTCCGCCCGTCCCAGCTCGACGGTCCCACCGGTCGGCACGTCCACCGTGCGGGTCCAGGCCTCCTCGCCGTCCGGCCCGACGCCGCGCAGCGCCACCGCGGTGCTGCCGTCCACGTCGTCGATCCGGTCCGGGTCGCGCTCGTCGGGCACGCCGCTCAGCGTCACCCCGTAGGCGGCGTCGACCGGGACGGCGACGGCACCGTCGGCCACGGCCCCCGCCGACGGCACCGCCTGCCCCGCCAGCCAGGCCCGGTCGTACGGGTCGTCGTCGACGACCGCTTCCTCCGCGGCGGAGCCCTTCCTGTCCAGGGCGGCGCCCGCGACGACCGGCACGTCGGCGTCCACGACCACCGTGTAGGCACCGGCGGGCAGCCCGCCAAGGGGCAGGGTGGTGACCCTGCCCGGTTCGAGAGGCAGCTCCTCGCCGCCACGCAGCCGGACCGGCCCGTCGGGCCCGAGCACCGCGAGGTTCGCCGTGCCGGCCGCGGTGCCGGGAGTCAGCAGGTCGAGGCGCGGTGCGTGCGGGTCGTCCACCGGCTCGCCGGTGCTGACCACGCCCGACACCGCGGTCGTGCGGGACGGCGCGGCGCCTGCCACGACGAGGTCGGCGCCCGCGGGCACCAGACCCTCGATGCGGTGGTGCTGCACGTAGGCGCCCACGCGGCCGCCCTCGGCGGTGACGTGCAGCGCGAGCCGGCTCTGGTCGGGTGCGACGGCCTCGAGCATGGTGACCACCTGCTCGCCCGGCGGTACGACGACGAGCGACTTGCTGCCCAGCACCACGGGACCGGACGCGCCCCAGGCCTCGAGCGACACGGTGGCCGGCGTCCGGCCGGGGTTCTGCAGCACCAGGAGGCCGCTCGAACCCACCGAGGTGCTGCCACCGACCAGCCAGTGCTCGACGGACGGCACCGCGCACGGCCCCGCGACCATGCCGCGCAGGTCACCGTCGGCGGTCACCGAGGCGACGGTCCCCGTCGCATAGGTGGCGCCGCTCGGCGTCACGCGCACCGTGCGCGCCCCGGTGACCGCGCCCTCGCGCACCGCGGCGACGCCGCCGGTCACGAGCGGGCCGGGGAGGTCCGGCGCCGCGGCCCCGCCCAGGGTGGTGACCGAGGACTCCGTACCCTCCGCGCCGTCCAGCACCGCGGCGGTGAGCGTCGTGGTGGTCTCGCCCCGGACCGCGCTGAACTCGTCGTCGCCGACGTCCGGCTGCTGCAGCTCAGCGGGCATGGGGCAGACCAGCCCGGTCTCGACGGCGGCCACGGGGACGGCGCGTACGGCGTCCCCCGGAGGCGTGACCAGCGCGCCGCCGCCCGTGGTGGCGAGGGCGGCGACCGCCGTCGCGCAGAGCAGGCCACCCACCGCGGCGGCCGACCGCCGGGCGACCGGCGGGACCACCAGCTTCTTGCGCTTCATCGAACCCTCCTGCGTCCCACCGGCAGGGCCAGCAGGGCGAAGACAACCAGCGTGAACGTCGTGAGCACCAGCCATGCCGTGCGGTGGGGCGCCTCGTAGCGCACCACGAGGTGCCCGGCGTCGGCCCCGAGCGCGAACGCCTGCAGGCCCGCCGACCCGTCGACGGCCACCGGTTCCAGCCGGCGTCCGTCGAGGGTGGCGTGCCAGCCCGGTCCAGCGGCCTCCGCCAGCACGACGGCGCGGTCCGCACCGCCCGCGGTCACGTCGGCGCGGACGGTGGTGCCCCTGGACGCCAGCACCTGCTCCGTGGCACCCGCCTCCTCGATGCGGGCCCAGCCGGGTGCGGGCTCACCCACCGGGGCGACCCGCCACACGGAGATCGCCTGCCCCTCGGTGACCCGGCTCATGCCCGGCACCATGTCGAGCGTGGCCACGAGGTCGCCGACGGCGCGCGCGGGATCCGTCCCGGGCATCGCGCCCAGGCCGCCGTCCGACCGGACCTGGACCGCACCGATCCCAAGGTCGGCCAACTGTTCCGGCACCCCCTCGGTGGCGCCGGACACCAGCGCCGCGACCGCGGTGTCCAGCGAGCCCACCGGTTCGTCGCCCGCCCCGGCGCGATCGTCCGCCGTCGCCCTTGCCGTCGCCGAGATGTCGGCCAGCTGCGAGCCGTCGGCCCGCAGGAGGGCGTACTGCACCGTGTCGTCCGCACCGCCGGCGCTACCCGCGTCGCCGGCGAAACCCACCTCCAGCACGCGCGCCTGCCGAGGCGGTGCCTGCATCTGCTGCCCGACGGCGGGCACCACCGGGTCGGTGGTCACGTGCAGCATGCCGCTCCGCCCGGGGCCCGAGATGCTGCCCGAGCCGGTCAGCCACGCGGCCGCCTGCGCGGCGGGAAGCAGGAGCGCGACTACCACCAGAGCGACCACCGCGACCTTGCGCGCCGAACCGAGGAAACCCCTGAGCGACGCCCCGCTGTGGGCGAGCGCACGGACGCCCGCGAGGGCGGCGGCGCTCAGGCCGAGCAGGACCAGCGACAGCCCGGGGCCGGACCACCTGCCGTCGCCCTGGGCCAGGACCGCGACGGCGAGACCCGCCGCGGCGACCAGCCAGCCCACCAGCGACGTCGCGGCGACGTGCTGCGCCGACTCCGCGACCCGCTTGCGGCCGATGCCAAGGAGCGCCACGCCGAGACCGGCCGCCGCCAGCGCGAGCACCAGAGCGCCGAGCGCCCACGGGCCCGCCGTCACGATCGCGCGGACGGCGGACGGCACGAGGCCGTCGCCGGGCACGTCGAACCAAGGTGCGGGGACCGAGGGCAGGCCGAGCAGCAGCTCGAGACCCGAGGCGGTGCCCGGTGCCGGCACGCCGGACCCGGCCAGCGGCTCTGTGGTGAGCAGCCTGCTGTTGCCGTGGCGCAGCGCCGTCCACCAGAGCGGGGCGCCGACCACGAACGCAGGCACGGCCGCGAGCGCGAGGTAGATGCGGCGGCGCGGGGCGACGAGCAGCGCCCCGAGCAGCACCAGTACCGCCGCAGGGAGCAGCGCGGGCGCTCCGGCCACCACGCAGGCGAGCAGCAGACCGCTCGCGCCCGCAGCGCCCAGCGAGCCGGAGCTCGTCCGGGACGCGCGTGCGGTGGCACCTGCCGTCTCCTCGGCGGCGCCGTCGGGCGGCCCGAGCCTGTCGACCGCCTGGACGCCCACCGCACGGACCAGCGCGACGGCCGTCCAGGGCAGCAGCGCATGTGCCAGCACCCCGCCGAGCAGGCCGCCGTCCAGCGCGCCGAGGAAGGCCGGGGCGACGGTCCAGGCGAACGCCGCGAGCGCACGCAGCCACACGGAGCGGGTCACGGTGCCGGCCGCTGCCCACGCTCCGATGGCGGCGACGGGCAGCGCGAGCAGGAGCACGGCGTCCACCGCGTGCTGCAGCGATCCGCCGACCAGCGCGGAGAGGCCGGTCAGCACGAACAGCAGCGGGTCCGCCGGGGCGGCGGTGCCGAGCCCGTCACGCACCCAGCCGGACGTCGCCGCCGACCAGGCGGTCGCGGTCGTGCCGGCCGCCGGGAGCAGCGCGCCGCCGACCAGGCGTCCGCCGGCCGCGAGGGCGCCGAGGGCGGGCCCGAACAGCGCCGCCGCCAGGCCGACGGCGGAGAGCACCACGGCACCCAGCGCGGCCCGGCGCCGGACGGCGAGCGCCGCCAGCTCTGCCTGCTCCAGCTCGGACGGGGCGGCGTCCACCCGGTGTGCCTCGCCGCGGGCGAGCCGCTTGTCGCGGCGCTCGGCGGCCACCTCGCGCCAGGTGCCCAGCAGCGGCCGCAGCACGCTGCGGGGCACTGTCGAGGTGCGTGCGATCCGGCGTCGGGCACGCAGCAGCGGCCCCAGCCGGAACACCGCCCACAGCGGTGCGAACAGCTCGTCGCGCGCCTGGTCGGGCTGCTTCATCGCGAGCCGGTAGCCCGCGGCGAACGGCGCCCACAGCACCATCGCGAACATCGCGAACGGCAGGATCCACGGCGCCACCGACGTCAGCCGCAGGTAGAGCTGGCTGCGGCGCCGGGCACCGGAGGAGCCGGGAGCGTGCAGCGCGACCTGCGCGTGCCGCACAACGGCGTCGGGCACGACGACCACCCGGTGGCCGGCGAGCCGCACCCGCAGGCAGAAGTCGGTGGAGTCGCCGAGCTGGCCGTAGGCCGGGTCGGTACCGCCGACCTCGCGCCAGACAGACGCCCGCACCAGCGCCCCGGCGAGGCCGACGGCGAGCACGTCCTCGCGCGCGTCGTGCTGTCCCTGGTCGATCTCCGTGTCGTCGATGCCGGTCATGCGCCGGCCGAGCGGCGAGACGGTGTGCCCCACCTCGACGAGCACCCCCCGGTCGGACAGGTCGGGGTCGAGGGGCACGCCGTCCGGGCCCGTCTCCCAGCGCCGCTGCTTGCAGCCCGCCACGGCCACCGCGTTCGAGTGCTCCACCGAGCGGGTGAGAGCCGCAAGGGCGCCAGGGGCGGGGGCGGAGTCGTCGTGCAGGAACCAGAGCCAGCCCTGCTCCGGGGTGCCGACGGCGGCAAGCGCCGCATCTACCGCGTCACCGAAGGTGCGGGCGCCCGCACCTGCCACGAAGCGCGCGCCGCCGAGCTGCAGGTCCTGGTGGCCGGACGTCGCCGGTGCGGTGTCGACGTCGACGACCACGACGGAGTCAGGGGTGCGGGACTGCGTCCGTAGCGCCGCGAGCGTCGCGGCGAGGTAGGGACTGCTGCCGCGCGTCACGACGACGGCCGTGACTGTGACCGCCACCGGCGCAGCGGTGGCGGTCTGGGCCGGGACCTTGGCCCAGACGGGACCGACCGTGTCCTCGTGGGGACCACGGTCCGGGCTGGGAGCCGACAGGCTGTCGGTACGTGGAGCGCTCATCTCGCTTCACATGATGCGGCGCGTCTGCGCCGACACGCCGCAGACGCGCCGGTCGAGGCACGCATCCTCCAGCGCAGACCTCAGACTCTGCTGTCTGACGTCTGCGCCTGCGGTTCCGCTCCAGGCGAGTGCCTCGTTCCTCGGCCCTCACCCTCCGCTGCACCTCCGGCTCAGACGGCGCGGCGCTTCAGCTTGCGCCGCTCACGCTCCGAAAGACCGCCCCAGATACCGAACCGCTCGTCGTTCTCCAGCGCGTAGTCCAGGCACTCGGCCCTGACCTCGCAGCCGGAACAGACCTTCTTGGCCTCGCGGGTGGACCCGCCCTTCTCCGGGAAGAAGGCCTCCGGGTCGGTCTGCGCGCACAGGGCGCGCTCCTGCCAGCCGAGCAGGGAGTCGTCAGGTTCGGTCAGCTCGTACAGCTCACCGAAAAGCGGCAGGACCCGTGCGACCGGTGCCGCCGTGTTCTCGGCGTCAGTCGGGAACTCCACGTCCGATTCCAGAATGTTCCACATGACGTGCCCCTCCATGCCGTGTCCGTGCTCCGGGCCTTGCCGGCCGACCATGCCGATCCATCTGCCGATCTGTTCCTGCCGATCCATCGTGCCTGGCCAGACGTGCAGCTTCGAGACCCCGTTGCATATGCGCTACGAAAACTGCATACATGGAATTACACGCGTGTCGCCTGGAGTCGTCAAGCGGAAATGTGCTATCGCCCACGGATTCCACCGGTAATTCACCAGTCCTTCCGCAGGTCGTGGCGTACGTCTCACCCGGTGCCCCGTTTTTCATATGTCGCGACACCCGGCGAGTCGCCACGCCGAAGGTCCGAGATGTGCCTGCCCGAGACCGAGGCAGCGCTGCCCGACGTCTTAGGCTGGCGGCATGCAGATCGCGCCCCGCAGCGGTGGCCCCGTGCCCGACGTCGCCACCCTCCTCGCCCGCCTCGCCGCCGACGGCGGCCAGCCCCGCCTCACCTGGTACGGGGACGACGGCGAGCGGGTGGAGCTCTCCGGCGCGGTCCTCGCCAACTGGGCGAGCAAGACCGTCAACCTGCTCGTCGAGGAGTTCGACGCCGCTCCCGGCACGCGCATCGTCGTCGACCTGCCCGTGCACTGGCGCACCGCGGTGTGGACGCTGGCGGCCTGGCGCGCGGGCGTGACGGTCGTGCTGCCAGGCACCGAGGGGGCGTACCCGGACGTGGTGGTCACCGACAGCCCGGCCCGCTGGGCGGACGACGGCGCGGACCTGGTCGTCGTCTCGCTGCCCGCACTCGCCCGCCGGTACGACGGCGACCTGCCCTCCGGTGCGATCGACGCCGCCTCCGCGGTGATGACCTACGGCGACGCCATCGGCTGGGTGCCAGAGGTGGACCCCGACCAGGAGGCCCTGGTGACCGCTGCGGGCGCCGTCGGGCACAAGGGCCTGGTCCCGGAGCCCGGCGAGGGTGCGCGCGTCCTGGTGGACGGGCGGGGGCCCGTGGCGGACGTGCTGCGCGGCCTGCTGGGCGTCTGGGCGGGCGGCGGCTCGGTGGTCCTCACCTCGCCAGCGACCGCCGCGGAGCTCGAGCAGGACGAGGCCCGGCTGACGCGTCTGCTGAGCACGGAGCAGGCACGCCTGCCGCTGGGGTAGGCACCCGGTTCGGGGCGTCGAAATGCCCGGTCGCAGGCCGTTTCGGACGTTGCGGCACAACGTCTTCGGTCTTCTCCACGAACCCTCTACGGTCCGACCCCGGGGGGCGCGCCGCCGTCCAACAGGCAGCCCCTAGGATCTGAGGCCGTGACGTTCCCTGACTTCAGCGCCGCAGATGCGACGAGCCCAGCCACTGGGCCGTCTCATGCGCGCACGCTGAAGGGGATGAGCGGCACGGCCCGGACGGTGGCGATGGTGCTCGTCGCAGCGGTGTCGCTCGCGACAGCGGGCGGGGTGGCGGCGATGACCCAGCTGACCGGGAACATCGAGACCGCCCAGATGACGGTCCTCGGACCGGACCGGCCCAAGGTGGTGCTGCCGAAGGATCCCAATGCGGGCACCCCGATGAACATCGTGATCATGGGCAGCGACTCACGCGGCGGGGAGAACCGCGACCTGGCGGGCGGCGAGGACGCCGGCGCCCGGTCGGACACCACCGTGGTCATGCACATCTCGGGCGACCGGTCGCGGATCGAGATGATCTCGATCCCCCGCGACTCGACAGTGGACGTCCCGAGCTGCACCACGGAAAACGGCACGACGACGTCCGAGCTCTACAGCACCAAGTTCAACGCCGCGTTCGCCCAGGGCGTGCAGGCCGGCGGGACCGTCGCCGACGGCGCCCTGTGCACGGTCAAGACCGTCGAGCAGCTGACCGGCGTCTTCATGAACGGCTTCATCGTCGTCGACT
Source organism: Promicromonospora sp. NPDC050249 (assembly GCF_040656015.1). Lineage (NCBI taxonomy): Bacteria > Bacillati > Actinomycetota > Actinomycetes > Micrococcales > Promicromonosporaceae > Promicromonospora > Promicromonospora sp. NPDC050249. The sequence goes on along the minus strand of NZ_JBFAKY010000029.1, from coordinate 24,768 downwards.
TCGCCGGGTTCTCGTCCATGGTCGACGCCGTCGGCGGTGTCGAGGTCTGCGTCGAGGAGCCGATCTACTCCGAGGACGCGAACCACCTGTCGCTCGATGCGGGTGTGCACACGCTCAAGGGCGTCAAGGCCCTCGACTACGCCCGGGCCCGCAAGGGCGACGGGCTGGGCGACGGCACCGACCTTGGCCGTATCGGCAGGCAGCAGGACGTCATGGCCTCGCTCTCCCGGAAGGTGCTGAGCCAGGAGGTCCTGACGAACCCCGCCAAGTCGCTCAACTTCCTCAAGGCGGTGACGAGATCGCTCACCATGAACGAGGAGCTTGCCAGCATCGACGGACTCGCCGGGTTGGCTTACTCCCTGCGCAACGTACGGCCTGACACGATCACCTTCATGACTGTCCCCAACGAGTACGACCCGGTGCAGACGGCGAACGTGATCTGGACCGACGAGGCCGTACAGCTGTGGGACAACGTCAAGCACGACAGGCCTCTCGACTTCGACCCGGACGCACCGTCGGCCGACGCGTCGCCGTCCGCGCCGAGCGACGGCGAGAGCGCGGGGGCCGGGACGGGGAACGCGGGGACGAAGACGGGGACCGAGGACGGCGCAGAAGGTGCTGCCGAGCCCGCTTCCGACTCGCCCTCTCCCGATTCGACAGAGATCAAGCAGGCCGGTGAAGAAGCCTTCACCGGCGCCGACACCACCAAGGTCTGCGGCTAGCCATGTCAGATCCCAGGACGTCGAACCGATCGGCCCCAGGTGCCGACGACGACGTGACGCGCGTCCGGATACCACCCAGCTTCACGCCGCAGGGCGTGAGCGGGCGGCCGGGTGCCGACGATGCCATCCCGGTGGGTGACACCGGTGAGAGACCGCGTACTCTGCCGGGCGTGGCGTCGAGCCCTGAGCAGGGCGGGCTCGCCAACGCGGAGACGCCGGGCGTCGGGGTTCCCGGCGTCGGCGGCGCGCACCGTATCGGACGGCCGGAAGGCTCGTCCGACGGGGCCCGCAGCGAACCACGCATACGCAGACAGTCTTCTCGGGAGGTACCGGTGTCCGGCCAACGCAACAATCCCCCGCCCGTCCCACCACGGAGGTCGGGGATGCCGGCGCGCAACGAGTCGGGCGGAGCACCACGCTCCATCCCGCCTCGTTCGGCGCCGCACGCCGGTGGCCAGCCGCCGCAGGCGATCCCGCCGGGCCGCCCGGTCCGGGCGAGCGCGGGCCCCGTGCGTCCGACGCCGGTGCGCAGCGCGCCGCGCCCCCCGGCCGGCGGCGGCCGTGGTGGCAATGGCTACCCCGCGGGTGCTCTCGCCTCCGGCGGACGCGGCGGGCGCGGTGGTGGCAACATCCGCATCCGCAAGGGCCGCGTGGCCGGCGTCATCGCGGTGCTGGTGCTGCTCGCCATCATCGCCTGGCCGGTCGGGCTCCTGATCTGGGCCAACGGCAAGATCCAGCACGTCGAAGCCCTGTCCGGGGCATCGAACACCCCGGGGACGACGTACCTGCTCGCGGGCTCCGACGCCCGCGGCAGCGGCGGCATCAACGACTCCACCTCGGGTGCGCGTACCGACACGATCATGCTGCTGCACAAGCCGTCGTCGGGGCCGGTCGCGCTCATCTCGATCCCGCGGGACACCTGGGCGGTGATGCCCGACGGCTCGGGGAGCAACAAGATCAACGCCGCGTACTCCTACGGGGGCGCGCCGATGCTGGTCAAGACGGTCGAGACGCTCAGCGGGCTCACCGTTGACCACTACGTCGAGGTCGGCTTCGGCGGCGTCGAGGGGGTCGTGGACGCCGTCGGCGGCGTGCGGCTCTGCCTGGACTACGACGTGCACGACGTGAAGTCGAAGCTCAAGTGGAAGAAGGGCTGCCACGTCGCGGACGGCAAGACGGCACTCGCGTTCTCGCGGATGCGGTACGAGGACCCGACCGGCGACATCGGCCGCGCACAGCGCCAGCAGCAGGTCATCGCCCAGATCGGCAAGAAGGTCGGGGACCCGGCAGTCCTGCTCAACCCTGCCACGCAGGTCGGGATCGCCGACGCAGGGCTCGGGGCCCTCGTGACCGACACCGACTCGGGCATCATCGACATCGCCATGATGGGACTCGCGTTCCGGACCGCGAACGGCGACGACGGCGTGACCGGCACCCCGCCGATCGCGACGATCGGCTTCCGCACCCCTTCGGGTGCCTCGGCGGTGCTGCTCGACGACAACCAGACCCCCGAGTTCTGGGCCAAGATCCGCGACGGCGAATACGAGGCGGGTCAAGAGGTCGGCGGCATGCCGAAGTGACCTTGCCGAGGTAGAACCAGGGCGAGGTAGAACTGCAGCGAGGTAGAACAAGGGCGAGACAGAACCGGAGGCTCCGGTTCTGTCTCGCCCTTGTTCTACCTCGTCCTGTGCTATCTCGCCGCAGTTCTACCTCGGCGGCTCGGGGTCAGAGCTGGGCGCGGAGCTTGGCGCCCTTGGCGTGCGCGACCTCGCTCAGCTCCACCTGGAACGCCTCCATGCGCTCCCGCAGGGCCGCCGCGTCGGAGCCGGCTCCCGAGGCGAGGATGCGCGCCGCGAGCAGGCCCGCGTTGCGCGCCCCGCCGATCGACACCGTCGCGACGGGCACGCCCGCGGGCATCTGCACTATCGACAGCAGCGAGTCCATGCCGTCCAGGTACTTGAGCGGCACCGGCACCCCGATCACGGGCAGCGGCGTCACCGACGCGAGCATGCCCGGCAGGTGTGCGGCGCCGCCGGCGCCCGCGATGATCACGCGCACCCCGCGGCCCGCGGCCTGCCGCCCGTAGTCGATCATCTCGGTGGGCATGCGGTGCGCGGAGACGACGTCGACCTCTACCGGCACGTCGAACTCGCGCAGCGCCTCGGCGGCTGCCTCCATGACCGGCCAGTCGGAGTCCGACCCCATCACTATGCCGACCTGCGGGGTGGTGCTCATGCGTTCGCCTCTTCCTCGGTGGTGGTCTCGACAAGCTCGACCGCCGGAGCCGACTCACCGCGCAGCAGTGCCGCCGCGGCGATCGCCCGACGCCGGACCTCGTCCAGGTCGTCGCCGCTCACGTTCACGTGGCCGAGCTTCCGGCCCGGCCGGATGCCCTTGCCGTACAGGTTCACACGCGCCTCCGGGAAGGCCGCGAGCAGCTCCGGCAGCGCGTCCGTGAGCTCGTCCAGCGTCGAGCCGAGCACGTTCGCCATGACGGTCCAGGCCGCGACCGGCTCGGTCGCACCCAACGGCAGGTCGAGTACGGCACGCAGGTGCTGCTCGAACTGGCTGGTGACGGCGCCGTCGATGGTCCAGTGGCCGCTGTTGTGCGGGCGCATGGCGAGCTCGTTGACCAGGACTGTCGGCGTTCCGTCAGGCCCACCGGTGACCTCGAACATCTCGACCGCCAGCACGCCGGTCACGTCGAGACCCTCTGCGACCGTCGTCGCGATCTCGCGCGCACGGGCGTCGAGCTCCGCGGACAGGCCCGGCGCCGGGGCGATCACCTCGGAGCACACACCGTCGCGCTGCACCGACTCCACGACGGGCCACGCCCGCACCTCACCGGACGGCCGCCGGGCCACCAGCGCGGCCAGCTCGCGCACGAACGGCACCTTCTCCTCGACGAGGAGCTGCGGCCCGCCGTCCGCCACTGCGGCGAACCAGTCGGTGACATCGTCCGGGGACGAGACCACACGGACGCCCTTGCCGTCGTAACCACCGCGGGAGGTCTTGACGACTGCCTCGCCGCCCGCCTCCGTCAGGAAGGCGGCCAGGGCTGCCCGCCCTTCCGCGGGCGACGTCGGCAGCGGAGCCCACCGCGGGCACGGCACGCCGAGCTCCGTGAGCCGCTGCCGCATCACTATCTTGTCCTGCGCCTGCACCAGCGCGTGCGGGCCGGGGCGCACCGGCGTCCCGTGCTCGATGAGGTCCGTGAGCAGGGTGTTCGGCACGTGCTCGTGCTCGAACGTCAGCACTGACGCCGCAGCGCCGTCGGAGGGCGCGATGAGCGAACGGATCGCCGCCTCGTCCGAGGCTGCGCCCACCGGCGCGTCCGTCACGACCTGCGCCGCGGACGACCCCGGCTCCTCCACCAGGACCCTCAGGTGGACGCCCAGCTCGCCGGCGGCCGGCGCCATCATCCGAGCCAGCTGCCCGCCTCCGACCACCGCTACGATGGGTGGTCCTGCGGGGGACGGGGCGGCGGCGGACGGCTCACCAGTGGGCTTGCCAGCGGAAGAAGGTCGGTCGGCCGGGAGGGAATCGAGTGTTGCGCTCACGTGAGTGAAGCCTACCGGCGGCCGCGGCCCTTCTTCTGGCCGAAGCTGGAGATCTTCGACCCCACGGGCAGCACCTGGTGCGGGTCGAGCGTCTTGGGCACACCCGACAGGAACACCGAGAACACCGGCGGGGTGCGCTGGGTGAGCTGGAGGTTTCCGCCGTCGGCCGCGACCAGGTCCTTGGCCAGCGCGAGCCCGAGGCCCGTCCCGGCGCCCAGCGTGACACCGCGCTCGAAGATCTTGCCCTGCATGTCCTCGGGCACACCGGCGCCCTCGTCCGTGACCTCGATGGCCATGGCCCCGCGCTGACCCTCGCGGATCCGCAGGGTCGTGGTGCCGGCGCCGTGCTTGAGCGAGTTCTCCAGCAGCGTGGACAGCACCTGGGCGAGCGCACCAGGGGTGGCCAGGACGCGGGCGCCGCCGGAGTCCTCGACGTTCAGGTGCCGGCCCGCCCGTTCGAACGACTCGCGCCACTCCTCCTCCTGCTGGAGGAAGACGACGGCGACGTCGACGGACTCCGTGGTGCCGCCCTGGGCGCGCCGCGAGCGGGAGAGGAGGGCGTCGACCACACCGACGAGCCGCTCCACCTGCTCGAGCGAGATCCGGGCCTCCTCCTGCACGTCCGGCTCGGTGGAGGTGAACGTGATCTCCTCCAGGCGCATGGTGAGCGCCGTGAGCGGCGTGCGGAGCTGGTGGGAGGCGTCCGACGTGAACTGTCTCTCCACGGCGAGCCGCGCCGCGAGCCGGTCGGAGCTCCGCGCCAGCTCGGCCGCGACCAGGTCGATCTCCTCCACGCCGGACGGGTCCAGCCGTGGCCGCACCTGTCCCGCGCCGAGCTGCTCGGCCGACGCCGCTAGGTACACGAAGGGTTGTGCGAGCCGGTTCGCCTGCCAGGCGGCCGTGACGGCCCCCGCGGCGAAAGCGCCCACGCTCCCGAACACGACGAGCACGACGACGTTGATCGCCTTGATGTACGCCGGCCAGGCCGAGACGGAGACCAGCACGCTCATCACCGGTTGTGCGTCGGAGATGTCGCCCAGTTCGATGGTGGCGCCGGAGACGGGCTCGCCGGCGACGAGCTGCTCGCCGTCGGGCTGGTTCACCGTCACGTAGGCGACGATGTCCGTGTCCTGCGGCTGCACGGCCCGGTCGAGGACCGACTGGTCGACGAAGCCGGTCTCCGCGGCCGAACGGTTACGTTCGTAGGAGTTGACGGAAGAGGACAGGAGATCCTGCACCCGGGTCTCGACTCGCTGAACTTCCTGGCCGTAGATGTACCGGGCACCGAAGATCGCGAGCGGGATGCCCAGGAGCAGGACGGCGACCGCAACCGCGGCGATCGTCGCCTGCAGCACGCGGGCGCGCATCTGGCTAGCTCGCCCCGATCTCGAAGCGGAAACCGAGACCGCGCACGGTCGAGACGTAGCGCGGTGCGTTGGCGTCGTCGCCGAGCTTGCGACGCAGCCAGGAGACGTGCATGTCCAGCGTCTTGGTCGAACCGACCGGGTCCGAACCCCAGACGTCGCGCATGAGCGTGTCCCGGACGACCACGGAGCCGGCGTTCTGCACGAGGACGCGCAGCAGGTCGAACTCCTTGGTGGTCAGGTGGAGCTCGCGGTCACCCTGGAAGGCACGGTGCGCGGAGACGTCGACGCGGACGTCCTGCGCGTGCAGCTCCTCCTCCTCGCCGGTCTCGCCGTGCGAGCGGCGCAGGAGAGCGCGCACCCGCGCCAGCAGCTCGGCAAGTCGGAAGGGCTTGGTGACGTAGTCGTCGGCACCGGCGTCAAGGCCCACGACGAGGTCTACCTCGTCGGCACGGGCGGTCAGCACCAGCACGGGCACGGTGAGGCCATTGGCCCTGATCTCGCGCGCGACATCGAGCCCGTCCATGTCCGGAAGGCCCAGGTCCAGAACTACGATGTCCGCACCGGTCGAGCTCTCGATCGCACCTTTGCCGGTTCCTTGCACGACGACGTCGTATCCCTCACGGGAGAGCGCTCGTGCCAACGGCTCGGCAATGGCCGGGTCGTCCTCGGCTAGGAGTACGTGAGTCATTTCGCCATCGTAGGGCATAACCGACGCTCTGGCGCTACCCGGGCACACACGGGACGGCCGTACTACCGAATCCTTTCGGCAGAGCGAGCGATGGCGCAAGTGCTACCACGGTATGACGCGCCACCGCAACGGTTCGACCTACTCTGACCTGCATGGGTTGGTACGAGCGGTGGGCGCAGTGGGCGGAGCGTTATCGGTTCCTCGTCGACCTCTCCTGGACGCTGCTGGCGGCGCTGTTCGCACTGACGCTCGCGGCGTCGTCCCCGTCCACGTTCAGCCTCGGCGGCGGCCAAGCCGTGCTGCTCTCCGCCGCCGTGCTCGCACCGCTCCCCTGGTGCCGTACGCGACCCGTGGCCTCGTGCATCGCGGTGTTCGTCGTGTGCATGCTGCAGATCACGGTCCTCGGCACGCCCCTGCTGCTCCCGGCCGACCTGGCGGTGCTCGTCTCGATGTACTGCGTGACGGTGTACGGCCCGCGCTGGGCGTACCGGATGGCCTGCGGGATGGCGGTGGTCGGGTCGGTCGCCGTCGGCGCCTCGTTGTGGCTCTACAACGGCGTCGGTTCGCCGCTGTCCGTGGCACCGATGACCGTCCTGTCCCTGGCGCTGCTCGGCTGCTCGTTCGCGTCCGGCTTGGTGCGCCGCTCGCGGCGGGCGATGATCACCGCGATGCGGGACCGCGCCGAGCGCCTCGAGATCGAGCGGGACCAGCAGGCCCAGATCGCCACGGCGGCCGAGCGGTCGCGCATCGCCCGCGAGATGCACGACATCGTCGCCCACTCCCTGTCGGTGATCATCGCGCAGGCCGACGGCGGGCGGTACGCCGCGGCCGCCGACCCCGCGGCCGCCGCGCGCTCCCTCGGCACCATCGCCGAGACGGGCCGTGCCGCCCTCGCCGACATGCGGCGACTGCTCGGGGTGCTGCGGCAGGACCAGCCCAGCGCCGCCACGCCGCTGGGCCTGATGGCGCCGGCAACGGTCGCCCCCGGACGAGCGCCGGGCGCCGCGACGCCCGGCGGCACCGCCCCTCAGGGCACGGGGAGCGGCCCCGGCGGGCCGGGAGGCGCCCTGCCCGCGGCGGCACCGTCGTCGGGCGGCGCTGCCCCCTTGCAGCCCCAGCCCGATACCGGTGACATCGCGGGCCTGGTCGACCAGGCCCGCGACGACGGCCTGCGGGTCTCGTTCGCCCGGGTGGGCATCGAGCGCCGCCTGCCGCCCGGTGTGGGGCTCACCCTGTTCCGGGTGTGCCAGGAGTCGCTCACCAACGTGCGCAAGCACGCGGGCCCGCGGCCGGCCGTCACCGTCCTGCTGCGCTGGGGCGAGGACGAGGTCGAGCTGCGGGTGGACGACGACGGCCGCGGCCTGGCGGCCGACGGCTCCCCCGGCCCCGACGAGCCGCCGCCCACCGCCGGGTACGGCCTGCTCGGGATGCGCGAGCGTGCCGAGATGTTCGGCGGCACCCTCTCCGCCGGCCCGCGCCGTGGCGGCGGGTTCTCGGTGCGGTTCGTCATCCCCATCCCGCGTGCCGGGCACGCGACCCAGGACGACACACAGAACGACACACGAGGAGCACGATGACCTACGCCCCCGACGCACCCGCCCGGCCCGTGCGGGTCGCGCTCGTCGACGACCAGCCACTGGTCCGTGCGGGCCTGCGCATGGTCATCGACTCCCAGCCCGACCTGCAGGTGGTGGTCGAGGCCGACGACGGGCGCGACGCGCTGTACCGGCTGGCGACCACGGCGACCGACGTCGTGCTGATGGACGTGCGCATGCCAGGGATGGACGGCCTGTCCGCCACCCGGGCCCTCCTGGCCGACGGCGCCGCCGCCGCGGCGGGCGACCCCCGTGTCGTCGTGCTGACCACGTTCGACCTGGACGAGTACGTGCTCGACGCCATCCGGGCAGGGGCCAGCGGCTTCCTGCTCAAGGACGCGCAGCCGGAGGAGCTGCTCACGGCGATCCGGACGGTGCACCAGGGCGACGCGGTGATCGCGCCGTCGTCCACCCGGCGGCTCATGGAACGCCTGGTCACCACGCTGCCGCCGGAGGAGGCGGCGGGGCCGCAGGAGGCCCTGGCCGCCCTGACGAGCCGCGAGCGCGAGGTGCTCGTGCTCATGGCCCGTGGGCGTTCCAACACGGAGATCGCCACCGACCTGTTCGTCGCCGAGGCGACGGTCAAGACGCACGTGGGGCGCATCCTGTCGAAGCTCGACGCCCGCGACCGCGTGCAGGCGGTGGTCACCGCCTACGAGACCGGCCTGGTCCGCCCCGGCTCCTGATCCGCCACACCCCTCACGCCGCCGCGAGCGCCGCGAGCGGGTGGGTGCGGACGGCGGCCCGCGCAGGCACCACCGAGGCGGCCGGCCCTGCGACCAGGGCGACGCCGAGGACCACCAGGATCTCGGTCCACGGGACGACCAGCGGCACCCTGCCGAGGGCGGACAGCGCCGTGGTGGCGCCCGCCCAGCCGTACAGGAGGCCGAGCGCCACGCCGAGCACGGCGCCCACCGCTGCGATGACCATGCCCTCGACGGCGAGCGTGGCCCGCAGCTGTGCCTTCGAGAGCCCGATCGCCCGGAGCACGGCGTTCTCCCTGGTGCGGTCCATGACGGACAGCGAAAGCGTGTTGGCGACACCGACGAGGGCGATGACCACGGCGACGGAGAGGAGCCCGACCACTATGCCGAGGATCACGTCGACGATCTGCTGGTAGGCGGCCTGCTCGACGAACATCCCGGCGACCCGCACGGTCTCCCCGGTGGTCGAGACGGCCTCCTGCACGGCCGAGACGACGGCCGCGGCGTCCTGGCCCTCGTCGACCTTCGCCCAGACCTCGCCGGCAGCCGTGCCCGCGTCGAAGACGGTGAGGTCCTGCGGCGTCAGGTAGGCACGGTCGGCCTGGGAGCCGGTGTGCACGACGTCGAGGATCGCCGTCCCGTCCGGCCCGGTGAGCTCTATCGTGTCGAGGCCCGCCAGGCCGTACAGCGCGGCCGCCCGCTCGGGGACCACGAGGGTGCCGGGCCGCAGCGCCTCCGCGTCGACCGGAGTGTTCGCGACCGACCGCAGCGCCTCCGGGCCGACGACGGCGAGCTGGACCGGCCGGCCCCCGTCCGCCCGCTCGGCCGACACGCTCGTCACCTCGATCACGGCGCGCAGCCCGTCGGCGCCGCGCAGGGCGTCGAGCACCGTTCCGGGGACTGCCGCGGCGGAGCCGTCCCGGTCGTGCGTGGTGCTCGTGGCCTGGAGGTCGACGGGGAAGCGCTCGTCCAGCTTCTCGTCCATCGCGACCCGTGCGCTCGCGGCACCGGTGGTCATCATCGAGACCAGGGTGACGCCGACGAGCAGCGCGGTGGACGTCGCCGCCGTCCGGCGGGGGTTGCGCAGGGTGTTGGCCGACGCCAGGCGTGCCGCCGGCCCTCCGGCGCCCGCGACCCGGCCGAACGCGGCGGCGACGCGGGGCAGCCAGAAGACCGATCCGAGGATGACGCCGACCAGCGACAGGGAGCCACCGAGGACCGTCGCGAACAGTCCGACGTCGATGCTGCCGGACATCCCGAGGGCCACACCCCCGGCCAGGAGCGCGAGCCCGCCGACGGTGGCGAGCACGGAGAGCACCGCCCGGCCACGGGCGGGCCCGCACGGTCCGGGTGCGGCGGCGGGGCGCATCGCGGCGAGCGGGGCGACGAGCGACGCGGCCCGGGCCGGGGCGAGCGCGGCGGCGAGGGTCACCAGCAGACCGGCCGCGACGGGTACCAGGAGGGCGGGCACGCTCGGGGTGATGGTCGCCGGCAGCGCGACGCCGAGGTCGAAACCCGGCGCCACCATGAGCCCCACCTGCACGAGCAGGGACCCGGCGGCGACGCCCGCCACCGACGCGACCACGCCGAGGATCGCGGCCTCGAGCAGGACGCCGCGGTAGATCTGTCCGGTGCTCGCGCCCACGCAGCGCAGGAGCGCGAGGTCGCGTGACCGCCGCGCGACGAGGACCTGGAGCGTGTTCGTGATGACGAGTCCGGCGACCACGAGGGAGACGGCGGCGAGGGCGAGGGCGAACACGAGGTAGACGATGTTCTGGCCGCCGGAGATCGCCGAGACGACGTCCTTGGCGCGCTCCTCGGGCGTGGTGACCTCTGTGGCGGACGGGACGGCCGCGGCCAGGGCGTTCTCCGCCGCCTCCAGGGCGGCCTCGTCGCCGGGCCGGTCCAGGGCGACGACCAGCGTCCTCATGCCCGGCGGCTCGGCCACGCCCGCCTCGTCGGCGATCCGCTGCTCCAGCGCCTCAGCGGTGATGACCGCCACGCCGCCGCCCGCCGTGTAGGTGTCCAGGGGATCGTCGACGAGGCCCGACACCGTCAGCTGCTCGGTGGCCCCGTGGCCGCCGTAGCACTCGGCGCCGTCCTTGTCGGCGGCGGGGTCGCCGCCCCGCAGGCAGCGCGTGGACGCGATGGTGTCGCCGACGGAGACGCCGAAGAGCTTCGCGGCGTCCACGGGGAGCACTATGCGGTCGGGACGGTCGGCCCAGGCGCCGTCGGCCAGGACCAGGGGCGACAGCCGCGGGTCGGAGGGGTTGGCGACGAGCGACTGGTGGACGGTCCGGCCGCCGTGGCTGAGCTCCGCGTAGGCACCGCGGAACCCGTCGGCCGCCGCCACACCCTCGACCGCCCGTGCCGCCTCCGTGTCGGCGGAGGTCAAGGTGCCGTCGCGGTCGAAGACCACGAGGTCGGCGGAGGCGTACTGCGCGGCCACCTGGTCGTACGTCGTGCGGGTGACGATGCTTCCGGCCTGCAGCGTCGCGGCCACGAACGCAGTGCTGATGACTACGGCGACGCCTGCGGCGGCGAGCCGGCGGACGCCGCTCCGCAGCTGGCCCAGGGCAAGACGGGTGGTGGGGTCGGTGGTCAGCACGCGGAGCCCTGCCGGCTCCGCGGGAAGTGCACGATGGTGTCCACGAGATCTCTCCCTCGAGTCGTCCGGGCTGCCGCGTGCTGACCGGTGTGACCGGTCCCCCTGCTGGGCTACTCCGCCGCGAGCGCCGCCACCGGGTGGGTGCGGACGGCGGCCCGCGCCGGTACGACGGAGGCGAGCAGCCCGGCCACGAGGGCCACGCCGAGCACCATCGCGACGTCGGCCCACGGGATCACGAGCGGCACGTCACCCATCGAGGAGAGCGCGGTGGTGGCGCCGGCCCAGCCGTAGAGGACGCCGAGCACGACACCGAGCGCTGCCCCCACGCCGGCGATGAGCATCCCCTCGATGGCGAGCATGGTCCGCAGCTGTGCCTTCGAGAGCCCGATGGCCCGGAGCATGGCGTTCTCCTTGGTGCGCTCGATGACGGACAGCGACAGGGTGTTGGCGACACCGATCAGGGCGATCACGACCGCCACGGCCAGCAGGCCCACCACGATGCCGAGGATCACGTCGATCACCTGCTGGTAGCTCTGCCGCTGGACCACCGCGCCGGTCACCTCCACCACCTCGTCGGTGGTGGACACCGCGTCCTGCACGGAGGCGACCGTGGCCGTGACGTCCTCTCCCTCGGCGACGCTCGCCCAGACCCGGTTGGGCTCGAGGTCCGGATAGATGGCCGCGAGGTCCTGCGGCACGAGGAACGCGTACGCGTACTGGGCGTCCACACCGACGATGTCGAGGGTCGTCCTCCCGCCGGGGCCGGTGAGCTCGAGCTCGTCCATGCCCTCGAGCCCGTAGTTCTTCGCCACCCCGTCCGGGACGACGAGGGTCCCGGGCCGCAGTGCGTCGAAGTCCCCCGGCGTGTTGACGACGTCGCGCAGCTGGTCAGGCGTCGCTGCGAGCGTGGGGACCCACTGCTCGCTCGCCGTGGCGACCGATGCGTCGATGACGGCCACGGTGGACCGCAGCCCGTCGACGCCGTCGACCACGTCGACGACCGCACCGGGCATGGCTGCCATCTGCTCGCCGTCGTACGTGGTGGTCGCGACGTCGACGTCGACGGGGAACTGGGCGTCGAGCTCGTTGTCCAGGGTGGTGCGTGCGCTGGCGGCACCCGTCGTCATCATGCCGACGAGGGTCACGCCGATGAGCAGCGCGGTGGACGTCGCGGCCGTCCGGCGCGGGTTGCGGAGCGTGTTCGCCGCCGCGAGCCGGGCCGATGGTCCTGCGGCGCCGACAAGCCTGCCGATGCCCGCTGCGACCTTCGGCAGCCAGAACACCGAGCCGATGATCACGCCGATCAGGGAGACGGACCCGCCACCGACGGCGGCCAGGAGGCCGACGTCTATGCGTCCCTGCAGGCCCAGCACGATCCCGAGGGCGAGCGAGGCGAAGCCGCCGACGGACATGATCGTCGCGAGGACCGCACGGGCCCGTCCGGCGCCCTTGCCCAGGCTCGGGGCGTCCGCGGGCCGGAGCGCGGCCAGGGGCGCGACGCGCGAGGCCGCGCGCGCCGGGGCGAGGGCGGCGGTGAGCGTGACGAGGATGCCGACCGCGAGCGGGGCGATGAACACGGGCGCGCTGAGGTTGACGGTCTCGGGGAGCGGCACGCCGAGATCGAAGGCCGGTGCGACCATGAGGCCGGCCTGGACCAGCGCCGTGCCCACGACGATGCCCGCGAGGGACGCGAGCGTGCCGAGGATCGCCGCTTCCAGCAGGACGCTGCGGTAGAGCTGACCGGTGCCCGCACCGACACAGCGCAGCAGTGCGAGGGTGCGGGAACGCTGCGCGACGAGCACCTGGAAGGTGTTCGCGATGACGAGGCCCGCCACGACGAGCGCCACGGCGGCGAAGGTCAGGACGAAGATCAGGAAGACCAGGTCCTGGCCACCGGACATGCTGGCCACCATCTGCTCGGCATGCTCGTCGGTGGTGGTGACGTCCGTGGCCGCGGGGACGGCGTCCGCCAGCGCGGCGCGCACCGACTCGACGGCGGCGGGGTCGTCGAGCGCGACGACTATCGTGCCGATCGTCGACGTCATGTCCGGCGATGACTCGTCGGCGATCCACTGCGTGAGCGTCGGTGCGCTCAGGACCGCGGCGCCGCCCAGGGCGCTGTAGGCGTCGTAGGGGTCCTGGACGAGGCCGACGACGGTCAGCTTGTCGACGACCTCGTGACCCTCGTAGGTCTCCGAACCGTCCTCGAGCTTCGTCGGCTCGGTGTCCGTCACCCAGCGGGAGGAGGAGACGGTGTCACCGAGGCCGACGCCGAGCCGCTCGGCGACGTCCTCGGGCAGCGCGATCTCGTCGCCGGCCGTCGGCCACTCGCCGTCGGACACCTCGAGCGGCGTGAGCCGCGGGTCGGACGCTGCACCGACCACGCCCTGGAAGATCGACTTCCCGCCGTGGTTGAGCTCCGTGTAGAACGTTTCCTGCGCGTCGGCGGCCGCGACGCCCTCGACGCCCCGGGCGGCCTCGACGTCGGCCTCGGTCAGGGACTGGGCGTCGTCGAAGACCACCAGGTCGGAGTCGGCAAGGGTCGCGGAGACCTGGGCGTACGTGGTGCCGGTGATGATGTTGCCGGCCAGCAGCGTGGCGGCGACGAAGGCGGTACCGATGGCGATGGCGACACCTGCCGACGCCAGCCGGCCCGCGCTACGACGCATCTGCCCCAGGGTGAGGCGGGTTGCGGGCATGGAGCCGGCCATCAGGCACCTGCCCCGCTGGTCGTGCTGCCCGGACGGCTCGCGACGGCGGGTTCGAGGGTGCGCAGCGCGTCCAGGCCGGCCATCGCGGAATCAGGCGTCGGGTCGCTGATGTCGCCCGCGATCCGACCATCCGCGATCAAGACCGCACGATCCGCATACGCGGCCGCCGACGGGTCGTGCGTGACCATGATGATCGTGCGACCCAGCTCCCGCACCGAACGCCGCAGGAACGACAACACCTCCGCACCGGAACGCGAGTCCAGGTTCCCCGTGGGCTCGTCCGCGAACACCACATCAGGCTGCGCGATCAAGGCGCGCGCGATCGCGACACGCTGCTGCTGCCCACCGGAGAGCTCACCCGGCCGGTGCGTGAGCCGGCCCTTCAAACCCAGCGTGTCCACCAAGGTGTCGAACCAGGCCCGGTCCACGGCGCCGCCCGCGAGCTCGACCGGGAGCGTGATGTTCTGCTCCGCGGTGAACATCGGCAGCAGGTTGAACTGCTGGAACACGAACCCGACCCGGTCCCGACGCAGCTTCGTCAGGGCCTTGTCGTTCAGCCCCGTGATCTCCGTCTCGCCCAGGAACGCCTGACCGCTGGTCGCGGAGTCCAGCCCCGCCAGCAGATGCATCAGCGTCGACTTGCCCGAGCCCGACGGGCCCATGATCGCCGTGAACCGGCCCTGCTCGAAGTCGACGTCCACCCCGTCCAGGGCCCGCACGGTCGCCTCGCCCTTGCCATAGGTCTTGGTCAGGCTCCGGGCCCGTACGGCGCGGGCGGCGCTGCCCGGCGTGGGGGCCGGCTGGTCCGCCGGGACGTACACGGTGGTGTCCACGAGTTTCTCCTCGAGTTGTCGATGCTCTTGCTGCGGGCGGGTCGTGCGGCGGACTGTGCCGCGGTTGCGCTGCGGGCGGCCGCCGGTGGCGGCTCGCGCCGGACGGTGCGTGTGCGGGGAGGTCCCCTGCTCGCTGCCCGGAAGTGGTCCGGCCTTCCCGGGTCTGACCCCGGTACGGCCGGCAGATACGAACCTACGGAGCCGGGACCGGTCCGGGCATCGGGCGTCGGCCTGATCCTTCCCGGACCGTGTCATCCCCTGGTCGTACATCCGGCTGGCCCCGGGTAAGGGCACTCACCCAGGGGTTGTGCCGTAGCGAGCACGACGGCGAACCTGTGGAAACCGGGATCGTGCACAGGAATCCCTGCAGCCGCCCCGATCCGGGCGCATGGTCGACGAGGCTGGGGTCCATGACCCGTCCCCCGTCGTCCGACGACGCCGTGCGCGTGACCCTGCATCCCGGCGAGGACCTCCTCCTGCGCCCCGGCACCCGCCTGGCCGGCCTGCGCGCGCCCCTCGCGTCGCTCGTCCGGCGACCGGAGCTGCGGTACGCGACGTTCGCCGTCGACGGCGAGCCCCTGACCGACGACCAGGTGGTCGGCGAGCGCCCCCTGCTGCCCGGTGCGGTCCTCGGGGTGCGGCGGCCGAGCCCGCCCGGGGCCGAGCCGGCACCGGGTCCCGGTCTCCGGTCCGCCGCGGCCCAGCCCTGGCTCGTCACCCGCGTGACCGGGCCCGACGCCGGGACCGTGGTCGGGGTCAGCGGACCGCCGGCCGCGCTCCGTGCCTGGGTCCGTCTGCGGCGGGGAGGGCGCCTCGCGATCCGCAGGACGCGCGGCCCCGCGGCGTGGCTGGCACCCCGCACCGCGCCCCCGCACAGCGGCGTGCACTGGACGCTCACGCTGCTCCCCGCGGCCGCATCGCTGACCCTCGCCGTGGCGCTGCGCCAGCCGCTCCTGGCGGTGTTTGCGCTGGTCGGCCTGGTTGTGGCGCTCCCGCAGCTCCGTGCCGCCCGGCGGCGGGCCATGACCGACGGCGCGCCGCGAGACCGGTCGCAGGAGCTGCCGGGGCCGGCCCGCCTCCTGGCCTTCGCGCACGCCGCGCACCACGTGTCGCCGGGCGCCTGGGCTGCCGCGCTGGCCGTCCACGCCACGGCACGCGCGCCCGGCACGCTGGGCGTCCCGGGCACCTCCCCCGCCCTGACCGCACGCCTCCTGCCCCCGCGGTCCGACGGTCCCTGGGAGCGGCTGCTGCACGACGGCGTCGTCGCCGTGCTCGGACCCCGGGAGCTGGCGCGCTCCGTCGCACGCGCGCTCGTCGCCGACCGTGCCGCACGGGGAGCCGAGGTACGGGTCGGCCCCGGCACTCGTGGCTGGTCCTGGGCCCGCTGGCTCCCCCAGGGCGGGCCGCTCGTCGTCGTCCTGGACGACGACGGCGCCACCGTGCCCGCCTCGGGCCTCCTCGTCGGCCCCGGCGACCGTCTCGTGGTGTCCGTCGGAGCCGTACCGCCCGGCTGCCGCGCCGTGGCACGCGTGCTCGACGCCCGCCGCGTCCGGATCACCGGACCCGACGGAACAGCGTGCACCGTGCCGCTCGTCGGCGTCACCACCGAGTGGGCCGAGCACCTGGCCCGCCTCCTCGCCGGCGCCGCGCGGCTCGGCCGCACCGCGCCCGCCGGACCCCCGGAGGACGCCCTGCTGCCCGCCGTCGTGCCCCTGACCAGAGCCCACGGCCTTGCCCAGATGCCCGGGTCACGGGCTCTCGTGGCGCGCTGGGGCGGTGCGGACAGCTGGGCGGTGCCACTCGGCACAGGCGCCGACGGCGCACCGGTGTGCCTCGACCTGGTCCGTGACGGGCCGCACCTGCTCGTCGCCGGCACGACCGGTTCGGGCAAGTCGGAGCTGCTCCAGACCCTCGTGCTCGGGCTCGCCCTGACCCGCTCGCCTGCGGACCTGGCCCTCGTGCTGGTCGACTTCAAGGGCGGAGCGAGCCTGGGCGCGTGCCCGGGACTGCCGCACGTCGTCGGTCAGGTGACCGACCTCGAGCCGGGACTCGCGGCGCGGGCCCTCTCCGGGCTGCGGGCGGAGCTGCGCCGCCGTGAGCGCGTCCTCGCGGACCACGGGGTGCCGGATGTCGCCGACCTGCCGCCCGGCGTGCTGCCCCGGCTGGTCGTGGTGATCGACGAGTTTCGCGCACTGGCCGACGACCTGCCCGAGTTCCTCCCGGCCCTGCTGCGCGTCGCGGCACAGGGGCGGTCGCTCGGTGTGCACCTGGTGCTCGCCACGCAGCGACCGGGCGGGGCCGTCGGGCCGGACCTGCGGGCCAACGTCAGCGCACGGATCGCCCTCCGCGTCACCGACCCCCTCGAGTCACGGGACGTGCTCGACGATCCCGCCGCGGCGCGCATCCCGGTCACGGCACCGGGCCGGGCGGTGCTGCGCCTGGGATCCGCACCGCCCGTGACCCTGCAGTGCGCACACGTCACCGCCCCACCCGATGCGGAGCTCCCCCTGGTCCGCCGCGCCCCTGCCTGGCCGGCGGCTCCCGGCAGCACACCGGGCCAGCAGCCCATCGGGCGGCTGAGTCCCGAGCGGCCGGTTCCCGCACGGCCAGTTCCCGCAGAACTCGTGGTCGACGCGGCCCGCCGCGCCGCGGACGAGCTGGGCCACGTCCCGGGCGCCCCGCCGTGGCTACCGCACCTCCCCCGACAGGCCACCATCTCCAGCCTGCCACCGGCGACCCGGCGCGACCGGACGGGGCTGGTCCTCGCCCTCGGCGACGACCCGGACAGGCAGCGTCGTACGACGGTCACGTGGGACCCCCGCGACGGCCATCTGGCGGTCGTCGGACGGGCACGCTCAGGCCGGACCACGGCACTGGTCACCCTCGCGATCGCCGCGCTGCAACAGGGCTGGGCAGTACGAGGGATCGCACGCGACCCCCGCTCGCTCGCGCCCCTCGAGCGCCTTCCCGGTTACGGAGGGACCGTCCGCCCGGACGACGCCGGAGCTGTCGCCGGCGTGCTCGCCGCCGCATCCGTCGTCGCAGCCCCCGACACCCACACCGGCCCGAACCGCACGCTGGTGCTCGTCGACGCGGCAGAGGACGTCCGCGGCGCCCTGCCACCAGCGGCGTTGCGGTCACAGGTGGCGTTCGCGCTCGCGGCCGACGGCCCGTCGGTGGGCGGCCTGGCGGCGCGGGTAGGGCCGCGGCTGGTGCTGCTCGGCACGGACCGCGCGGCAGACGTGGTGCTCGGGGCGCCCGTGGCGCTCGCCGGATCGGGTGGCCCACCGGGCCGTGCGGCCTGGTGCGGCCGGGGCGAACCCGTGCTCTGCCAGGTGCTGGAGCCCCGGATCAGTCCTCGGAGCCGGTCGCCGACGTCGCTTCCACGACGGAGGGCGTCATGAGCAGACCGCCCACTACCACAGCGATCGTGAGAGCCGTCCACCCACCCGGGACGGAGACCCCGGTGCCGCTGCCGATCGCCGCGACCGAACCGACGATCTGAAAGAGCTGCCAGGTCACGACGGGTCCGCGGCCTGAACGACGTCCCGCGAGAAGGGCCCGGCAGGACACAACGAGAACCCAGGCAACACCCAGGAGGAAGAAAACCAGAAAGAGGCTCACTCCGAGTGAGGAGGAACCCCCAGTAAAAAGTTCACCAAGTAACACCGCGGCGAAAGCAACGAGGCCGGTCACCTCGATCAGGACGCCGATCACGAGGGCACGAAGAAACACCGGGACACGGCGCGCGAAAAAGGCTTTCAGTACTGGCATGACGGACTAGGATACTGGTGAGCGGCTTATTCACAATAGTGTGACGGATACCTCAGGGTTCACGGCGAAGAAACTTCGCCGTAACCCCTTGTGCGAGCGTTCACGAGCGTGTGAACCTAGACGCAGCAAGCCACCACACCCCGAACAAACCCCCGTCGGTTGTCGCCTGGCGCACAGGGACCGGAATCCGGTCCACAACCAGACCTGTGCGCCCCAGACGCACGACGACGAGGCTCCCACTTGGCGAGCCGGACGGCGGGTAGTTCCTTCCAAGGAGTACGTGACCATGGACTGGCGCCACCGCGCAGCATGCCTCGAAGAGGACCCCGAACTGTTTTTCCCGATCGGTAACACGGGCCCCGCCCTGCTGCAGATCGAGGAGGCCAAGGCCGTGTGCCGTCGCTGCGACGTCGTCGATACCTGCCTCAAGTGGGCTATCGAGTCCGGCCAGGACGCCGGCGTCTGGGGCGGTATGAGCGAGGACGAGCGCCGCGCGCTCAAGCGTCGCACCGCACGCGCTCGTCGCGCGGGCTGACCTCCGCACCACAGCTTCTCCGCGAGCCGCGCCTGAGCACTCCCCCTTCGCTCGGGCGCGGCTCGCGTCATTTCTTTTCGGTTGTACCCAAGGTGCGCCTGAACTGCGCGCCGAATGTCGCACGCCCCAATGCCGCACGTCCGAATGTCGCGCGTCCTGAGCCGCCCACCCGGATGCCGCGGTGCGGCGCTCAGAACACCCGGCTCAGGACCGCGACGAATCGGCCACGCGCAGTACGAGCTGCAGTTCCACCTGCGTGCCGCCACCCTCGCGGGTCGACCATTCGATGGTGCCCCCGAGCTCGTTGGTGACCAGCGTGCGCACGATCTGGGTGCCCAGGCCGCTGCCAGGGCCTCGCCCGCCCTCGCCACCGTTCTGTGGCAGCCCGATGCCGTCGTCGGCCACGACCACCCGCAGGGCCGAGTTCTCTCGCTCCACGCCGATGTTGATGGTGCCCACCGTGCGGCCGACGAACCCGTGCTCCACCGCGTTGGTGACCAGCTCCGTGAGCACCAGCGCGAGCGGCGTCGCGTCCTGCGCAGGCACCATGCCGAACGAACCGGTGCGCACCGTACGGACCGAGGTCCCGGCCGAGGCGACGTCGGCGGTGAGGCGCAGCGCCCGGCCGACCATGTCGTCGAGCTCGACCTGCTCGTCCAGGGTCTGGGAGAGGCTCTCGTGCACCAGCGCGATGGTCGAGACCCGCCGCATGGCCTCCTCGAGCGCCTCCTTCGCGGCCGGAACGTCCATCCGCCGGGCCTGGAGCCGCAGCAGCGCCGACACCGTCTGCAGGTTGTTCTTGACCCGGTGGTGGATCTCTCGGATCGTCGCGTCCTTGGTGATCAGCTCCCGCTCGCGCCGCCGCAGCTCGGACACGTCACGGCACAGCAGCACGGCGCCGATGCGCTGACCACGGTCCGTCAGCGGCATCGCGCGCAGCGACAGCGACACCCCGTGCGCCTCGATGTCCGTGCGCCACGGCGCGCGGCCCATCACGACGAGCGGCAGCGACTCGTCGACGGGCTTCAGCTGCTCGACCATGTCGGCGGTGACCTCGACGAGCGACTGCCCCACGAGCGGGCCGATGACACCGAGCCGGTGGAAGCACGACAGGGCGTTCGGGCTCGCGTACAGGACCTCGCCCTCGGAGTTGAGGCGGATCAGGCCGTCACCGACGCGGGGCGCACCGCGCCTGGACCCCGTCGCCGCGTTCGGCAGCGGGAACTCGCCCCGCGGGATCATCGCCACGAGGTCGTCCGCGGCCTCGACGTAGTTCAGCTCGAGGCGCGACGGGGTGCGGCCCGAGCCCAGGTTGGTCTGCCGCGCGATCACCGCGATCGCCGTGTCCTTGTGGACGACGGGGACCGCCTCCTCGCGCACCGCGTACGCGCCGAACCAGCGCGGCTCCCTGGCCCGCTGCGCCTTGGCCTCGGCCATCGCCTTCGCGAGCTGCGGTCGCTGCCCCTCCGGCGCGAAGGAGCCGACGATGTCGTCGTAGTGCACGGTCGCGCCCGTCGAGGGACGGCACTGCGCGATCGCGACGAACCGCCCGTCGTCGGTGGGCAGCCACAGCACCAGGTCCGCGAACGCCAGGTCCGAGACCACCTGCCAGTCGCCGACCAGCAGATGCAGCCACTCGACGTCGGCGGGCTCGAGATCGGCGTGCTCAAGGATCAGGTCACTCATCGCGGACACGCGCCCCAGCCTATGCCGGAACCGGCCGTTGCCCGTTGCGGGCCCTGTGCACAGCCCGTTGCGGGCCCTGTGCACACCTCAGGCCGCGATGTCACCGGTACGTATCGGACGCACGCAACGTGTCGGGTTAGAGTTCCACCACCGGCATGCCCCGTCGTCGCGAGGAGGAAAAGCCCGTGCACCTGACAGTGGACCTGACGTTCCCCGCGAACATCGACGACGTCTCCACGATGCTCGCCGACGAGTCGTTCGTGCGATGGCGCGCCCAGCGTTCCACCGGATCCGTGAACGGTGTGGTCGAGCAGGCCGACGTCACGGGTACGGCGGCAACCGGGTTCACCGTGGTGGTACGCCGCACCCTGCCGACCGACATCATCCCCGTGCAGGCACGCCCGTTCGTGGGCGCCCACCTCGAGATCCGCCAGGCCGAGGCCTGGGAGGCGGCTTCGGAGGGCCGGCGCACCGGCACGGTGGCCGTCGAGATCATGGGCGCGCCGGTTCGGGTCACCGCGACGGCAACCCTCACCACGCTGCCCGACGGCGGGACGCGTCTCGTCTATGCGGGCGACGTGCGGGCGACGGTGCCGCTCTTCGGCTCGGTGATCGAGGAGGCCGCGGTCAGCGCAGTGCGCACGACCCTCGAGACCGAGGCGGAGGCCGGCCGTGACTGGCTCGCCGGCAAGCGCACCGGTACGGCCTGAGCCGTCCCGCTCCGGACGCCCCACCATGGGCGCCCTCCGCACGGTGGCCGTGGGCACCGCTACCGTGGCGCCACCCTTGCCAACCCGTCCCCGGTCCTGGCGCAGCCCCGCCGTCGCGAACACCCCAATGCTGCAGTATGGCTTCAACCCCTGCCCTTTTCGGGCGGCGAGTGCTAGAACCTGAGCGAACATTCGTGTCGGATGTGGGCAACTTTGTGCTCTGATATCGCTTTCAAGCCCCGACACACACGAGTCACGATCACGAGGAGTCCCAGTGCCCAGCAAAAACGGACCGGTCCGAAGCCGGACCGTCGCCCCCCGACGCGTGGCCCTCGCCGCGCTCACGGCCTTCGTCCTGCCCCTCACCGCCTGCGGCTCGCTCCTGGGGCAGAGCCCGGCGGGCGACGGAGGCGACGAGGACGCCCCGATCACGCTGACCGTGTCGACGTTCAACAACTTCGGGTACACCGACGAGCTGCTCGCGGCGTACACGAAGGAGCACCCGAACGTCACGGTCGAGCACATCGTGGCCCCCACGTCGGACGAGGCCCGTCTGCAGATGCTCAAGGCGTTCACCACGGGTGACGGCGCCGAGCTCGCGGACATCGTGGCCGCAGAGGTCGACTGGATGCCCGAGCTGATGCAGCACTCCGAGCTCTTCGAGGACCTGACCGACCCCGACGTCACCAAGCGCTGGGTGGACTGGAAGGTGGCGCAGGCCACCACGCCGGACGGCAAGCTCCTCGGCTACGGCACCGACATCGGTCCCGAGGCCATCTGCTATCGCGCGGACCTGTTCGAGCAGGCCGGCCTGCCGACAGACCGCGAAGAGGTCGCCAACCTGCTCGGCGGCAAGGACGCTACCTGGGAGCGCTACTTCGAGGTGGGCCGCCAGTTCGCCGAGCAGTCCGACGTCGCCTGGTTCGACGGCGCCACCGGCACGTTCCAGGGCATGGTCAACCAGCTTCCCGCCGCGTTCGAGGACCCGGCGACGCAGCTGCCCACCGATCTCTCGACCAACAACGAGGTCCGCTCGGTCTACGACCAGATCACCGGGGCGATCGACGACGGGCTCTCGGCCGGCCTCGTGCAGTGGTCGCCCGAGTGGGCTGCAGGCTTCCAGTCGAACGCCTTCGCGACCATGCTGTGCCCTGGCTGGATGATGGGCCCGATCGAGTCCTACTCCGCGGGTGTGCAGGGCTGGGACGTCGCCAACGTCTTCCCCGGCGGCGGCGGCAACTGGGGCGGCTCGTTCCTGGCGGTGCCGTCAGCGGGCGCGTACACCGAGGAGGCGAAGGAGCTCGCCGCATGGCTCACCGCACCCGAGCAGCAGACGCAGGCCTTCACGGCCGCCGGCGCGTTCCCGTCGCAGATCGAGGCGCAGGGTTCCGAGACCGTCCAGGGCTACACCAACAAGTTCTTCAACAACGCCCCGGTGGGCAAGATCTTCACGGCCCGGGCGCAGTCCATCGACGGCGCCCCGTACAAGGGCCCGTACTACTTCGCGATCCGCGACGAGGTGAACAACGCTCTGACCGCGGTCGACACCGGTAGCAGCGGCCCGGAGATCGCCTGGAACCAGGCAGTGCAGACCGTCGCGGACTTCCGCGTCCAGGAGTGAGACAGACAGTCTTCGCCCGCTACCCGTCTTGACACGACCCGGTGGACGGCGCAACGATCAGTGCCCGTGGGAGCGCTACCACACTTGCTTGTGGGAGCGCTTCCAGCGCCGGTACGCAGACGTGCCCGCACGTGACGCGACCGCACTGAGCTTGACCGCTAGCCCCAGACCGCACGACAAGGGAGTCCCCAGTGCTGAGCAGTACCCGACCCACACGGCGCGCCGCCGCGCGCACCCTCCAGGCGACCGCCGGTGCCGCCGTCGTCGCCCTCGCCCTCACCGCCTGTGGTGGGTCCAACGAAGGATCCGACGGAGAGAACACCGCGGACGACGGCCCCATCACGCTGAAGGTCGCGACGTTCAACAACTTCGGCTACACGGACGAGGTGCTCGCCGAGTACCAGGAGGAGCACCCGAACGTCACCGTCGAGCACGTCACGGCGGCCACCAGCGACGACGCTCGCACCAACCTGACCACCAAGCTCGCCGCCGGTGGCGAGGGGCTGGCTGACATCGAGGCCATCGAGGTCGACTGGCTGCCGGAGCTCACGCAGTACCCGGACCTGTTCACCGACCTGGCCGACCCCGAGCTCGAGGGCCGCTGGGTGGACTGGAAGGTCCAGCAGGCGACGACGCCCGACGGCAAGGTCATCGGCTACGGCACCGACATCGGTCCCGAGGCGATCTGCTACCGCTCCGACCTGTTCGAGGAGGCCGGCCTGCCGACCGACCGCGAAGAGGTCGCCGAGCTGCTCGGTGGCGAGGACGCCACGTGGGAGGACTACTTCGCCGTGGGCCGTGACTTCGTGAAGGAGTCCGACGCCGCCTGGTACGACAGCGTCGGTGGCACCTTCCAGGGCATGGTCAACCAGCTCCCCGAGGCGTTCGAGGACGCAGAGACCGGTGAGCCCAAGCCCCTCGCGGACAACACCGAGGTCAAGGACATCTACGACGAGATCGCCGCCTCAGTCGAGGACGGCCTGTCGGCAGGTCTCGTGCAGTGGGAGGGTGACTGGGACGCCGGTTTCCAGAACGACGCGTTCGCCACGATGATCTGCCCGGCCTGGATGACCGGTCCGGTCGAGGAGCGCGCCGGTGGCGTCGAGGGCTGGGACGTCGCCAACGTCTTCCCCGGTGGCGGCGGCAACTGGGGCGGTTCGTTCCTGACCGTCCCCGCCTCGGGCGAGAACGCCGAGGCGGCCAAGGAGCTCGCCGCGTGGCTCACCGCGCCCGAGCAGCAGACCCGGTTCTTCGAGTCGGCGGGCACGTTCCCGTCGCAGGTCGAGGCGCAGGAGTCCGAGGCCGTCCAGAGCTTCACCAACCCGTTCTTCAACGACGCTCCGGTGGGCGAGATCTTCGCCGCCCGCGCCCAGAGCATCGACAGCGCACCCTTCAAGGGCGCGAACTACTTCGCCATCCGTGACGAGGTCACCAACGCGCTCAACCGTGTCGACGTCACGAAGTCGCAGAGCGCCGACGAGGCATGGGACGAGGCCGTCGAGAAGGCTTCGGCCCTCGGCTGACGCTGAGCCTGACCCAGGCCTGACCCTGAGCCTCAGCAGGAACAGAGGCTGACCTGATCCGGTGGTGGGGGGGGGGTGCGGCGGGGGGCGGGGGGGGGCGGGGCGCCCCGGGGGGCGGGCGGCCCCCCCCC